>JAFRUR010000055.1 GCA_017438775.1 Lachnospiraceae bacterium | reverse complement strand
GATTTCGGACTAATCTCTATGTTGGACTACTACACCGTAAGGTGTGTCACTTGTTAAGTTGATTGAACCGCCGTGTACCGAACGGTACGCACGGTGGTGTGAGAGGTCGGCGGTCTACCGACCGCCTCCTACTCGATTGTCCGCGAAACGGCCGCGCGGGGTGACCCAATAAACAGGACCCCCGCGGCGGCGGGGGTCCTGTGCAATTTCGTGCAAAAAGCACTCAGTCCATATCCACGACGATGTTGTCGATCTCTTCCCAGTCCTCGTCGCTCAGGCCGAAGGCGTCTTTGTCCTCCTGGATCTCCACGATCCTGGTCTTCGTTTCCTTGTAGCCGATCTGGTCCACGACGGGCATCAGAGCCGCCGCCATGTTCAGGCCGTATTCGTTCTCGAGGGCGAGAAGCTGCTCTTCGGAGGCGTCTTCGCTGAGGGCATCCACGCCTTCGTTGTAGACCGCCGCGACCCCTTTGGCCGGCTCGATCAGGATGTCGTTGAAGTCGATGGGGTCGATCTTCACGGTCACGTGATAGACTTTGCCGGCCTTCTCGGCCTTTTCCACCTGGTAGCGGGTCTTCTGCAGGGCCTTTTTTGCCAGTTCAATAAACGCTTCGACGACGCTGTCGTCCACCGACTCGTACTCGACTTCGGTGTAGTTCATGAGCTGGTAGGCGTAGAATTCCGCTGTGGATTCATAGACCTCTTTGGCCTCTTTGTTGTCGTCCTTCAGGCCGCGGCTTTTTGTGTAGGCGTCGAACTGCCCCTTGTAGCTGCAGTTCATGACGGCCTCGACGTATTCCGTGTACTTTTTGGCCTTGGTGTCGCCGCCGCATGCCGTCAGGGACAGGACCAGGACGAGCAGGAGGACGAGCGCCGGGAGTCTCTTTTTCATACCGCACCCCTTTTCGAATCGCGTGTTTTCTGAAAGACCGCACCGCGGTGCTTCCGGGTCGAGCATAGCATAAGGCAGAGAAACTGACAAGAAGGAGACGCCGGCGGGGCGGGCAGATGTTTTTCGGGGCGGCCTCCCGGGCCGGAAGGACGGACGATTCCCCGGACTTTCGAAAAAACAGGTAGACTTGCCCGCCCGGGCGGTGTAGGATAGTCAAATAATGTGAAAGAAAGGCTGAAGAAAAGCCGTGGAACGCAAAGAAAATAAAATGGGAGTGGAGCCGGTCCCGCGGCTCATTGTGACAATGTCTGTACCGATCATGCTCTCGATGATGGTGCAGGCCCTCTACAATATCGTGGACAGCATCTTTGTTGCGCGCCTGTCGGAGAACGCGCTGAGCGCGGTGTCGCTCGCCTTCCCGGTGCAGAACTTCATGATCGCGGTGGGCACCGGTACCGGCGTCGGCGTGAGCGCCCTCCTGTCCCGGAGCCTCGGGGAAAAGAACTTCGACAGAGCGGACCGGACCGCGGGCAACGCCCTGTTCCTGGCCGTCGCGAGCAGCCTGATCTTCCTGCTGTTCGGCCTGTTCCTGACGGAGCTGTACTACGCCTCGCTTACGGATATCGAAGACATCGCGCGGGCCGGCATCGCCTACACGCGGGTCGTGACGACCGCCTCCATCGGCCTGATGGGCGCCCTGATGACGGAGCGCCTGCTGATGGCGACGGGGCGCACGGTCTTCTCGATGATCACGCAGATGTCGGGCGCCGTGACCAACATGATCCTGGATCCGATTCTGATCTTTGGCCTGTTCGGCGCGCCGGCCATGGGCGTGACGGGCGCGGCGGTCGCGACGGTCGCGGGGCAGTTTCTGTCCCTCGCCCTCGGCCTTGTGTTCAACCTGCGGAAGAACCCGGATATCCGTCTCTCGGTGAAAAATCTGCGGCCGGACGGCGGGATCATCGCGCGGATCTACCGGGTGGGCGTGCCCTCGATCGTGATGGCTTCCATCGGCTCCGTGATGACCTTCTTCATGAACAAGATCCTGCTCTCGTTCACCGAGACGGCGACGGCGGTCTTCGGGGCGTATTTCAAGCTTCAGAGCTTCGTCTTCATGCCTGTCTTCGGCATGAACAACGGCATTGTTCCCATTGTGGCCTACAACTACGGCGCGCGCAGCCGCGAGCGCATCCGCGAGGCGATGAAGTACGGCATGCTCTACGCCGAGGGCATCATGCTGTTCGGCACGCTGGTCTTCCAGCTGCTTCCCCGGCCGCTTCTCCTGCTGTTCTCGGCCTCGGAGCGGATGATGCAGATCGGCGTTCCCGCCCTGCGCATCATCAGCCTCTGCTTTATGCTGGCCGGCTTCAACATCGTGACGGTCTCGGTCAGCCAGGCGCTGGGGCGGAGCCTCTTCGGCCTCTGGCTCTCCGTGATCCGCCAGATCGCCGTGCTTCTGCCCGCAGCGTATCTGTTCTCTCTGCTCGGAAACGTGGACCTCGTGTGGATCTCCTTCCCTCTGGCGGAGGCGGTCGCCCTGGTGATCAGTCTGGCGTACCGGCGCAAAATCGAAAGAATCATCGATTTCTGAATTTTCTTTTTCAGTTTCATTAAATCGTATTCGGTGCGGTTGCATTACATAAAAAAGGCTGATATGATATATGCAGAGAATTATGTTTTCCTGTCATGGAAACGAAACCTGATATAACCGCCCCCCGGGCGGGACTTTCGAAAGAAAAGGAGCAAAACGTGAGAGGAAAGAAACTTTTGGCGGGATTTGTGCTCGCACTGTTTCTGACCATACTTCCCGGCGCCGTCGTCCGCGCGGATCAGGTGCCGGTGGATCAGCTGTCCATCGCGGAAGGCGTCTTTGTGGACAGAATCGACATCTCCGGCCTGAAGGAAGATGCTGCCGAGAAGGTGGTGGAGAATTTCATCAAGGAGCAGGGGCTCAAGGCGGTCACGGTGGACGTGAACGGCCACGACGTCGTCATCTCCCTGGAAAAACTGGGACTCAAGTGGGTCAACCGTGACGTCATCCACGACGCGACCCTGCTGGGGCGCGGCGGCTCCGTCATCACCCGCTACAAGTCCTACGAGCAGCTCCGCCACGAAAAAAAGGTCTATCCGCTGGAGATCGTCTACGACAATTTCGCCATCGACAAGTTCGTGGAAAACGAACTGACAGCCTTCGATTACGAGCCCAAGGACGGCTCTCTCAAGCGTTCCGACGGCAAGTTCATCATCAAGGAAAGTTCCACGGGCGAAGCCCTGAACGCGACCGAGACCAAGAAGAGCCTTCTGGAAGCGCTGACCGAGCCCTGGAAGAAGGATGCCATCCACGTGTCGGCCACGGTGGACGTCGTGCAGCCCGTTCACGACAGCGCACTTCTGGAGCGCGTGAAGGACCGCATCGGCCACTGCGTGACGATCATGTCCAACATGGGCAACAAGAACCGCGTCCACAACGTGACGCTGGGCAGCAAATACGCGAACGGCACCGTGCTCTGGCCCGGAGAAGAGGCCTCCTGGAACAAGCTCCTCGGCCCCAGAAATGAAGAAAACGGCTGGATGAAGGCCGCGGAATACGTAAACGGCGGCTCTTCGGACGAATACGGCGGCGGCATCTGCCAGACGGCCACCACGATGTACGGCGCCCTGCTGGATGCGGAAGTCACCGTGACGGAGCGCTATCCCCACTCCCGCGTCATCTGGTACACGGATTATGCGATGGACGCGGCCATGTCCGCGAACTACAAGGACCTGAAGTTCCGGAACGATTTTGAAGTCCCGATCTACCTCGAGTGCTACGTCTCCGGAGACAAGGTCATCTACAACATCTATGGAGAAGAGACGCGTCCGTCCAACCGGCGCGTGGAATACGTCTCCACCCTGATCTCGGAAGAAGATCCGGGCATGAAAGAGACGCCGAATCCCAACATGTATGTCGGACAGCGCCGCACGGCCCACAAGTCCTACCCGAAGGTGGTCGCCTCCCTGACCAAGAACGTGTACGTGGACGGCCAGCTGACGGAGAGCATCAAGCTCCACACGGACACCTACAAGGCCCTCCAGGGAGAGGTCTACGTGGGCACCAAGCCCCTGCCTCCGCCCGAGACCAAGCCCCCGGAAACGAAGCCGCCGGAAACCAAGCCCGCTGACGGCGGAGAAGGCGGAGAAGGCGGAGAGGGCGGCAACTAAAGCCCCCTGCGGCTCCGGGCGGCCGGAAGGCGCCCTGACGGAACACGAAACGATCTGGCCGGGAGAGGCATAAGGCCTCTTCCGGCATTTGCAAATCCGGACATCGGAGAGAGGAGAGAGACGTGAGAGAGAAGATCCTGGAACTGCTGGAGAGAGACAGCCGCGTCAGCACCGCGGAGGCCGCCATTCTGCTGGGCGAGCCCGAGGAGGCCGTGCAGAAGGAGATCCGCGCCATGGAAGAGGAGGGCGTCATCTGCGGATACCACGCCCTGATCAACTGGGAAAAGGTCGCGGAGGAGAAGGTCATCGCCCTGATCGAGGTGCGCGTGACGCCGCAGCGCGACATGGGCTTCGACAACATCGCGGAGCGCATCTACCAGTACGAAGAGGTCAAGTCCGTCTACCTGATGAGCGGCGCGTACGACTTCACCGTCATCGTGGAAGGCAAGACCATGAAGAACGTCGCCCAGTTCGTCTCCTCCAAGCTGGCCACCATCGACGGCGTGCTCTCCACGGCCACGCACTTCATCATGAAGCAGTACAAAGAGGACGGCACGGTGATGGCGCCGCGCGAAAAAGACGAAAGGATCCCGGTGACGTTATGAGAGACCCGCTGTCAAAGCGCGTGACCTCTCTCCAGCCGTCGGGGATCCGCAAGTTCTTCGACGTGGTAAGCGAGATGCCCGACGCGATCTCGCTGGGCGTGGGCGAGCCGGATTTCCCGACGCCCTGGCCGGTGCGCGAGGCGGGCATCTATTCCCTCGAGAGGGCGCACACGCACTATACGTCCAACTCCGGCCTCGCCGCCCTGCGCGAGGAGATCGCCCGCTATCTGGAGCGGCGCGTGCTCGTTTCGTATGACCCGAAGAACGAGATCATGGTCACGGTGGGCGGCTCGGAGGCCATCGATCTGGCCCTGCGCTGCATGATCGATCCCGGGGACGAGATCCTGATTCCCCAGCCCAGCTACGTCTCCTACGAGCCCTGCACGGTGCTCGCCGGGGGCGTGCCGGTCATTCTTTCCCTGCGCGAGGAAGACGAATTCCGTCTGACGGGATGCCAGGTGGAGGAGGCGGTCACGGAGCGCACCAAGGCTCTGGTCCTGCCGTTCCCGAACAACCCGACCGGCTCTGTGCTCACCCGCGAGGACCTCGAGGACATCGCCCGCGTCGTCATCGAGAAGGACCTCTTCGTGATCTCGGACGAGATCTACGCGGAGCTCACCTACGGAGACAGAGAGCACGTCTCCATCGCCTCCCTGCCGGGCATGCGGGAGCGGACCGTCCTGATCAACGGATTCTCCAAGGCCTATGCGATGACGGGCTGGCGCATGGGCTATGCCGCCGCGCCGGCGTGGCTCCTGAAGGAGATGCTCAAGATCCACCAGTACGCCATCATGTGCGCCCCGACCACAAGCCAGTATGCGGGCGTGGAGGCCCTGAAGAACGGAGACAACGAGATCGCGAAGATGCGGCGCGCTTACGACCAGAGGCGACGCTACTGCCTCCACGAGCTGCGCGGCATGGGCCTGCCCTGCTTCGAGCCCCTGGGCGCCTTTTATCTCTTCCCGAAAATCTCGCAGCTCGGCCTGACGAGCGAGGAATTCGCCACGCGCCTCCTCAAAGAGGAGAAGGTGGCGGTGGTGCCGGGCACGGCTTTCGGCGCCTGCGGAGAGGGGTTCCTCCGCATCTCCTACGCCTATTCCCTGGACAACCTGAAAGAGGCCCTCGGCCGCGTGAGGCGGTTTGTGGAGAGGCTGCAGCGGGAAGGGGCATAAGAGGGGCGCGGGCTCTGCGGCCCGCCTTTCGTCCCTGCGTCCCCGTCACGCAGGTTCGTGTGCGCACGATGCCCCTGTCATCAAAATAGTCTTCTGACCGAAACAGCGCCGGACCCCCATTCTGGGGGCCCGGCGCTGTGATTCGTGAAAGCGGGACGGCAGGTGCGTTTACCGGCCGGAATCATTCGCCGCAGGACTCTGCGGCCTCCGGCATCTCTTCTGCGGAAGGTGCGGCTCCGGGTGCGGGTTCCTCTGGCTGTGCGGGAGCGGGCCCTCCGGACATCTCATGCGGGTCCTGCGGCCCGTCCGGACCGCGGCCTCCGCCCTGCCTCTTTCTGAGGAGGAAGGCGCAGAGGGCCGCCGCCGCAAGGACGCAGACGACGATGGCCGCTGCCGCGGCCGGCGGCAGGCTGCGTCCGGAGCCATCGCCCGACGGGGCGGGCGCGGAGCTCTCCGGCACAGAGGAGGATTCCGTTCCGTCGGGGTGGTTTTTCTCGACGCCATCGGGGACCTCCTGCCCGTAGATCTCGGGCAGGGGGACGACGGACTTCACGCGGTTCGTGGAGATTTCCGGGGAATCGGTGTCCTCGCCGTTCAGAAGGATGAACAGCGTCACGTTTTCGATGCCGTCCCTGGCAAAGACGCGGTCCTTCGCCTTGAAGGCGCTGTCCAGATGCCAGCCGCCGTCGATGTGGATGGTGCGCTCCTCCAGCGTCACGCCGCGGGCCTCGTCGCGCACCACGAGCCGGGCCGTCTTGTCGGTATAGCCGTGGTTGGTGACCGTGAACTTCACGGACTCGTCGCCGAACTGGAAGGAGTGCCAGATCTTCGCGGAGAGATAGCCCTCCGGGACCGGCACGGTGACGGTGCTGTCGGGCGTCCCGTCGTCCCGCAGGACGAGATCGAAGGTGTATTCCTGGATCGTGGCGCCGGGGTTCATGGGGATCTTGACGGAGACTTCGACGTCCTCGGTGTCCCAGGGCTTTAAGGTCTTCGAGAGCCTTCCGACCTCTTTGCCGTCACACAGGATGCGGGCATCGCTGACCTCGTAGAGACCGGTGTTGCGCACGGTCAGGCGGATCTTCGCATCTCCGCCCGGCTTGTTGTCGCCGACGTCCAGGGCCTTGCTGCCGTCGAAGGTGACGTGGCGGTTCGCGCCGCGGGCGCAGATGTACAGGTCCGCGCGGGTGTCGGTGAAGCGCTCGTCGTCCTGACCCACAAGAAACTGCACAGGCTTATCCGAAGGGTCGCTTTCGGGCACGGCGGAGAGGTCTCCGTCCAGGACGGCCAGGGTCTCTTCGAGGTCCACGTTGACCGTGTAGTTCTGGACGCTGTAGACGATGACGGGCTCGTTCTCCTCTGTATAGGCCGCGCTGATGTGGCTCACATAGGCGTACTCGTCCATCTTCGAGAGATCCGACCGTCCCCAGGTGCGGCCGCCGTCGCGGCTGATGAAGGCAAAGGCCGTGGCCCTCTTGTCCAGCATGGAAGAACTCAGGATCATGACCGTCGAGGAGCCCAGATGGCCGAAGATCTCGTAGTCGCCGTTGGGGACGTTGATGCTCTCGGGGGTGAGGGCTTCCTCATTCAGGGCAGAGGACATCATTTTGACGCTGCCGTCCTCGTACCAGGTGAGGCGCATGTCGCTGTAGCCCATGCCGAGGAAGGCGGCAGAGGAGGCGCCCTTTTTCTCCCAGATCATTTTTCCGCTCCGGAAGAGAGCGGTCTTTTTTTCGCCCTCCTCCTCCCAGCTGGCGGCAACGGCAAAACCCTCGCCGAAGCGCGCCACGCTGATCCGGTCCATCGCGCCGTTGATCGTGACCCACTTCTCACTGGTCCACTTCCTGTCCGCGCCCCGGGTTGCCAGATACAGGTCGTGCCCGCCGGAGAGGCCGGCCGGGTCGTCCGTGCTGTTCGTATAGTAAGCGACCACGGGCTCGCCTTTGTCCGTGACGGCGATGGCCGCGCCGGTCGCATAGACCCCGGTGCCAGCAAAGTCCGTGATCTTTTCCTGCGAATGCCAGTTGGCCGAGGTGACGCATTCGGAGATGTACAGATCCGTCATGTCCGCGATCCTGGCAAGGGACGCGTCCCCGGGGACGGCGGCGTTCGCGTTTTCCCAGACCAGGTAGGCCGGGCCGTCGCTTCCGGCATAGAGGACGGGGTTATAGTCTGCGGTGCCGTCATCGGCGATGAATTTTGGCTCGGAGATCCACTCATGGCTGATATTGTAGTAGGAGGCCATGAGGGAGGAGCGGTTGCCCCGCGCGCGGCTCTGATCGTATCCGAGGAAGACGAGGCTCATCTCCGGGAAGGCGCGGCTCCCGCTGCTCACGATCTGCACGTGGCTGTCGGGGTTTATGTCCGTTGCCAGCAGATGCGAGAAATCCGGGTCCTCCTCCTGCCGGTTGGATGCGGAGGACCGTTCCACGAACTCCCCGTGCCAGGTAAAGCTCCCTCCGGGTTCCAGAAGGACGCCCGGCTGATCCGCATAGCGGCTGTCCAGAAGAAACTGCCGCATCTCCTCTTCGTCCGCCGCGAGCGAGAGCAGGGTCGCCTTTTTCTTGTCAAAGACGAAGTCGTGGCTCCCGGAGACGATCTTGAAGCAGGCGATCACCTTGCCGAACAGCTTGGCCTTGAGGCCCACTTCTCCGGCCAGGATCAGGTGCTCGATCTCCGCGTCGGGATAGAGGCGCTCCTGGTAGGCCAGGGACGCCGCGCCGTAGACGCCGATAGAGGCCAGGCAGCAGCCGATGCCGCCGTAGACCTCGAGGCCGCCCTTGAGGCCGAGGCGGATCTCGTCCGCGCTGAAATTGTATTTGCTGTTTTCCTCATCGAAGTTGAAGGAGAAGTCGAAGAGACCCTGGCCGCCGCCCGTCAGGGTGAGCTCAAAGGTGAAGATCCCGTACTGGCTCGTGACGTCGAAGCCCGTGCCGATAAAGATCTCCATGTGCCCCTTGATCGGGTCGGTGGTGTTGACGTTGCCCTCGGCCCAGCCGGAGAAGAGGACGATGACGCCCATGCTCTTTCCCCGGGCCTTGTAGTCGAGGTTGTGCGGGTCCCCGTAGAAGAGCTCTTCCAGATCGCTTGCCAGCTGCGCCTCGGGCATTTCGCCGCTGCCGGCCTTCATCCAGAAGTCAACATCGGTGGAATTGACGCCGATGCCGATCCGGATGGCGCCGTCCGAGTAGGTCTTCACGGTCACAGGGATCAGGAAGGGCAGCACGTCCAGCTCCATGCCGGGCAGGAGATGGCTCATGTCCAGCTTGAGGCCGGACTGGAACTCCGCCTGGAGGTTATCCGGCGTGCGCGACGCCACCAGCCCCTTGTTGATCCGGAGGCCCAGGGGCTCCCGTGAGAGGAGACGGCCGTCGTCCCCGGCAAAGATGTCCAGGTACACGGGCCAGCCTGTCTCGAACTCGTCCGCGTTCACGCTGACGTGGTCATCCGCGGTTTGTGCCAGCTCCCTGACCTGCTCTCCGCTGATCTGGCAGAGGCCGAAGGTGAGATTCACGTAGCGGGTGTAATCCCAGGCGAAGTGGATGGGCTCCACCATGCCGCCGTCGATCTCCATGACCTGCCGGGAGACATCCGCGGTCTCTCCCAGGAAGGTCGCGTTCACGTATTCGATGGCGTAGCCGAGCTTTTCCCCCTCGCCCGGGGCTTCGGAGGATCCCGCGGCAAGGCCGGAGGACGGGAGAGCGGTGAGGACGAGGATCAGACTCAGGACCAGAGACAGGATTCGCTTTTTCATGCTGACCTCCATGTTTTTCAGAGCAGGACCGCCCCGGACCGGGGCAGGGAAGAACAGGAGCTCCCGAAGCGAGAAAAGACGGGTGCGCAGGAAGAAGGGCCTGCAGGCAGGCCTATTCCCCTGCAGGCAGGGTAAAGGTGAACTTGGAGCCGGCGCCCTCGGTGCTGATGCAGTCGATCTGCTCGCCGTGGGCGTCGATGATCTCCTTCACGATGGCGAGGCCGAGGCCCGAGCCCTTCTTGTCGCGGCCGCGGGAGGCGTCGGTCTTGTAGAAGCGCTCCCAGATCCGCGGCAGGGATTCCTTCGGGATCCCGATGCCGTTGTCGCGCACGGAGACGAAGACCTTTTCGCCCTCCTCGTAGGTCTCAATCAGGATGGTCTCGCCCTGCGGGGAGAACTTGATGGCGTTGTCGATCAGGTTGTAGAGGACCTGCTGGACCTTGCCCAGGTCCGCGCTCACGGGACGCTCCTTCGCGTCGAAGGTCAGGTCAAAACTGAGGCGCCGCTCCTCGCAGGCGCCCTCGAAGCTCTCGCAGACAGCCTTGATGACCGCGTTGATGTCGAAGACCGTGACATTGAGGTAATACCCGGTGCGGTCGGAGGCGGCGTGGAGGTTTAACAGGTTCTGGGTGAGACCGGTCAGGCGCTCGGTCTCGCTCTTCAGGATGCGCAGGTAGCGCTCGTGCCCCTCCGGGGGGATGGTGCCGTCCAGCATGGCCTCCAGGAAGCCGCTGATGTTGGTGAGCGGGGATCGGAAGTCGTGGGAGACGTTGGCGACGAAGCGGTGCTGCGAGGCGTCCAGTTCGTCCACCTTCTGGGCCATCAGGTCCAGGGTCTTGGCCAGACGCCCCATCTCGTCGTCGCGATCCAGGCCGATGGGCGTGTCAAGCTCGCCCCGGGCGTAGCGCTCGGAGCCCTGCGTGATCTGGTGCAGCGGCCGGGTGACGATGCGGCGGAAGAGAAAGAGGAGCAGGAGGGAGAGGCCGTACACGAGGAAGAACACGAAGTATGCGCCGTTCACGATCTCGTTGAAGCGCGAGCGCAGGGCCCCGGCGGGCTTCATGACGAGAAGATAGCCGGAGCGGGACGGGCCCGAGACCACGGGGAGGCAGACCGAGAGCTGCTCCTCGGGGAAGGTCCCGTAGAAGTGATCGAGGCGGTAGCCGGCGGACCATTCGAGGGGGTCAAAAGCGTCGATGGTGCGCCCGGTATGGATGGTCACAGAGTCGTAGAGGACCCTGCCGTCCGCGCCCATGAGGAGGGTGCGCTCGTTCAGGACGCGGGAGAGGGTCCCGAGGCGGCCGGCCAGGGCCGTCTGCGCCTCGCCGGAGGAATCGCTGAGCTGCGCGGAGATCTCCGCGGCCTGCCGGTAGAGCTCCGTGGCCTCCGTCCGGACGACGTTGTCCCAAATGAAGGTATTGGAAAACACCATGACCGCGAGAAAGCCGATCACGCCGAAGAGCAGATAGCCCAGGACGAATTTGCTGAACAGGGAGCGCAGCAAGGCGGTGTCCTCCAAACGAAAGGGATGCGGCGGTCAACGCCGGACTTCGAACTTGTAGCCGACGCCCCAGACCGTGGTGATGGTCCAGTCGGGGTGGTCGCCCATTTTTTCACGCAGACGCTTGACGTGGACGTCCACGGTGCGGGTGTCGCCCGCGTATTCATAGCCCCAGATGTTGTCGAGGAGCTGGTCGCGGGTGAAGACGCGGCCGGGAGAGCTGGCCAGGAAAAAGAGGAGCTCCAGTTCTTTGGGCGGCATCTCCAGCGTGTGTCCGCGGTAGATGACGGAGTAGTTGGTCAGGTTCACGATGAGGTCGGGGTACTCCACGAACTTGCCCTGGCGCTCGCCGGCGGGCGCCGGAGCGGAGGGCGAATAGGAGGTGCGGCGCAGGATGGCCTTGACGCGGGCCACGAGCTCCTTGGAGTCGAAGGGCTTGATCATGTAGTCGTCCGCGCCCAGCTCCAGGCCCAGGACCTTGTCGAAGACCTCGCCCTTCGCGCTCAGCATGATGATGGGCACCTGGGACGTGCGGCGGATCTCCCGGCAGACCTGGTAGCCGTCGATGCCCGGGAGCATGAGGTCCAGGAGGATGAGGTCCGGCGCGAAGACGGGAAAGACCTGCAGGGCCTCCTCCCCGGTGTGGGCGATCTGGACGGCGTAGAGCTCCTTGGTGAGGTACAGGCTGATCAGTTCCGCGATGTTCTCGTCGTCATCCACGATCAGGATGCGCTGTTTCTCGTTCATGCCTTGTCCTCCTTCGTGTCAAAGACGACGATGGTCACGCCGTTGCCGCCCTCCGTGTAGGCGCCCTCGTGGTAGTCCTTCACGTAGCGCAGGGCCTTCAGGTGCTTCTGGACGGCCTGGCGCAGGGCGCCGGTGCCGCGCCCGTGCACGACGCGCACCTGGGTCAGATGCGCGAGATACGCGTCGTCCAGGTATTTGTCGAGGGCGGGAACGGCCTCGTCCACGGTCATGCCGATCAGGTTGATCTCCGGGCTGACGCTCATGGATTTCTGGACCTTGATCTGGCTGGCGCCGGAGCGCTCGCGCTTTCCGGAGAGGGCGCGCACGCCGTCGCCGGTGACGGTCTCCTCCTCACGGGGCGCGAGGTCGGTGTAGTGGACCTGGGAATTGAGGATGCCCATCTTGACGGGAATCATGCCCTTCGCGCTGGCGCGGCCGGTGACGATGCCGTCCAGCCCCATCGACAGGACGCGCACGCCGTCGCCGATTTTGAAGGCGTCCGGTCCCTGCGGGGCCGGGGCCTTTCTCTCTTCGCGCTGCGGCTGCAGGGCGTCGAGCTTTTTGCGCAGCGCCTGGCGCTCCTCCTCGAGGGCCTTGTTGAGGCCCTTGTCCGTGGAGAGCTTGGTGATGCGGGCGATCATCGCGTCGGTCTCTTCCTTTGCCTCCTGCAGGAGCGAGGCCGCCTGAGCGCGCGCATCCTCCAGGATGTGGCGCTTCTCGCGTTCGAGGCTCTCCTTCTCTTTGGAGAGGCGGGCGTGCAGGACGTCGGTCTCCGCGCGGAGGCGGGCCGCTTCGGCCTTGTCGGTCTCGAGGCTGCGGCGCGAGGCGTCCAGCTGGGCGATCACGTCCTCGAAGGCCTCGTCGCGGTCCTTGAGAAGGGCGCGGGCGTCGTCGATCAGGTGCTCCGGCAGGCCGAGCTTGCGCGAGATGGCAAAGGCGTTCGACTTGCCCGGGATGCCCAGGATGAGGCGGTAGGTGGGGCGCAGAGTCTCCACGTCGAACTCGCAGGAGGCGTTCATGACGCCCTCGGTCTGCAGGGCAAAGAGCTTGAGTTCGCTGTAGTGGGTCGTGGCCATCGTCCGGATGCCCATGCGGTGGAGCGAGGAGAGGATGGCCTGCGCGAGCGCGGCGCCCTCCACAGGGTCCGTGCCTGCGCCCAGTTCGTCAAAGAGGATCAGGGAATCGGTCTGCGCGTCGCGGAGGATCTCCACGATGCGGGTCATGTGCGAGGAAAACGTGGACAGGCTCTGCTCGATGCTCTGTTCGTCGCCGATGTCCGCGAACACGTCCGAGAAGACGGAGAGTTCCGACCCGGCATAGGCGGGGATGTGCAGGCCGGACTGGCCCATCAGCGTGAGCAGGCCCACGGTCTTTAAGGCCACGGTCTTGCCGCCCGTGTTGGGGCCGGTGATGACCAGAAGGTCGAAATCCTTTCCGAGGGACAGGTCGATGGGGACCACGGTCTTCGGGTCCAGAAGCGGGTGGCGCGCCCCCTTCAGGGTGAGGTGGCGGTCCTCAAAGAAGACCGGCTCCTCGGCCTTCATCTCACGGGCCAGGGCGGCGCGGGCGAAGATGAAATCCAGGGCGGTCAGGGCGTCGTAGTTGGCGCGGATGGCGTCCTCCTCCTGCCCGGCGCGCTCCGAGAGCTCGGCCAGGATGCGCAGGATCTCCTTCTGTTCCGCGAGTTCGAGCTCGCGGATCTCGTTGTTGAGGCGCAGGACGCCCATGGGCTCGATAAAGTAGGTGGAGCCGGAGGCGGACTGGTCGTGCACCATGCCGGGCACCATGTTCTTGTTGGCCGCCTTCACGGGGATGACGTAGCGCCCCGAGCGCATGGTGATGACGGAATCCTGCAGGTATTCCGCGCTCTTCTGGAGCACGGACTGGAGCTCCGCGTGGACGCGGGCCTGGGCCGCCGCGAGCTGGCGCCGCAGGCGGGATAGTTCGCTGCTGGCGTCATCCGCGATCTCTTCCTCCGAGATGATGCAGCGCTCGATGTCGCGCTGCAGGGCGGGCAGGGGCGTGAGCACGGAAAAGAGGGCGGACAGGGCGTCCTGCGGGGCCTCCTCCTGGGCCTTCCCGTAGGAGGCGGCGGAGGCCGTGACCTCGAGGAGACGGCCGATCTTCAGCAGTTCTCCCGCGGAGAGGGCCGCTCCCACGGAGAGACGCATCAGGGAGGGGCGCACGTCGGTGACCCCGCCCAGCGAGAGCGAGCCCTTGAGGCGCACCCGGTCGCAGGCCGCGGCGGTCTCCGCCTGCGCTGCGCGGATGGCGGGAAGGGCCGTCATGGGACGCAGTCCGGCGCACAGGGACTTGCCCCCGGCGGTGGCGGCATGCGCCTCCAGACGGGAGAGAATCTTATCGTATTCCAGTGCGGAAAGAGCGCGTTCGTTCATGGAAAAAGGGACTCCTTGAAATTGTGAATGCTTTGTAAACATTTTACATCGAATCTTCCCAAATGTACATAAATCTTTTATACTAGGGGATACCATGAGCGAAGAGAAAAAGCCGGAAGGCTTTATCAAGGAAAAGGTCATCAAGAGGCCCAGAAGCTGGAAAGAGAAGGTCCGCGCGCTCGCGTGGGTCGCTCTTGCCGCACTCATTTTCGGACTCGTCGCCGGAGGCACCATCTGGGCCATCCAGAAGCTGACGCAGACGCCCGACGTCCCGCCGGAGACCACCGCGTTCACGCTGGCGCCGCAGACGGACCCGGAGCCCTCGACGGAGGGAGAGACCGAGGCCCCGTCCGTGCCGAACACGTCGGAGGCGGACGAGAGCGGCGCGGAGGGCGCGGAGTCCACGGAGGCGGAGACCACGGAGCCCGAGACGACGGAGCCGGAGACCGAGGCGCCGCCGGCGGCGGGTTCGGAGGCGTGGAAGAGGGCCCTGCTGGACAGCACGGCGTCTTCCTTCGTGACGGTGCAGAAGACCGTCACGGAGACCGGAATCTTCGGAGGAACGGTGGAGCGCCGCACCCAGTGCACCGGCGTCATCCTGGGTCGGAGCGGCCAGAGCTGGCTGGTGCTGGTGCCGTATGCGCCCATCGCCAGTGCGGAGCGCCTTGCGGTGCGCTTCCCCGGCCACGGCTGGGAGGACGCGCAGATCGCCGGCCTGGATAACCTGTACGACCTTGCCGTGGTCCGCGTCACCTCCGAGGCACAGTTCGCGGAGGGCGGCCCGAAGCCCATCGTTCTGGGCAATTCCTACGCCCTCACCGCGCAGTCCTGGGTGGTGGCCGTCGGCAGCCCTTACGGCATCGACGGCAGCGCGCAGGCGCGCATCATCGGCAGCCAGGCGGAGGAGAATTCCGTCGATTCCCGCGCGCAGATCCTCTTCTCCGACATGGGCGCCTCCAAAAGCGGCCTCGGTTTCCTTCTGGATGAGAAGGGCCGTCTGGTGGGCCTTCTCACTTCGCACTACAGCGGCAGCGGCGACGGCTTCCTGACCCGCTCCCTCGGTCTCTCGGACATGCGCGTCCGCATCCAGACCCTGTGCCAGGGGAAGAATCCGGCCTATCTGGGCGTGCGCACGGCGGTCATGGAGGGCGACCCGGAGACGGCCGGTTCCGTGTCCGGCCTCGTCATCACGGAGGTCCTGGCCGGGAGCCCCGCCTTTGCGGCGGGCCTGCAGGCGGGCGACGTCTTCGTCTCCGTGGGAGAGAAGACCATCGGCAACACGAGCGACCTCATGGAGGCGCTGGCCGCTTTCGCGCCGGACATGGAGGCGCCGGTGGAGATCCTGCGGCAGGGCCGCGAGGGCTATGCGCCCATCTCCTTCACGGTCACGTTCCGCGAGAGATAAACGAGCATCCGCCGCGGCAGACGCGGCTTAGAAAGAGGCATTCATGAAGCAGCTGTTATCGCTCAGGGACGGAGAGCACGTCTCCGGGATCTACCTGTGCAAGGCCAAGCTGGCCGCCAAGACCAAGACCGGAAAGACCTACTATTCCCTCACCCTGATGGACAAGTCCGGCACCGCGGACGGAAAGATCTGGGATCTCTCCAGCGGCATCGACAACTTCGAGGCGATGGACTACATCGACATCGAGGGCGACGTGACGGTCTTCCAGGGGGTCAACCAGCTCAACATCCGGCGCGTGCGGCGCGCCCGCGACGGGGAGTACGACCCGGCGGACTACCTGCCCGCCTCCCGCTACACCGTCTCCAGCATGACGGAGGAACTGACGCGCCTCATCGGCACCGTCCGGAGCCCGCACATCAAGGCGCTTCTGGAGAAATTCTTCGTGGAGGACAAGGAGTTCTTCGCGGAGTTCTGCCGCCATTCCGCGGCCAAGAGCATCCACCACGGTTTCGTCGGGGGACTGCTCGAGCACACGGTCAGCGTGGCTGTCCTCTGCGACTTCTACGCGAGGCGATATTCCTTCCTGAACCGAGACCTCCTGGTGGCCGCCGCCCTGCTGCACGACATCGGCAAGGTGCGCGAGCTGTCGGTGTTCCCGGAGAACGACTACACGGACGAGGGACAGCTGATCGGCCACATCGTGATCGGCGTGGAGATGGTGGACGAAAAACTCCGCTCCCTCCCGGACTTCCCGCCGGTCATCGCCTCGGAGATCAAGCACTGCATCCTGGCCCACCACGGGGAATACGAGTTCGGTTCTCCCAAAAAGCCGGCCCTTCCGGAGGCCCTGGCCCTGTCCATGGCGGACAACACGGACGCGAAGCTCGAGCTCGTGCGCGAGACCTTCCTGGGCACGGAAGGCACCGAGTGGCTGGCTTACCAGAAGCTGTTTGAATCCAGGCTCAGGAAGAGCACGGAGTACAAAAAGTGAGTTCTTTTCGAAAAAACGAAGAGATCGAGGTCCGCATCACGGATCTGACGGAGCACGGGGAAGGCGTCGGGAAGACCGACGGCTTTCCCGTCTTTATCAAGGACGCCGTGATCGGCGACACCGTGCGGGCCCGGCTCATCAAGGACAAGAAAACCTATGCCTACGGGCGCCTTCTGGAAGTGCTGGAGGCGTCCCCGGACCGCGTCGCGGCCCCCTGTCCGGTCGCCCGCAGCTGCGGCGGCTGCCAGATCCAGGAGATGGCCTATCCGGCGCAGCTCGCGTTCAAGCGCGCCCGCGTGCAGAATCATCTGGAGCGGCTGGGCGGCTTTGCGGACGTTATGGCGGAGCCCGTCCTGGGGATGGAAGAGCCCTGGCACTACCGCGCGAAGACGCAGGTGCCGGTGCGCCGCGGCCGTGACGGAGAGATCCGCATGGGCTTTTACGCGGGCCGCACCCACGACGTCATCGAGACGGAGACGTGCCGCATCGGCATGCACGAGGAGCGGCAGATCCTGGACACGGTGCGCGCCCACATGGAGCGGGCGCACATCGCCCCGTACGACGAGGAATCGGGCACCGGCCTGGTGCGCCACGTCCTCATCCGCAAGGGCTTTGCCACCGGGGAGATCCTGACCTGCCTCGTGATCAACGGGGCGGGCCTGCCCGGCGAGGAAAAACTGGCGCGCGAGCTGATGCGCATCCCCGGCATGAAGACCGTGACCGTCAACGTGAACCGTGCCCGCACCAACGTGATTCTGGGGGCGGAGACCCGCGTCCTGTGCGGGGAGGGGGAGATCACGGAAAGCATCGGAGACCTGTCGTTCTCGATCTCTTCCCCGTCCTTCTTCCAGGTGAACCCCGCGCAGACCGCGGTGCTCTACGGGAAGGCCCTGGAGTTCGCGGCCCTGACGGGAAGCGAGACCGTCTGGGACATCTACTGCGGCACCGGGTCCATCTCGCTCTTTTTGGCGAGGCAGGCCGCGCGGGTCTTCGGGAACGAGATCTCCGAGGCCGCGGTGGCGGACGCCCGCAGGAACGCGGTCCGGAACGGGATCGCGAACGCGGAGTTTTTTGCCGGCCGCGCGGAGGAAGTCCTGCCGCGCCTGTACCGGGAGGCCCCGGATATCTACCGCGCAGACGTCGTGGTGGTGGACCCGCCGCGCAAGGGCTGCGAGCGCCCCGTGCTGGACACCATTCTGGCGATGCGCCCGGAGCGCGTGGTCTACGTCTCCTGCAACTCCGCGACCTTCGCCCGCGACGCCCGTATCCTCGCGGACGGCGGCTATGCCCTGAAGACCGTACAGCCCGTGGACATGTTCCCGCACTGCGTGAGCACGGAGCTCGCGAGTGTGTTTGTGAGGGAAGACGCTGCAGGCTGAACCGGTTTTTCCGGACGCCGCAAAACAATAGTCAAACGAGATGGTAAATAACATGAAGATGAACTTTCCCCGGCCCATCCGCCCCGGCGACACCCTGGCGCTCGTCGCGCCCTCCTTCGGGGCCACGATCGAGCCGTATATCACGCGCCTTGCGTCCGCGATCCGCAGGCTCGAGGAGCGCGGCTACCGCATCAAGGCGTACCCCAGCACGTATAAGAGCGACGGCATCGGCATCAGCACGGATCCGGCCGCGGCCGCGAAGGACCTCACGGACGCGTGGCTCGATCCGGACGTGGCGGCCGTGCTCTCGGTCGGGGGCGGGGAACTCATGTGCGAGACCATGTCGCACGTGGATCTGGACGCCCTGGCCGCGGCCCCGCCGAAGTGGTACATGGGCTATTCAGACAACACGAACTTCCTCTTCCCGATGGCCATCCGCGGCGTGCCGGGGATCTACGGCCCCTGCGCGACCGGTCTCGGCAAGGTCTGGGAGGGAACGGAAACCGACGCCCTGGCCCTCCTGGAGGGCACGAAGACGGCCTTTGCCGGCTATCCTCTCTACGAGGCGCCGGAGGACGGCGATGCGCGCGGCGCAGAGGATCCCGTCGGGCCCTTCCGCCTCACGCAGAAGAAGGTCCTGCGCACCTTTGTGCCGAAGGACGGCGCCCTCACGGAGACGTCGGAAGAGGTGCGCCTGTCGGGCGCGCTCCTGGGCGGCTGCCTCGATGTCGTCATCCTGCAGATCGGCACGAAGGCGGACCGGACCAGGGAGTTCCTGAGGGAAAACGGCCCCGTGATCTGGATCCTCGAGGCCTGCGACTTAAATGTGTTCCAGATTCGCCGCGCCCTGTGGCAGCTGCGCGAGGCCGGGTGGTTTGACACCGCGGCGGGATTCCTGATCGGACGGCCCCTCGCGGCCCTGGGCCAGGTCTTCGGCGTCCTGGACGAGTACCGTGCGGCCACGGACATCCTCGCGCCCCTGGGCGTGCCGGTCGTCTTTGGCTGCGATTTCGGCCACGTCCCGCCCATGCTTCCCTTCGTGATGGGAGCGGAGGCGGAGGCCGCCGTGCGCGGGAACGCACTGGAACTGATCTACAAAACCTGAGAGTCCGTTTCCTGCCTGCCGCAAGGCGGCTCCTTCCCGATATGCCTTGCTGACAGAGAACAGCCGGGGGCGGCCGGCACATAAGAAAGAGTAAAAACGTGAACGAGAGAGAAGCGACAAGAATCCAGCTTCCGCGGGCGGTGGCAGCCGTGCTGCGGCTTTTGGAGGAGGCCGGCCACGAGGCGTATGCCGTGGGCGGCTGTGTCCGCGATTCTCTTCTGGGGAAGGAGCCCAAGGACTGGGACGTGACCACGTCGGCGCTGCCGCAGGAGGTCAAGGCGGTGTTTCACCGCACCCTGGACACGGGCATCAAGCACGGTACGGTGACGGTGCGCATCTTCGGCGAGAGCATCGAGGTGACCACCTTCCGGGTGGACGGGGTCTATGAGGACGGCCGCCATCCGAAGGACGTGGTCTTCACCCCGAGTCTCGCGGAGGATCTGGCGCGCCGCGACTTCACGATCAACGCGATGGCCTATGCGCCGCGCCGCGGCATCGTGGACCTGTACGGCGGCCGCGAGGATCTCGCGCGCGGCATCGTGCGGGCCGTGGGAGAGCCCCGCGAGCGCTTCACGGAGGACGCCCTGCGGATCCTGCGGGCCCTGCGCTTTGCGGCCCGTCTGGATTTTGACATCGAAGAGAAGACCTTTGCCGCGATGAAGGAGCTGTCGCCGCGGCTGTCCCTGATCAGCGCGGAGCGCATCCGCGAGGAACTGACGGGTTTGCTGACGTCGCCGCATCCGGAGCGCTTCGCGCAGGTGCGGGAGATCGGCGCGGACAAAGTGATTCTCCCGGAGTGGGAGGAGATCGCGGGCGTCCCGCAGAACAACCGATTCCACTGTTATCCCGTGGACGAACACATCCTGGCCACCCTGCCGCACGTGCCTCCGGAACCGTATCTGCGCTGGACGATGCTGCTGCACGACATCGGCAAGGGCCGCACCCACACGGTGGATGAGGACGGCCATGACCACTTCTATGGCCACGGAAAGGTGAGCGCGCAGATGGCGGAGGAGATCCTGCGGCGCCTGCGCTTCGACAACGACACCATCGACCGCGTGCGGACGCTGATCCTCTGGCACGATTTTCATTTTGACGGGACCCCGGCCTCGGTGCGCCGCGGCCTCGCGAAGGTGGGCGAGGACCTGTTCGAGCCGCTCCTTCAGGTGATGCGGGCCGACACCCTGGGCAAGGACGCCGCGGGCCAGGCCTTCTATCTGGCCGCCATCGGGCAGGTGCGCGCGCAGCACGCGCAGATCCTCGCGGAGGGAAACTGTGTGACCTTAAAGGACCTCGCGGTCACCGGAAACGATCTGATCGCGGCGGGAGAGAAGCCCGGAAAGCACCTGGGAGAGGTACTCGGCGCGCTTCTCGAGGCGGTTCTGGAGGACCCGTCCCTGAACGAGAAGGAGAAGCTTCTGGCGCTGTACGGCGGGATGCGGGAAAAAGAATAGGCAAGACAGGCCGCAGGGGTGACAGCCCCTGCGGTTTTTGCGCTGCGCGGCTCCGGAAGGAAAGAATCCCGCGGATGAAGCATTCCGGCGTCACGCGGCGCAGAAGTGACGCGTTATTGCGCTCACCTTTTTCCCGGAAAGCGAGGTTCCCGGATTGGCAAGTGGAAAGGGAATATGATATAATCCCTTTCAGGGCAGGCCCTGTCCCGCCGCCGCAGCCGCGGACGGCACGGGAGGTTGTGCCCGGATGCAATGTGCTTGTGCATCGCCCCGCCGGACGGCGCGGGAGACTGCATGCAGAATATCGCCGGAAAAGAGCCGGTGCAAACAGGTCATCATACGACCGGGAGGAAAAACGTGGAGTATCGGAAGGCATACGAAGAGTGGCTGACGGGACCGGCTTTTGACGAGCAGACCAAGGCGGAGCTTGCCGCCCTCGCCGGAAACGAGAAGGAGATCGAGGATCGCTTCTACACCGAGCTGGAGTTCGGCACGGCCGGACTGCGCGGCGTCATCGGCGCGGGCACCAACCGCATGAACTATTACACCGTGCGCAGGGCCACCCAGGGCCTCGCGAACTACATCCTTGAGCTGGGCGCGGAGAAGAAGGGCGTGGCCATCGCCTACGACTGCCGCAACATGTCGCCCGAATTCGCGGATGCGGCCGCCCTGTGCCTGGCCGCCAACGGCATCAAGGCCTACGTCTTTGAGAGCCTGCGCCCCACGCCCGAGCTGTCCTTCGCGGTGCGGTATCTGGGCTGCACGGCCGGCATCAACGTGACGGCCAGCCACAATCCGCCGGAGTACAACGGCTACAAGGTCTACTGGGAGGACGGCGCGCAGATCACGCCGCCCCATGACGAGGGAATCATGGCCCGCGTGAAGGCCATCACGGACTTCGGTTCCGCGAAGACCATGGATAAGGAAGCCGCCGTCGCGGCCGGTCTCTATCAGGTGATCGGGGCCGAGGTGGACGACGCCTACATGGCCGAGCTCAAGAAGCAGGTCAAGAGCTGGGATGCCATCGCCGCCGAGGCGAAGAACATCCGCATCGTCTACACGCCTCTGCACGGCACCGGCAACGTCCCGGCCCGCCGCATCCTGCGCGAACTCGGCTTCGAGAACGTCTTTGTGGTGCCCGAGCAGGAGAAGCCCGACGGGAACTTCCCGACCGTCTCCTACCCGAACCCCGAGGCCAAGGAGGCCTTTGCCCTTGCTCTGAATCTGGCCAAAGAGAAGGATGCGGACATCGTCCTGGCCACTGACCCCGACGCGGACCGTCTGGGCGTCTATGTGAAGGGCCACGACGGGGAGTACATCGCCCTGACCGGCAATATGTCCGGCTCCCTGCTCGCGGAGTACGAGATCTCCCGCACCGCGCAGATCTCCGGCATTCCGGAGGACGGCGCTCTGATCAAGACCATCGTGACCACGAACCTGTGCGATGGCATCGCGAAGGCCTACGGCCTGAAGCTGATCGAGGTCCTGACGGGCTTCAAGTACATCGGCCGCGAGATTCTGGGCTTCGAGAAGAGCGGCAAGGGCACCTATCTCTTCGGTTTTGAGGAGAGCTACGGCTGCCTGATCGGCACCCACGCCCGCGACAAGGACGGCATCGTGGCCGTGATGGCTCTGTGCGAGGCCGCGGCCTACTACCGCACCCAGGGCAAGACCCTGTGGGATGCCATGCTGGATCTGTACGCGAAGTATGGCTACTACAAGGACGAGGTGAGGTCCATCACCCTGAAGGGCATCGAGGGCCTCGAGAAGATCCGCGGCATCATGGACGGCCTGCGCAACGAGGCGCCCACGGAGATCGGCGGGCTCAAGGTCCTGGCCTGGAGAGATTATAAGAAGGATGCCCGCTACGACCTCGTGACCGGAGAGGAGACGAAGACCGGCCTGCCTTCCTCCAACGTCCTCTACTACGAGCTCGAAGACGGCGCCTGGCTGTGCGTGCGCCCGTCCGGCACGGAGCCCAAGATCAAGTTCTACTACGGCGTGAAGGGCGAGAACCTCGAGGATGCCGAGGCCAAGTCCGCCGCGGCCGGAGAGAAGATCATCGCCAAGATCGACGCGATGCTGTAATGGAGTACGTCTACATCCTCACCTGCGCGGACGGGACGCTGTACACCGGCTGGACCAACGACCTTAAAAAGCGCCTGGCCGCCCACAACGCCGGGACCGGCGGGAAGTACACGCGCTCGCGCCTTCCCGTGACCTTGAGCTACTTCGAGGAGTACGAGGACCGGACCGAAGCGCAGAAGCGGGAGTACTTCATCAAGCACCATCTGACGCGGGAGGAGAAGCTTGCGCTGATCGCGGAAAAGCGCGGGCCGTGACCTCTTAACAAAACAGAAACGCCTCCGGGCCATGATATGCTACCCCCAAGTAGGACACTGAAATATAAAACCTACCTGGGGGTATTTCTATGGCCAGAAAAAGCAAGATTGACCCGGCAGAAAAAGTAAAGGTAGTTGAACGGTTACTGTCAGCTGAAATCGGTGTTTGTGAG
>JAFRUR010000008.1 GCA_017438775.1 Lachnospiraceae bacterium | reverse complement strand
GACGATCTGTAAGTATAAAACACAGGCTGACGCCGGTTCCCTGTACAATACGCCGCCCTGCTACGGCATCTACATCTGCGGCAAGGTCTTCGAGTGGCTGGAGAAGAACGGCGGCCTGGCTGCCATGAAGGAGAAGAACGAGGTCAAGGCGAAGCTCCTGTACGATTTCCTGGACAGCAGCAGGCTGTTCAAGGGCACCGTGCGCAGGGAGGACCGCTCCCTCATGAACGTCCCCTTCGTGACCGGCAGCGACGAACTGGACGCCCTCTTCGTGAAGGAGTCCAAGGCGGCGGGTCTCGAGAATCTGAAGGGCCACCGCACGGTCGGCGGCATGCGCGCCAGCATCTACAACGCGATGCCTCTCGCGGGCGTTCAGGCGCTGGTCGATTTCATGAAAGAGTTTGAGGAGAAGCACGCATGAGCAAGATCAAATGCTACAATCAGATCGCGCAGGTCGGCCTGGCGCAGTTCTCTGCGGATTACACCCTGACCGACGATATCGCGGAGGCCGACGGCGTCCTGGTGCGCAGCGCTTCCCTGCATGAAGTGGACATCCCCGATTCCGTGCTGGCCATCGCCCGCGCGGGCGCCGGCGTGAACAACATCCCGCTGGACAAGTGTGCGGAAAAGGGCATCGTGGTCTTCAACACCCCCGGCGCCAACGCGAACGGTGTCAAGGAACTGGTCATCTGCGGCATGCTCCTGGCGGCCCGCGACGTGGCCGGCGGCATCGAGTGGGTGCACGCCCACAAGGGCGAGCCGGACATCGGCAAGACCATGGAAAAGGCCAAGAAGAACTATGCCGGGACCGAGATCCAGGGCAAGAAGCTGGGCGTGATCGGCCTGGGCGCCATCGGCGTCCTCGTGGCGAACGCGGCCTCCTCCCTGGGCATGGAGGTCTACGGCTACGATCCCTTCCTCTCCGTGAACGCGGCCTGGCTCCTGTCCCGCAAGATCAAGCATGTGGAGGATCTGGGCGAGCTCTACGCGGACTGCGACTACATCACCGTGCACGTGCCGCTGACGCCCGAGACCAAGGGCATGGTGGGCGCGGACGCGTTCTCCCGCATGAAGGACGGAGCGGTGCTCCTCAACTTCTCCCGCGACGCGCTGGTGGACGAGGACGTCCTCGCGGACGCGCTGGCGGAGGGCAAGCTCCACCGCTACGTGACCGACTTCCCGACGGCCCGCACCTCGGAGATGGACGGGGTCATCGCCCTGCCGCATCTGGGCGCCTCCACGGAGGAGAGCGAAGACAACTGCGCCGTGATGGCGGTGCGCCAGCTGCGCGACTACATCGAGAACGGCAACGTGGTCAACTCCGTGAACTACGCCGGCGTGACCCTGGGGCCGCGCAAGGGCGAGCGCCTGGGAATCTTCCACCACAACGTGAAGAACATCATCGCCCAGATCGCGGGCATCCTCGGAGCCGAGGGCGTCAACATCGAGGGCATGAGCAGCAAGGGTTCCGGAGACCTGGCCTACACGCTGATGGAGCTGGGCCATTCCGTGAGCGAGGAGGGCGCCGCGAAGATCGCCGCGATCGACGGCGTGTTCCGGCTGCGTGTGATCCGATAACGAAGACCGCGGGGCGGCGGAAGGTCTGCCGCCCCGTTTTTTTGTGCCCGGAAGGGCGCGTGTATTCATGACGCGGCCCGCAGGGAAGAAGAGAATCTGCGCCTGCCGCCGCGCGGCCGAAGCACGGTCCGCAGCGGAGGCCCGGCCGCAGCCCGGCGCGGCCGGCGCAGACAGAGGAGATAAGCATGGCAGACGTGAGACCGTTTCGAGCAGTGGTGCCCGCCCCGGGCCTTGAGTCCCGGACCGCGGCCCTTCCCTACGACGTTTACAACCGGAAGACCGCCCGCGCGGCCGTGGAGGGAAAACCGCTCTCGTTTCTGAATATCGACCGGCCCGAGACCGGACTTCCGAAGGACACCGACATCTACGCCCCCGAGGTCTACGAGCGCGGCGCGGCCCTGTTCGCGGCGCGGCTGCAGAACGGGACCTTCGTGCAGGACGCCGCCCCCTCATATTATCTGTATGAACTGACCCGCGAGGGGAAGGTCCAGACCGGAATCGTGGGCCTTTCCTCCGCCGCGGATTACGAGGCCGGCGTGGTGCGCCGCCACGAGAACACCCGCGCGGAAAAGGAAGAGGACCGCGTGCGCCACATCAGCGCCCTCGCGGCGCAGACGGGGCCCGTGTTCCTGGCCTACCGCGAGACGCCGGAACTGGCCGCCCTCAAGGCGGGCGCCGTGACCGGAGAGCCCGTGTTCGACTTCACCTGCGAGGACGGCGTGCGGCACCGCGGCTTTCGAATCGACGATCCGGAGACGGTGGAAGTCATGCGGTCTGCCCTGGAGCGCGTCCCCCGCACCTACATCGCGGACGGACATCACCGGGCCGCCTCGGCCGTACGGCTGGCACAGCGCCGGCGCGCGGCGGGAGAGGGACCGGAAGCGGAGAGCCAGGCTTTTCTGTCGGTCCTGTTCGCGCAGGAGGAACTCTCCATCCTGCCGTATCACCGCGTGGTGAAGGGACTGGCAGGGATGACGCCGGAGACTTTCCTCGCGGCTCTTCAGGAGCGGTTCCAGGTGCGCCACGCGGACGCGCCCGTGCTCCCCGAGGAGAAGTACGTGTTCGGGATGTATCTGGACGGGACCTGGTATGAACTTGCGCTGAAGCCGGAGGCCGCGGAAGCCCTTGCCTGTGCGGCCGCGGCGGACCCGGAAGCCCTCGTGCGGAGCCTTGACGTCTCCGTGCTGCAGGAGGAGGTCCTGGGACCGCTCCTGAAGATCGACGATCCCCGCACGGACCCGCGCATCGTCTATGTGGGCGGGATCTTCGGCACGCAGGAACTGGAACGGCGCGCGGACCGCGCGCAGACCGGCGCGGCGGCCTTTTCCCTGCGCCCCACGCAGATGGAGGAACTTCTGGCCGTGGCGGACGCCGGCCTGCTGATGCCGCCCAAATCCACCTGGTTCGAGCCCAAACTGCGGAGCGGGCTGTATATCCATTTGATCTGAGGGGGCAGCTGAGGCCCTAAATCAATCAAATATATCCTGAGAAAAAAGGAAGCGCCGGACACAGGACCGGCGCTTTTGGTATTGGTACGGGAAAGAGGATGGCGTTGATGATACTGTCACTTTAAGGTATAATGAAAGGGGAGAAACCTGATCCACTTCGCGGCGTTCAAAAAGCACATCGGCCTCTATCCCGGAGGGGAAGCGGCAGCGGTGTTTGCGGAGGTGAAAACATGAATTCCATCAGCATTGAAAAAGTCAGCATCACCGATCTGTTTACCGACGCCGTCGTCAACGCGGCAAATGAGAACCTGTGGCCCGGCGGGGGCGTCTGCGGCGCGATCTTCCGCGCGGCGGGATACCGGCAGCTGCAGGAGGCGTGTGAGAAGATCGGGCATTGCGACACCGGGTCGGCCGTGATCACGCCGGGGTTCGAACTGAGCGCGAAGTACATCATTCACGCCGTCGGGCCGCGGTGGACGGACGGAAAGCACGGGGAACCGGAGCTGCTTTACGGCGCCTATGCCCGTGCGCTCGCGCTGGCTGAGGAGAACTGTTGCACTTCGATCGGGCTCCCCCTGATCTCGGCCGGGATCTTCGGGTATCCGGCGGACCAGGCCTGGAGGGTCGCGCTCAAAGCGTGTCGGGACTTCTTTGACAACGGCGGATACATGGAGGTCACGTTTGCGGTGCTGGACGAGGACATGCTGCGGCTCGGCACGAAGATTTATGAGGAGATGGGGGGAGACCGCATCGCCGCGGGGAAAGTGAAAACAGCCGAAAAGATCGTCGGGTTTCATCTGCAGGAGGAGCCGTACGGCGTCTTCAGCAACTGGCATGCGTCGCGGTTCCGGTATGCGGGCGTCTGGTACGAAAACGCGGAGCAGTATATGATGGCGCAGAAGGTCGCGCTGGGCGGACGCTTCGATCTACAGAAGGAGATCATGCAGACGTCCGATCCGAAGGAGATCAAGGACCTGGCCGGAAAGGACCATTTCACGCAGTTCGCGGCGATCCGTCCGCTGTGGGAGAAGCACTGCCGCCACATTGTGAAGCGCGGCGTGCGTGCAAAGTTCCTGCAGAACCCGGAGATGCTGGAGGAACTGCTCGCGACGGGGACGGCGCTTCTGGCGGAATGCGCCGGGTCAGACACGATCTGGGGCATCGGCATCAACCTGCATGCCCCCGGCTGGAATGACGTCTCGAACTGGAACGGGAGCAATTACCTGGGACAGATCCTGATGGAGGTCCGCGAGGAGCTGCGCCGGGAACAGTCGGAGAAGGGCGCGGTGCAGTACATCGACTATGCCGACGCTGCCCCGATTCCGGAGTGGAAGCTCCCGGTGATGCAGCTGAAGCGCATCCCGCAGTACTACGCGGCGATCCACACGTATGCCGACCAGATCCCTGCGGGGGCTGCCAGGGACGCGTTTTATCGGCTTTCCCTGAAAGAAGCGGAGGAGCAGCTGCGCGCGCAGCCGGCCGGAACTCTGCCTGCCGCGGGTTTCTTCGAGATGAAGCAGGAGATCTACGAGACCGCGCACCGGCTGCAGAACAGACCCTTCGTCAGCGACATCTTCCGGGAGAAGCCGAAGCAGTGGGGGCTGCGGGGCGACCCCTATTTCTGGAGGACGCTGGAGAGCCGTTTCGCCTTTGACGATATCTCCGTGACGGAGTCGGAGCTGGAGGAGAAGATCCGCGCGATTTTCCGCGAAAAGATGCACGCGGAGCTGACGGAGGACGCGAAGTGTTACTCCGCGGAATACGCGCACGGCGGCATGTCCTCGGGCCAGGTCTCTGGGGGGTGGTGGGTCGACGACGGCATCCCGATGCTGAAAGAGCGTCTTCGCGCACTGCGGGAAAAGAAGTGAACCAATCGAATGGGGGATGCCCAAAGGAGACAGAAAACGGGCCGGAAGATCGATCTTCCGGCCCGCGTTTTTGTGTCAGAGCGTTTGAAGCAGCAGGGGGTTCAGGTTCTGCTTCCCTGCATTTCGCAGGGCGTGCGGCCTGCGCAGGAGAGGCGAAAGCGCCGCGCCTGCCCGGCGCGGTCCTCAGGCCTTCGGTTCCTCTGCGGCCCGCAGCTTTTTGATCACGCTGAACGCGGACAGGCCCGCGCCCCCGGCGATCAGGGCGAACATCAGATAGACCCAGACCTGGGCGTCGTGCCCGAGGACGTAGCCCCAAAAGCCCGTGTACTGCCTGTTGTAGATAAAGGTCTCCCAGGGCTGAATCAGGGACAGCACGAAAATGATCAGCAGGACCGAGGCGGCCAGAAGGACGACGGACAGCCCCAGATAGAAGAGCATGGTATAGGCTTCCTTTTTCTCTGTCCGTGCGCGGTCCGGTGCCGGCGCCGCGGCGGCGGGCGCTGAGGCCCGCTCCTGCTGCGGTTCGGGCTCGGTGCCCTTTAATAAGTAATCCGTGGTCACGCCGAAATAGTCGCACAGGGCGATCACATATTCGACGTCCGGGGACGACTGCCCCAGTTCCCATTTGGAAATCGTCTGTCTCGTGAGGGCCATCTGCGCCGCAAGTTCCTCCTGGGACAGCCCTCGGCTTTTTCTCAGTTCTGTCAGTCGATCACCGATCGTCATCGTGTTTGCCTCCTTGGCTTTTGTTGAGCCAAGTCTATCAAATCTCGGCATTGCACTCTACCAACCCTTCATGGAAGATCCGCAACGGGGCGTTGCAAATGGCGTGTTTTCGGGGCATTGCGGCCCGCAACGGCTATCATATCACGGGGGAGGAGGGGATTTCAAGGAAGAACGTCCTCTTTCCGGATCCCCGCGCGATCCCGCTCCGGATTTCCGCGCGATCGGGTTTCGGATCCCCGCGCGGCCGCGCTCCGAAGTCCGCTTCTGTAACGAAAAAATGGCCTGCGTGAGCTGTGGAAAAGCAGTTTTCTGATAATTCACAAAAAAGAACTTGACATTTGGTGATTGCTTGTTATACTTGATATAGAACAAATGACAACCGGTGGGAAAGAACGCCTCCGGCTGCCTTGTGCTATTCGGAATACGTGGACTTTGCGCCCCGCGGCGCAGCGAAAGGAGGTCCGTGATGAATATTCAGAAGTTTACCAAGAATTCGATCGAAGCCGTGCAGAACTGCGAAAAGCTGGGATATGAGTACGGCAATCAGGAGATCGACCAGGAGCATCTGCTGCTGGCGCTCCTGCAGCTCCCGGACAGCCTGATCCTGCGTCTTCTGGAGAAGGCGGGCGCGAACCCGGACCAGATCATGGCCCGCGCGCAGCGCGCGGTGGAGAGCCGTCCCAAGGTGTCGGGAGAGAGCGCGAAGATGTACATGAGCGCCTCCTTGAACAAGGCCCTTCTGGGCGCGGAGGACGAGGCGAAGCGCATGGGGGACGAATACGTCTCCGTGGAGCATCTGTTCCTCTCGATGCTCAAGGAGCCGAACGCCGTCCTCAAGGGCATTTTCCGCGAGTACGGCATCACGCGGGAGACCTTCCTGCAGGCCCTGTCCACGGTGCGCGGCAACCAGCGCGTCACCAGCGACAACCCGGAGGCCACCTACGACACCCTGGAGAAGTACGGGACCGACCTCGTGGAACGGGCGCGCGATCAGAAACTCGACCCGGTCAT
>JAFRUR010000054.1 GCA_017438775.1 Lachnospiraceae bacterium | reverse complement strand
TAGCAAGCAGTTCTCTGAAAGGCTTAAGAAACACCATATGAAGCAGAGCATGTCCAGAGTAGCTCACTGCATTGACAATGGTCCGATGGAAGGCTTCTGGGGCATCCTGAAGCGTGAGATGTACTACAGAAAGCGCTTTATATCAAAAACAGATTTAATTAACGCAATAGAGTCTTATATCCACTACTACAACACAGAACGTATACAGCGGAATCTTCATTTGATGACTCCTGTCGAATACCATGAGAACTATCATTTGGCAGCATAAGAATACCGCCAGCCGATTGCTCGACTGGCGGCACAAAACTTTTTAATTATTCACTGTCCTCTTGACGGGTAGCACACCATGCAGAGAGGGTGTTTCTTTTTGTCTGTTTCAGGCTGCGCGTGCGAACTCCCGCACGGGCCGCGGGGCCGGTCCCGCAGCAGATGCGAAGATACCCCGGCGCCGGCCGCGGCGCGGCCGGCCTCACAGCCACTTTTTCTTCTTGAAAAACACCAGGCAGGACACCGCGATGACGACGCTCACGATGAAGACGAGCGGGTACCCGTAGTGCCACTCGAGCTCCGGCATGTACCGGAAGTTCATGCCGTACCAGCCGGCGATCAGCGTCAGCGGCATGAAGATGGTCGTGACGACGGTCAGCAGCGTCATGATCCGGTTCTGCCGCACCTCCAGCTGCGCGTGGTAGAGGTCGCGCACCTGCATCGTGTGATCGCGCAGGGAGACCGCGGAGTCGTGGCGGCGTGCCATGAGGTTCATGAACAGGTGGATGTAGCGCAGGTTGTCCTCATTGAAGAAGCCGTTCTCGTTCTCCTCGAACTCCTGCGTCATGTCGATGATCTGCTCGTAGTGCACCAGGAGCTCGCGGACGTCGCTGCGGATCTCGTTGACGCGCATCAGGTTCTCCTCGCCCTCGGCGGCGAGGATATCGTCCTCGATTCGGGAGAGTTCGTCCTCGTAGCGCTCCATCAGGGCCAGGTCGTTGTCCACGATCAGCTCCAGGAAATCGTAGAGGAAGCGCTCGAGGCTGGGCGCACGCCAGTGCTTCGTGCGGCGGATGACGTCGATCATCTTCTCCGCCTTCCCGGAATCGTCGATAAAAACGACGCCCTTTTCGTCCAGAGCAAACGCGAAGCAGAAGTCCCGCTCTCCGAGGGCCTTCCGGTCGGGGATGCAGAAGGTCCCGGTCATCGAATCGTAGTTGACCTCGGCCTTCGTGTTGTGGATGTCCGCGGTGTCCGGCTCGAGTTCGATTCCCATATCGAACCGTCCGCGCTCTTTCTCCCACTCCGGCGCCGTCAGGACCGCCGCGTACTGCAGCGTCCCGCGTCCCTCAAATTCCTCCGCCGTACAGGGCCGGACGGTGTCTTCCAGAAGATAATAGCTCATGGTGTTTCTCCGTTTCCATGGGACCCGGCTGCGGCCCCGAAGATCTTACGCCAGCGCGAGCAGGCTCATCGCGATGAGGATCTGCCCCGCGTAATACAGACCGATGTTGGTGTTTCGCAGACTCTGCCGGAACTCCTTCCCGAAGGTGTTCAGAATCAGCACGATGTCGCTGACCAGGAACAGCACAGCGCCCGCGGCAAAGACCGCGGCAAACCGGGACGGGGCTGTGACGAGGTTCCAGACAGCGGCGCAGTTGAGGAGCATAATGGCTCCGATATACACGATTCCGAAGATCTTGAACGCCGGCTTCGCGGTGATCTGTTTGAAGATCCAGACCATCAGGAGCGCCGTCAGGATGACCCCGATGATCACGCAGACAAGACGGTTCGAACACAGGGGAAGAACGGCGGCCAGATACAGGATATGGCCCGTCAGGAAGACCAGGATCCCGACCAGGAAGATCAGCTGCCCCTTCTTCTCGAACACCATCCGCAGGTTCAGGAGGATGTCGGCGACGCAGCCGATCAGAAGTCCCAGGACGATCAGCTTCGCGGTGCCGGACCCGGAGCTGTTCAGAATGCCCAGGATCACGAAGCACAGCGAGGCCAGGCCTTTGAGGACCACCGCGGCCGTGTACTCCTTTTTGCTTTCACGGGAGAGGAACAGGACAGCCAGAACAGCGCACAGAGCGATCAGAACGTACGGCATACGAACCTCCTTTCAGTATGAAGAGCAAACCGGGATCATGAAACGGTTGGTTTTCAGGCCGCGGCGGTTTCCGAATCCGCCCCTTACGCCTGCGTCCCCTTTCGAACCAGATCGCTGAGACGCTTCCCATAAAAGAAATCGTGGGTCATCTTATCATATTCCGCCCACAGCGGCAGCGTCTGACAGTCGGCCGCCCGCGGGCACGGCGCCGCCCCGTCCTCGAGGCAGGCCACGGAAGCCAGCGGGCCTTCCATCAGCTCGAGAATCTCTCCGATGGTGTACCTCTCCGGGCTGCGGCTGAGTTTGTACCCGCCGCCCTTTCCGCTCGCGGCGACGAGCAGGCCTCCGGAGATCATATCCTTGACGATGATCTCCAGATATTTTTTTGAGATCGCCTGTCTGGCGGCGATATCCTTTAACGGAATATAGCTGCCGGTGTCATTCTCGGCAAGATCGAGCATGACGCGGATCGCATACCGCCCTCTTGTGGAAATCATGGGGAAGCCTCCTTTCCCGGTTTGAACCTATTATACAGTAGGCGGATAGGTAAATCAAGAGACAGGATATATCGCCTATTGACTTAGTAGGCGAATAGGTGTATGATGTGATCGACACCAGAGAAAGGAAACAACGCGATGATCTATGCCGACAATGCCGCAACAACAAACATGAGTGAGGCGGCCATTCAGACCATGACGACCCTGCTCCGGGAAGCCTGGGGCAATCCCTCCAGTCTCTACGAACACGGCCAGAGGGCCAAAGAGATTCTGGAAAAAGCGCGCGAGGACGTCGCCGCCGTGATCGGCGCGGACCCCGCGGAGATCACTTTTACGTCCGGAGGAAGCGAGGCGGACAACCAGGCCATCCGCACCGCCGCCGCCCTCGGCCGGAAACAGGGAAAGTTTCACATCATCTCCACCGCCTTTGAGCACCACGCGGTGCTGCACACCCTCGAGGCACTGAAAAAAGAGGGCTTCGATATCACCCTGCTGGACGTCCATGAAAACGGGATCGTCCTCCCCGAACAGGTGGAGGAAGCCATCCGTGACGACACCTGCCTGGTGACCGTCATGACCGCCAACAACGAGATCGGCACGATCCAGCCCATCCGCGAGATCGGCGCCGTCTGCCGCCGCAGGGGCGTCCTCTTCCACACCGACGCCGTCCAGGCTGTCGGACACATCCCGCTGGACGTGAACGCGGACAACATCGACATGCTGTCGGCCTCCGCGCACAAGTTCCACGGGCCCAAGGGCGTCGGCTTCCTCTACGCGAAGAAGGGCGTCCGCCTCGCCAACCTGATCGAGGGCGGCGCGCAGGAACGCGGAAAGCGCGCAGGCACAGAGAACGTCCCCGGAATCGCGGCCATGGCGGCGGCCCTCACCGAGATCCACGGAAAAATGGAGGCGAACACGGCCCACCTGACGGCCATGCGCGACCGGCTGATCGATGGTCTTTCGCAGATCCCCCACGCCGCCCTGAACGGCGACGCGAAAAAGCGCCTTCCGGGCAACGTGAACTTCTGCTTTGAGGGCATCGAGGGCGAGTCCCTCCTCCTTCTCCTGGACGACAAGGGCATCTGCGCCTCCTCGGGCAGCGCCTGCACGTCCGGCTCCCTCGATCCGAGCCACGTGCTCCTGGCGATCGGCCGGGTCCACGACGTGGCCCACGGCTCGCTTCGCCTGAGCATCGCGGAGGACGTCACCGAAGAAGAGATCGACTATATCGTGACGTCGGTCAGAGAAGTCGTCGAATACCTGCGCGGGTTCTCCCCGATCTGGAGAGACCTGATGGCGGGAAAGAAAGAATTCATTCTGTAAGGAGACAATATCATGGCATTATACAGCGAAAAAGTGATGGATCATTTCCGCAATCCCCGCAACGTCGGCGTGATCGAGGACGCGAACGGCATCGGCGAGGTCGGCAACGCGAAGTGCGGCGATATCATGAAGATGTACCTGAAGATCGAGAACGGCATCGTGCAGGACGTCAAGTTCGAGACCTTCGGCTGCGGCAGCGCCATCGCGTCCAGTTCGATGGCGACGGAGCTCATCAAAGGCCAGCCGGTCAGCGAGGTGAAGAAGCTGACCAACAAAGCCGTGGCGGAGGCGCTGGACGGCCTGCCCGCCTACAAAATGCACTGCAGCGTGCTGGCCGAAGAGGCCATCCGGTCCGCCCTGGAGGACTATCAGAAGCGGACCGGCAAAGAGATCTGAGCCTTCTTCGGATCCCGCGTTCCCGGCGTGAGCGGGAGCATGCGGCAGCATAGACACTGCCTTCTTCGGCGCGAGCGGACTTTTTCGGGTTATAGGACAAAACGTGTTGGTCGCTAATCCCAGTAAGAGGGGTAATCAGAGGTCCTGTGAAGGTCTCCCCACACGATGGCATCGCCCCATGTCGGGATGGATTCTTCGATCCTTTCTCTGTGAGTCATCCGCTTGT
>JAFRUR010000053.1 GCA_017438775.1 Lachnospiraceae bacterium | reverse complement strand
CTCCAGGCCCATGCCGGTGTCGATGTTCTTCTGCTTGAGCTCGGTGTAGTTGCCCTGGCCGTCGTTGTTGAACTGGCTGAACACGTTGTTCCAGACCTCGATGTAGCGGTCGCAGTCGCAGCCCACCGTGCAGGTCGGCTTGCCGCAGCCGTATTTTTCGCCGCGATCGTAGTAGATCTCGGAGCAGGGGCCGCAGGGGCCTGCGCCGTGCTCCCAGAAGTTGTCCTCCTTGCCGAACTTATAAATGCGCTCGGCCGGGATATGCATATCGTTCAGCCAGATGTCGTAGGCCTCCTGGTCACCCTCGTACACGGAGGGATACAGGCGCTCCGGGTCCAGGCCGACCCACTCGGTCAGGAACTCCCAGGCCCACGGAATGGCTTCCTTTTTGAAATAGTCGCCGAAGGAGAAGTTGCCCAGCATCTCGAAGAAGGTGCCGTGGCGCGCGGTCTTGCCGACGTTCTCCAGATCGCCCGTGCGGATGCACTTCTGGCAGGTGGTGACGCGGCGGCGCGGAGGGATCTCCTGGCCCGTGAAGTAGGGCTTTAAGGGCGCCATGCCGGAATTGATGATGAGCAAGCTCTTATCGTTATGGGGCACCAGCGAAAAGCTCTTCATCACCAGATGTCCCTTGCTCTCAAAGAACTCGAGGAACAGTTTTCTCAGTTCATTAACACCGCGGTTCTGCACGCCTAATCCTCCTTGGTGCCGGCTGGTCTTCCATGCCGTGCACGAAATTGTATTCTAGCACGAAGCCGCCCGCCTGGCAAGCCGCGGCGGGCGAATCCAAAACATTTTTCGTTCATTTTGTGCGGCGGTGCGGCCCCCCGGAACATCTCCGGCGCCGCACGTCCGATCGCTCCGTCCGACGGGAACGGCCGCGCAGCGCGGCCATGGCGCTTTCTCTCCGGCACAGGCCGCCGCAAGAGGAGCCTGATTTTGCCCCGATCAGGGGAAATAGGTCCGGAACACCTTGTAAAAGCTCGGGTATTCTCCGTCATCCGCCGGGAAAGAAAGTTTGTCCCAGGCCGCGTCGTTCAGTTCTCCGTTCAGACGGGTGCGGGCATTCTCGTACACGTCCAGGAACATCTGGGCGCGGCGCTTCGCGAGGATGCGCTCCTTGTTGGCCTGGGTCGCGCGGGGGTCGTAGTCCTCCGAGCAGCGAAGGATGTAAAACACGTCTCCCACCTGAACGATGGGGCTGATCTGACCGTCCGTCAGCGCGAAGGCGGCCTCCTCCAGTTCCGGGGCAAGATCCCCGCGCGCCGCGGTGATATCGATCTTCGAGGCGTTCATCGAGTAGCGCTTCGCCGTGGCGGAAAAATCCGCGCCCGCCGCCGTCACACGGTCGTAGGCCTCGTGGATGCGGTCCTCGTCCCGCGACAGAATCTGCTGGATTCGGATGATGCGGGCCTCGCCGTCGCTCACTTCTCCGCTCTCTCCGGCCGTCAGGCGCTCGCAGAGTTTGGCCGCGAGACGGTACTTCTCGCAGGCGCGGATGCAGACGGCCTCAGTGATGCCCATGCTGCTTCGCTGCGCCTCGGAAAGGCGGCTGTAGTACTCGCGTCCCGCCGCGGCACACAGGCCGGTCTCCTCGCGGGACAGGGAGAGCTTGTCGCGCCTCGCGAGGACCTGCATGGCCGTGAGGCGCGCCAGGAATTCGCGCATGCTCTCCTTGAGGCGGTCCTCGAACGTCTCCCCGTTGTCAAACGTGACGGTCCAGACGTCCTTCCCGTACGCAGTCTCGTACAGGCCGCGCTGCGAGGCCAGGAAAACCGAGGCCTCCGCACAGGTCGTGATCTCGTCCTCGACCCGCATGACCTGCGATGCGGACAGGCCGAACCAGCGCGCCTTCACAACAGCGGCGCGCCCGGTGCGGACGAACCAGTATCCCCCGGCCGCGAGCAGGGCAAGTATGATGATCAGAATGACCCAGGTCCTCTTCTTCACGATCTCTCTCCGGTATCTTGTGCGAGGCGGGCGCGCAGCACCCGGTACAGATGCGCGACGGGAAGTCCCACCACGTTGCAGTAGTCGCCGCGAATGCTTTCCACATGGCGGCAGAACGGCCCCTGGATGCCGTAGGCGCCGGCCTTGTCCATCGGCTCTCCCGAAGCCACGTAGGCCGCGATCTCCTCTTCGGACAGGGTCTGGAAGGTCACGTCCGTGCACTCCGTGAACACGTCCGCGGCGCCATCCTTCCCGATCACGCACACGCCGGTGTAGACCTGGTGGGTGCGTCCCGAGAGGGCGCGCAGCATGGCCGCGGCATCCTCCGCGTCGCGGGGTTTGCCGAGGATGACGTCATCCAGGGCGACCACGGTGTCCGCGCCAATGACCAGCGAATCCTCCGGCGCTGCGGGCAGAACGTCACGCGCCTTGCGCTCCGCCAGGGCCTGCACCAGGGCCGCGGGATCCGTCTCCGTGCAGTCCTCCGCGTCCCCGCTGGGCATCACGGTAAAGGTATAGCCCGCCAGCGCCAGGAGTTCTCTTCTCCGCGGCGACTGGGAGGCCAGAATCAGCTGTTTCATAAAAGGTCAGTCCCTCGTTTCCATACAGATCAGAACGCCGTCCCGCACGCGGCAGTATGCCTCGGGGGCGGTGATCTCGTTGCTCACACAGAGCGTGGGCCGCTCCGGCGAAAGGTCCGCTTCTTCCAGCGGATACTTGAAGCCGCGCAGCGTCACGCCGCAGGCGCTCCCGTGCAGCGGGAAGAACGACAGGTACTCCCCCTCGTGGTCTTCGCGCCGGAAGGACCGCTCCCCCTCCAGCAGGGTGATGCGGTTCTTCTCTTCCAGAATCTCCGCGGGGATGCCCGCCGCAAACGGGATCTGCAGGAGCAGAATGTTGGCAAGCGCGTGGTCCGCGCGTCCGCCGAGCGCGCCGGTCACGGTGATGCTCCCGGCCCCTTCGGAAACGGCCAGCCGCACGGCGAGCTCCGAATCCGTGTCATCCTTGATCGGGCTGACCAGATGGAGCCGCGCCCGGCACGCCTGCGCGAGGTGCTCCGCGGCAGCCCGGGAGGCGGTGTCGAAGTCTCCCACCAGGTCCGTCGGGGTGATGCCGCAGGGCCCGGCGTGGCGGATGGCACCGTCCGTCAGGACGATGCGGTCAAAGCTGCGCCTCACCAGAAGGCCGCAAAGAAAGTTTTCGTCCAGATCTCCGCCCAGAAGTATAAGCCAGCGCGGAGAACATCCTCCGGCAGCGCATGCCTGACCGCGCGGGGCCTGCGGCACCGCCGTAGAACGGTTTTCGGTTTTCTCTGTATGCGACACGTCTGTTTTATGCTCCCGGATGGAATGAACGCCCGGACGGCCGGGCAAGAATCAACGCGATCAGATGCGGCTCAGGATATCGACAAAAGCGCGGGTGTTGGCCGCGGCGTCGCCGCCGTACACGGCAGATCCGGCCACCAGAATGTTCGCGCCGGCTCTGGCCACGGTCTCCGCGTTCTCCAGAGAGATCCCGCCGTCGACCTCGATATCGGTCGAAAGACCGGCATCGTTCAGCATCGCGCGCAGCGTCCGCACCTTTTCCAGCGTGTACGGGATGAACTTCTGTCCGCCGTAGCCGGGATTGACCGTCATCAGCAGAATCATGTCCACCTGATCCATGACCTGGACGAGGGCCGTCAGAGGGGTGGCAGGATTGAGAGCCACGCCGCACTTCTTTCCGCACGCACTGATCTGCTGAAGAACGCGGTCCAGATGGCGGCATCCCTCCGCGTGCACGGTGATGATGTCCGCGCCGGCATCGGCAAAGTCCTCGATCATGCGCCCGGGCTCCTCCATCATGAGGTGGGCGTCAAAAACCTTGTCGGTATAGGGGCGGATGGCCTTCACCACGGCGGGTCCGAAGGTGATGGGCGGCACGTAGACGCCGTCCATGATGTCCAGATGGATGTACTGCGCGCCGGCATCGGCCACGGTCTTCACTTCTTCACCCAGACGGGCAAAGTCCGCCGACAGCACCGAAGGTGCGATCACATACTTCATGAGGTCTCCTCTCTGTTTCGGGACAGGTCTGCGATGCGCAGAGGCACGAAAATCATCCGCGGCAGGCCCTGAAAAGACAGATGTCTCAGTATCTCTTCCGCTGCTTCAGTTCGTTCAGGAACAGCAGGTAGCTCTCGTACCGGCTCGGATGGATCTTTCCGGCTTTTACGGCCGCGCGCACGGCGCATTCCGGCTCCCTGTCGTGCAGGCACCCGTCGAAGCGGCAGGAGCCCTCATACGGCAGAAACTCCGGAAAATGATACCGCAGGCGGTCCGGGTCGATGTCCTCCAGTTCCAGGGAGGAAAACCCGGGCGTGTCCATCAGATAGGTGTCCGGCTCCAGATAGAACAGTTCCGCGTGGCGCGTCGTGTGGCGCCCTCGGCCGATCTTCTCGCTCACGGCGCCAGTCTCCATGCGCTCCTGCGGCGACAGGGCATTGAGCAGGGAGGACTTTCCGACGCCCGACGGCCCGGCCAGAACCGTGGTCCTGCCGCGCAGGGCATCGGCGATCCAGTCGAGTCCCTCTCCGGTCTTCGCGGAGAAGAACTGCACCGGATAGCCGGAGGCGGCATACATCCCGCGGAGCGCTTCGCACTCCGCATCCGGGGTCAGGTCAGTCTTGGAAAAGGCGATGCGGCAGGGGAGCTCCAGGTGCTCCATGCGCAGAAGGAACCGGTCCAGGAGGTTCGCGTGAAAGTCCGGCTGGCGGTAGGAAAACACCACGAGGGCCTGATCCACGTTGGCCGAGGCCGGCCGGATCAGACGGCTCCTGCGCGGCAGCAGTTCGGTGATGCTCCCGCTCATAGGCTTCTCCGTATCCATCACGCGCTCGATGATGACGTCGTCACCCACCAGGGGCTTCTCTCCGTCTTTGCGGAAAAGGCCCTTGGCGCGGCACTCGAAGACGCCCTCCTCTGTGTGCACGTAATAGAACCCGCCGATTCCCTTGATGATCTTTCCCTGCATATTCCTCCCGCGGTAACGGAAACGTATCCGCGCCGCGCCAGGCGCAGCACGGATACGCTGTCATCGATATGGTGTGAACGGACGGCTCCTTGCCGCCCTGCGAAGCGTTACGGGTTTTCTCCGCCCTCTCCGCCTTCACCCCCGCCCTCCGTGGGCGCCTCGGACGGGGCTTCGGTCGGAGCTTCCGTCGGAGCCTCGGTCACGGGGGGCTCTGTCTCCTTCGGACCGCTGCTGATCACAACGGAAACCGTGCTGCCCTTCTCCAGTTCTCCGGAGGAAGGCGACTGGCTGATAATGTGTCCTTTCTCGACAGAATCGCTCTCCTGCGAAGAACTCGTCATCGTCAGCCCGGCGGCCTCGATGGCAGCCCTGGCTTCGCTCTCAGATTTTCCGACAACGTTCGGAACAGAGACCATGTCTTTCTGCTCTTCCGTCGTCGGGGCTTCCGTGGTGGGCGTTTCCGTGGTGGGGGCCTCGGTGGGCTTCGGTCCCTCGGAGATCACATAGCTGACGGTGCTGCCGCGTTCGACCATGGTGCCGGCCGAAGGCGACTGCGAGATCAGGCCGCCCTCCGGAATCGAATTCGAGAACGCGGACGAAGGATTGGGCTTAAGACCCGCACTGGTAATGACTTCGTCCATATCGTCCTCGTGAACGGAGGACAGATTCGGCACGGCGACCTTGCTGGTTCCCGCGGAAACGTAGAGGATGATCTCTCCGTCCGCCGGCGCCTCGCGGCCCGGGGAAGGACTCACATTGTAGACCTTGCCGGCCTCGATCGTGTCATTCTCCTCACGCTCCACATGGATGTTGGAAAAGCCGGTGTTCGTGAGTTCGATCATGGCTTCCTCGTCCGTCATGCCGATGAGGGTCGACGGAATGCGGAGCATGCTCTTTCCGGCGGACAGGACCAGGGTGATGGTCGAATATTTCTCGATCTGGTCTCCGGCCTTCAGTTCCTCGAAGGACTCGGAACCGTACTCTCCGGTGCCGACGTCGATGACCGTTCCCTCTTCCGCCGTGTCGGAGTATTCGTACGCGACGACGCGGCCGAGCTGGCTGACGCGAAGGACCTGCTCCGCCTCGCTCAGGGTCTTGCCGATCAGGTTCTCCAGGACCACCATCTCTGCCGCAGAGGAGGATTCCTCCGTGGTGGCGGGCGCGGTGGTCGTCGGCTCGGGTTTCTTTCCGAAGAGGCCGAAGAAGCTGCCGAAGATATACAGCAGGCCCAGCACGACCAGGACGGCGATCGCGATCATGGCAAAGGCCATGATCTTGTCCATCTTCTCCTCGCGCTCCTCGTCGTCATCCGGCTCTTCCGCGGGTTCTGCGGATCTGGGCTCCTCCGGAACGTCCTCGATGCCGAGCAGGTACTTTTCCTCTGCGGTGCGGTCATCCGCCTCGAAGGAGGCGCGGCGGCTTCCGTCCTTGATTTTGGCCATTTCGTCGTCGTTCATGACCATGGTCGGGGAGCCGCTGTGCACCAGGGGCACCAGTTTGACAAAGTCCTCTTCGGGACGCAGCAGGGCGTGCTTTAAGTCCGCGATCAGGGCCGTGGCCGTCTGATAGCGGAGTTCCGGCTTCTTCTGCATGCACTTGAGGACGATCTTCTCCAGGCTGACCGGAATGTCCGGGTTGTACTCCTTGGGGGAGACAACTTCGCTCTGAATGTGATTCATGGCGACCGCCACGGCCGTTTCCCCGCCGAAGGGGACGCGGCCCGTGAGCATCTCGTACATGGACACGCCCAGGGAATAGATGTCGGAACGCTCGTCACAGTAGCCGCCGCGGGCCTGCTCCGGCGAAATGTAATGCACGGAACCCATGGCCGCGGAGGAAATGGTCTTGGACGTGGCGGCGCGGGCGATGCCGAAGTCCGCCACCTTGACCTTGCCTTCCTTGGAAATGATGATGTTCTGCGGCTTGATGTCGCGGTGGACGATCTTCTGCTCGTGCGCGGCCTCCAGGCCCTGGGAGACCTGAATGGAGATGCCGATGGTCTCGCGCACTTCCAGGTGTCCCTTCTTCGCGATGTAGTTCTTGAGGGTGATGCCCTCCACGAGCTCCATCACGATGTAGTGGATCCCGGCCTCGTGGCCGACGTCGTACACATTGACGATATTGGGGTGCGTCAGGCACGCAGAAGACTGCGCCTCCGTCCGGAACTTGGACAGGAAGTTTTCGTCTGCGCTGAATTCGTCCTTGAGGACCTTGATGGCCACGAGGCGGTTGAGTTTATGACATTTCGCCTTGTAGACGTCTGACATCCCGCCGCTGCCGATATGCTCAAGGATCTCATATCGGCCGCCCAAAAACATTCCAATTCTTAACATATCGGCTCCTTAGGCTTCGATCACAAGCGCCGTGATATTGTCTCGTCCGCCATGCACGTTGGCCATGTCGACCAGTTTCTGCACGATCTGGGGAACAGAGGATTCGGTTCGGAACACGTGGAGGATCTCTTCGTCCGAAACCATGTTGGTCAGACCGTCCGTGCACATGAGCACACGGTCTCCCGCGGCGAGATCAGCCTCAAAAATATCGGGAACGGCATTGGCTGCGCCGACGGCGCGCGTGATGAGGTTCTTCTTGCGCATGTATTCCGCGCTGCCGACCTTCATCTTGCCCATGCTCACCATTTTTTCCACATACGAATGGTCGCGTGTCAGCTGTTCGATCGAATCCCGAATCAGGTACACGCGGCTGTCTCCCACATTGGACACCGTGAGATGTCCCTCCGGCGTGAGAGAGGCCAGAATGAGCGTCGTGCCGGTGCCCGTGAGTTCGGGATCCCGGGACGCGGCCGCCAGGAGTTCTTCATTCGCAGCGGCCACGGCCTGCGGGAAAAGATCCGCAGGGGACGCCTCCTCCGCATTGCGCATGAAAGACACCACGGATTCCGTGCAGAAGCGCGACGCGAAATCCCCGGCGTTGTGTCCGCCCATGCCGTCTGCGATGACAAACAGGTTGGGAAGGGGACCGATGGGTGAATCCGAGACAAAGTAGAAGTCCTGGTTGCTCTGCCTCGTGCGGCCCACGTCCGTGAGCGCGTAGCTGATCACTGTCCTCCACCTCCTTCTCTTTTTTCTGCCTGGATCCAGCTTCGCCGGAGCTGACCGCAGGCGCCCTGGATATCTCTGCCCATTTCTCTCCTTATTGTAGCAGAAATGCCGCACTTTTCAAGTTCCTGTTTGATCTGCGCGGCCCGGGCGGGGTCCGTCGGAGCCTGCGTTTTCTCTTCCACGGGGTTGACCGGGATGAGGTTCACGTGGCAGTTTTTCCCGCGCAGGAGCGACGCGAGCTGACGGATCTCGGCCGGTCCGTCGTTGACGCCGCGGATCAGGCTGTACTCGTAAGTGACGCGTCTCCCGGTAGCTTCGAAGTATGCGTCGCAGGCGGCCAGGACGTCGGCCAGCGGGTATTTGTTGGCGACCGGCATAAGTTTTTTACGGAGATCGTCGTTCGGAGCATGCAGGGAGAGTGCCAGGGTGATCTGGAATTTCTCCTGCGCGAGCCTTAAGATCTCCGGCACCAGGCCGCAGGTCGACACAGTGACGTTTCGCAGGGACAGACCCGCGCCCTCCGGCGCCGACAGAAGCCGCAGGAAGCGCACCAGATTGTCGTAATTGTCGAGAGGCTCTCCGCTCCCCATGACGACGGCATGGCCGATCTTCTTCCCGGAGATCTCTCCCGCGCGGTAGATCTGCTCGAGCATCTCTCCCGCTGTCAGGTTCCGGGCCAGACCGTTCATGGTCGAGGCGCAGAAGGAGCAGCCCATGCGGCACCCGGCCTGCGACGACAGGCACACCGAGGCGCCGTAGCGGTACAGCATCAGAACGCTCTCGATGACGTTCCCGTCCGGCAGGGCAAAGAGGTACTTCTCCGTCCCGTCCAGCTTCGAGACCAGCCGGTCCTCGCAGGAAAGCACCGTCAGATCGCAGGTCTCTGCCAGTCGGGCGCGCAGAGCCGCGGACAGGTCGGTCATTTCCCCGAAGGAGCGCGCGCGGCGCGCGTGCACCCACGAAAAGATCTGGGAGGCGCGGAACTTCTTCTCTCCCATGCTTTCCATGAGAGCACAGAGCTCTTCTGCGCTCATCGACCGGACGTCGGGACGGGTCATGCCTGCTCCTTTCTGAAGACTGCGATGTAAAAACCGTCGCCGGGGCTCTCGCCCGGGAGACGCAGGAAGGTCCCGTTCTCCCGCAGGCCGTCCTCCGCGGCCGGAGGAAGAAGCCCTTTCAGGGACAGAGGGGACACGGGAAGGTTTTCCAGAATCCACGAGCGCTGCCCATCGTCCTCCTCCGGCAGGATGCTGCAGGTGGAATAAACGAGGCGTCCGCCCGGTTTTAAGTAATGGACGGCCGCGGAGACGATCTGCCTCTGCAGCGGAATCAGCGAATCGATCTGCTCCGGCGTCACGCGGTATTTGATCTCCTTCTTGCGGCGGATGACGCCCGTACCGGAGCAGGGAACGTCGCACAGCACGACGTCGGCGCAGCCGGCGAGGTCCGGCGCTGCCTCTCTCCCGTCGTGCACCCGCACGGTCAGGGGAAGGCCGGTCCGGGCCGCGTTTTCGCGCAGACGCTCGAGACGGCGGTCCGAGATGTCCATGGCGATCACCTTCCCGCTCCCCCCGAGGAGCTGGGCGGCATGCAGGGACTTGCCTCCCGGGGCCGCGCACACGTCGATCACGGTCATGCCGGGCTGAATATCCGCGGCATATCCCGCGAGCTGGGACGAAAGATCCTGCACGATGACGGAGCCGTCCGCCACGGGTCCCATGGCGGAGAGGTCTCCCTCGGGGCGGATCCACAGGGCACCGGGCTGTCCGATGACTTCCTGCGCCTGGGCTCCCTGCGCACGGAGACGTTCCACGGCCTCCTTCGCGGTCCCGCGCACGGCGCGCGCAGTCACGGGGGCCGGTCCCAGGGACGAAAGCAGCGCGATCTGCGCCGCGTCATATCCGTATTCTTCGATCAGTTTTTCCGTGAGCCAGGGGCTGGCCGCGGCGGCCAGCGACAGATGGCGCACGGGGTCCTCTTCCCGCGGCGGCAGGGTCATCCCGGCCTTCTCCCGCGAGAGGGCGCGCAGGATTCCGTTGGCGGCGTTCTTAAGGCCGCCGAGCTTTCGTCTCTCCAGGCCCGCCAGCGTCTCGCTCACGGCGGCGCGGTCCGGAACGGAATCCAGGTACAGGATCTGATAGGCGGCCAGACGAAGCCCGGTCCGGAACACCGGCTTCTGCTTCTCCAGAGGCCTGGAGCAGACGCGGGACAGGGCGTCATCCAGGGCCGGGAGACGCTCCAGCGTTCCCTCGAAGAGCTGGACAAAAAAGCGCCTGTCGCGGTCCTCCTGCGGCGCCTGAGGATCCGCCAGAGAGGCAGACATCACCTCGTGGCTGGGCTCTGCGCCCTCCAGAACGCGCGCAAGCGCGTCCCAGGCCAGATCCCTTGCGGTCTTTCTCTTTCCCACGGTCATCTCCTGCGGTTCGTCAGCATGATCAGACGAAGGAGCTGCAGAATCGATGCCAGAGCGCCCGCGACGTAGGTCAGGGCCGCGGCCCGCAGGACCTTGTTCGTGCCCTCCAGCTCCGTGTCATACAGGATGTGATTCTGCTCCAGAAGCGCTCTCCCGCGCCGGGAGGCGTCGATTTCCACCGGCAGGGTGATCAGCTGGAACAGCACCACGGAGGCGAACAGGAGGATGCCGATCTTGATGAGCATCAGCGACCAGCTCGAATTGAACAGGAAGCCGATCAGGATGAGCGGCCAGCTCAGGCCGGAGGCGATGTTGACCACCGGAACGATGGCCGTGCGGATCGCGAGGGGTGAAAACCCGAGCGCGTGCTGGATCGCGTGGCCGCACTCGTGGGCCGCGACCGAGACCGCCGCCACGGAGCTGGATCCGTACACGGTCTCCGAGAGGCGCAGGACCTTCGACTTGGGATCGTAATGATCCGTGAGGGAACCGGCGACACGCTCGACGCGCACGTCAAAGATGCCCTGGGAGCGCAGGAGTTCCTCCGCGGCCTGGGCGCCCGTCCGCCCCGACATGGAGCGGACCCGGCTGTACTTGTTGTAAGCCGAGCTGACCATCATCTGAGCGACGCCGGAGAGGATCAGGGCGAGGATGATCAGAAGGTAGGACCAGTCGATTCCATAGCCGTAGCCATAGCTGTACGAATAGCGGTAGAGTGCTAGCATAGCGTCTCTCCTTCCTTCATTCTGACGCCGCGCAGGAACGCGGCCGTCTCCATGCGTTTCTTGCCTTCCAGCTGCACTTCCAGGAGGCGCAGCGCGCCCGAACCGGTCTGTACGACAAGGTCGTCCTTCTCGGCCAGAATGATCTGACCGGGAAACGCGTCCGTCGACCAGTCCGCCACTTCCGCCTTCCAGATCTTGAGCGTCTTTTCCGCCCAGATGCAGTACGTCCCGGGCCAGGGAGAAAGGGCGCGCACGCGCAGGGCGATCTCCTGCGCGGAATCAAAGAAGTTGATCTCGCCCATTTCTTTCTTCAGCATTCCCGCATAGGGCGTGGTGCTCTCCGCGGGCTGTTTCTCGCGCGGCGCGGTGCCTGCCGCGACCAGTTCCAGCGTCTCCGTCACGAGATCTGCCGTGACGTGCGAGAGGGTCTCCTCCAGGCTCCCGCCCGTGTCCTCGGGACCGATGGGCACGGTGCGGCGCAGAATCATGTCACCGGTGTCGAGGCCGGCATCCATGAACATCGTCGTCACGCCGGTCTCGCTCTCCCCGCGGAGCATCGCCCACTGCACGGGGGCGGCGCCGCGGTAGGCCGGAAGCAGAGACGCGTGCCCGTTGATGCAGCCCAGGGGCGGGATGTCCAGCAGCTCCTGCGGCAGGATTTGGCCGAACGCCACCACGACGATGGCCTCCGGCGCAAAAGAGCGGATGTGCTCCACACACTCCGGCTCGCGCACGCGGCGGGGCTGAAAGACCGGGATCCCCAGTTCCAGCGCGGCCTCCTTCACGGGCGGCGGCAGCAGCGCGCCGCTGCGGCCGCGGGGCTTGTCCGGCTGCGTCACGGCCAGCACGACCTCGTGCCCGGCCTGCGCCAGGGCCCGCAGCGTGGGGACCGCATACTCCGGCGTACCCATAAAGATCAGTCTCATGCCTCTTCTCCGTCCTCTTCCTCTTCTTCGTCCTGCGGCACAGGCTCCAGCGGCCCCTGCGCGAGTTCCTTGTACAGGATCCCGTCCAGATGGTCGCACTCGTGGCAGATGGCGCGGGCCAGGAGTTCCTCCGCCTCGATTCGGATGGGGTTCATCTCCTCGTCCAGAGCCTCCACCACCACGCGCATGGGGCGGGTGACGATGCCGCGCATGCCGGGGATGGACAGGCAGCCCTCGTAGCCGGTCTGCTCGCCCTCGCGCTCCACGATCCTGGGATTGATCAGCACGATGGCGCCGGAGCCGTCTTCCGAGCAGTCGATCACGACGATGCGGCGCAGCACGCCCACCTGCGGTGCCGCCAGCCCCACACCCATCTGGTCGTACATGGTCTCAAACATGTCGTCGATCAGCTGCTCCAGGTGAGGCGTCATCGCCTTCACTTCCTTGCAGGTCTTGCCGAGGATCTCGTCCCCGTCGACCCTGACCGTTCTGATAGCCACGGTTTCCCTCCTTCAGCGCCGCAGCGCTGCAAAACATGATACTTGGACTATATCGAATGCCGAACCGAATCGACACGGTTTCTGACGTGACGGCGCCCCAGCGCCGCATAAGCGGGCGTCCCAAACCTTATCACGGCGCCTTTCCTGCGTGACAGCGCCGCCAAAGGACGTCCCGCACGTTATCGGATATCGAACTGAATCGACACTTTTTCTTTCCGTGAAAGCGCCCAGGCCGTAAGCGAATCCTTAAGCCAGACTGCGGTCTGCAGCGAACTTCCCTTCGCGCATACCGTGCGGTAATACACGTCCTTGCGCTTGGCCACCGGCGGCTGGGCCGGACCGATCAGCAGGAACGCCTTCTCCGGCGCCAGACGCGCGTTCTGCGACGCGAGAAAGGCCGCCGCGTCCGACGCGTAGGCGCTGCACTCCGCCTCGCTCTTCGAGGCAAAAGTGACGGTGACCATGCGGAAGAACGGAGGGTACTTCATGAGCAGGCGGTAGGCCTCCTCCTCGCGGTAGAAGGCGTCGTAGTCTCCCGCCGCCGCGGCGCGGATGCAGAAATGCTCCGGCTGGTAGGTCTGGATGACGGCCGTTCCGGGCCGCTCCGCGCGCCCGGCGCGCCCCGCGGCCTGCACCAGGAGCTGGTAGGTCTTCTCCGCCGCGCGGTGATCCGGCATGGACAGGGACAGGTCCGCCGCCACGATTCCGACCAGGGTGACCCGCGGAAAGTCGTGGCCCTTGACGATCATCTGGGTGCCGATCAGGATGTCCGCCTCTCCCGCCCCGAACGCGCGCAGGATCCGGTCGTGACCGCCCTTGCCGGAGGTCGTGTCGAGGTCCATGCGGAGGGTCCTGGCCGACGGGAACATCGCGCGGACCGCCTCCTCCACCTTCTGCGTGCCGATTCCGAAGGCGGCGATGTAGGGCGAGCCGCAGGAGGGGCACTCCGACGGCACCGGGCGCGTATAGCCGCAGTAATGGCAGAGCAGCCGCGTCTTTCCGTGCAGGGTCAGGGAGACGTCGCAGTGCGGGCATTTGATGACCTCGCCGCAGGCGCGGCAGGTCAGGGCGCCCGCATAGCCCCTGCGGTTTAAGAACAGCAGGATCTGCTCCCTCCTCTCCAGGCGCTCCTCCATGAGAGAAGCCAGTTCTTCGGAGAAGATGGACTTGTTCCCGCGCTTCATCTCTTCGCGCATATCGATGATGCGCACTTCCGGGGGCCGTGAGCCGGCGCGGGCGCGTTCCGGAAGGGTGAAATAGGCGACGTCGCCGGAGCGGATGCTCTTATAGGCCTCCACCGACGGCGTGGCCGAGCCGAGAACAAAGCCGGCACCGCAGTCGCGGGCGCGCCAGGCAGCCGCCTCACGCGCGTGGTAGCAGGGCGAAGTCTCGCTCTTGTAGGAATCCTCGTGTTCCTCGTCCATGACGATGAGGCCCAGCGAGGGGAACGGCGTAAACAGGGCGGACCGGGGACCGACCATGACGTCGATCTCTCCGCGGGCCGCGCGCTCGAACTGGTCGAAGCGCTCTCCCGCCGACAGGCGCGAATGCAGCACGGAGACGCGGTCGCCGAAGCGGGCGCGGAACCTCTGCACGGTCTGATAGGTCAGGGCGATCTCCGGGATGAGGAAAATGGCCTGCTGTCCGCGCGCCACCGTGCGGGCGATCAGTTCCGTATAGACCAGGGTCTTGCCGCTCCCGGTGACGCCGCAGAGATAGCAGGCGCTGCCGGGCTTCTCCAGAAGCTTTGCCTCGATGCCGTCCGCGGCCTCGCGCTGGCGCTCCGAGAGGGGCGGCTCCGCGTATTCCTGTCCCGTGACAGTTGCGTAAGGATCGCGGGAAACTTCCTCCTCCTCGAGGCAAAGGATGCCCTGGTCCGTGAAGTGTTTGAGCACGGCCTGGCTGATGTCGTACGCGTCCATGGCCGCCTCGTCGATATAGCCGAGCAGCAGGACGGCGTCCAGGAGACGGAGGCGGGCCTTCTGATTGCCCCTGCCGGCGGTCTCCTCCTGCAGGGACCGCAGCTGCTCTTCCGGAACGGCGGGCACCCAGGTGCGCGTCACGACCTTGCGGACCTTCTCCCGCACGGGGAGGCAGGTCATCAGGGCCTGGATCATGGTGGAACCGTATCGCTGCCGCAGCCAGGCCGCCATGCGGATCATCTCCGCTTCCGCGGGGACGGCGTTTTCGGACACTCCCAGGACGTCCTTGAGGCGCTCCGCGGGGATCTCCGTCTCTTCGAGGATATCCACGCAGTAGCCCTCGCGCTCCGTGTTGCCGGTGCCGAAGGGAACGCGCAGCAGGCTCCCCACGCGCACGCTCTCCCGCAGACGGTCCGGGATCCGGTAGTCAAAGACGCGGTCCAGGCGCAGGCTCTTCTGTTTTAAGATGACAGCCGCGTACGATCCGATCACCGCGTCTCCTTTCTTTATTCTTCGTTCTTCTTCCATGCGCCGATGACGCGGTCCAGATGCATGCCGTTGGAGCCCTTGAAGAGGACGATGTCGCCGGGTCGTGAGATCTCGCGCAGCAGGGCCGCCGCGGGATCCCCGTTTTCCGACAAGTGCACGCGCGGACCGGTCAGCTCTCCGGCCATCTCGGCCGCAAGGTCTCCGATCAGGATGACGTCTGCCACCGGCAGGGTCTCGAGATACCGCCCCACCTCGCGGTGATATTCCTTCTCGTTCGGTCCCAGTTCCAGCATGTTGGCCAGGACGGCGATGCGGCGCCCCCCGCCCTCCGGTTCCATCTTCGACAGGACCTCGAGGGCAGCCTTCATGGAGGCCGGGCTTGCGTTGTACGAATCGTCGATCAGGGTGCGCCCGTTCCAGGAGGAGATCTCCAGACGGCGGGCAAAGCCCCGGTGACCGGAGAGCGCCTCCGCGGCCTCCTCCGGAGAAATGCCGAACTCCATCCCGGCGCAGACGGCAGCCAGGGCGTTCATGACGTTGTGAGTCCCGGGCACGGAAAGGTGCACCGGTGTCTTTCCGCCGTCCCAGACAAGGGTGAAGGACGTGCCGAGGCCTTCGGAACAAATGCCCTGTGCGCGCACGTCGCCGGCGTCAATGCCGTATCCGACGGTCCTGCGGCCGGTCTCAGGCGCGAACTTCGCGAGAATCGGGTCGTCCGCGTTGTAGATCAGGGGCGCGGTCTCCGGGGAACCGTCCAGGATGTGAAGTTTCTCCCGGCAGATATTCTCCTGGCTTCCCAGGTTCTCGATGTGGGACACGCCGACGTTCGTGAACACCGCCGCATCCACGCGGGCCATATCCGCGAGGACGGACATCTCTCCGGGCATGCTCATGCCCATCTCCAGAACCGCGATCTCGTCCTCCGGGGCGATGTCGAACAGCATGATGGGCAGGCCCAGCTGGCCGTTGTGATTCCCGGACGTGGAGAAAGTGCGGTATTTCGCCCGCAGCACGCAGGCGACCATCTCGCGCGTGCTGGTCTTGCCGACCGATCCCGTGACGCCGACGACGGGCAGGTGCTTCTCCCGGCGCGCGGCGCGTCCGATGTCCTGCAGGGCCTTCACGGTATCCGCGACACGGATCAGGGTCCCGCCGGAGACGATGTCCCCGCGGTCTGTCAGGGACGCCGTGCAGCCGGCCGCAAAAGCGCCGGCGATATAGTCATGGCCGTCCACGCGCTCCCCGTGGATGGGGATAAAAAGGGAATCGCCCTTTCCTGCGCGCGAATCCAGCACGATGCTTCCGATCACGGTCTGCGGGTCGCCCGCGATCACGGTCCCGCCGGTGCGCGCGGCGATCTCCTGCGCCGTAAGTCTCATGTCTGCCTCCTATGCGATCCAGGCTGCCTGCAGGGCCTTTTCCGCCTCTTCGCGGTCCGAGAAATGGGTGCGTTTTCCGCAGATCTCCTGATAGTCCTCGTGCCCTTTTCCGATGATCGCGACCATATCTCCGTCCTGCGACTCCACAATGGAACGGAAAATGGCCTCGCGGCGGTCCGGAATCTCCACAAAGGCTCCCGTGGTCTTCGCGAGGCCCGTCTTGATGTCCGCGAGGATATCTTCCACTTTTTCAAAGCGGGAATTGTCCGCCGTGATGATGGACAGGTCCGCGAGTTTCCCGCCGATCTCTCCCATCTCAAAGCGGCGCAGCCGGGATCGGTTGCCGCCGCAGCCGAACACCACCACGAGACGCTTCGGCTGATACTTGCGCAGCGTCTGCAGCAGGCTCTCCATGCTGAGGGCGTTGTGGGCGTAATCCACGATCACGGTGAGGCGGTCCGAGGTGTGGACCACTTCCATGCGCCCGTTCACGCGGACGTTCTCGAGGGCCTCCAGGACCTTCTCCTGCGGCAGATCCAGGTCCTCCGTGACGGCCACCGCGGCCAGGGCATTCACGGCGTTGAAGAGGCCGGGAAGGCTCACGCGGATCTCGTAAGGATGGACGGCGCACACATGGAAAGCGGTGCCGAGGAGTTTGCCCTCGCGGATGTAGCGCACGTTTTCCGCGCGCACATCGGCGTCATGTTCAAAGGAGAACGTGCGAAGCTCGCAGGTGTGGCCCTGAATGATGTCGTTGAAATGGTCGTCGTCGCGGTTGACGATACCGACGCGGCAGCGCGAAAGGAGCTGGCGCTTCCAGCCCAGATACTCCTCGAAGTTCGCGTGCTCGCCCGGGCCGATATGGTCCGGCGAAATGTTGGTAAAGAGGCCGTAATCGAAGGTGAAGCCGGCCACGCGGTCCATCATCAGGCCCTGGCTGGAGACCTCCATCACGAGGTGCGTGCAGCCCGCGTCGACCATCTGGCGCATGTACTTCTGCACCAGGTAGGACTCCGGCGTCGTGTTGACGGAGGGGATGCGCTCCTCCCCGATAAAGATTCCGTTGGTCCCCATCATGCCGGTCTTCCGGCCGCAGGTCTCCAGGATCTTCTTGATCATGTGTGCGGTCGTGGTCTTGCCCTTGGTGCCCGTGAGGCCGATCGTGACGAGCTCCCGGGCCGGGTGCCCGAAATGTGCCGCGGACACATAGGCCAGGGCGCGGCGGGTGCTCTCCACCTTCACGACCGTGACGCCCTCCGGCGCGGGAATCTCCCGCTCCACGATCAGGGCGCGGGCCCCGGCTGCCGCAGCGTCGGCCGCGGCGTCGTGCCCGTCAAAGTTCAGGCCGCGGATGCAGAGGAACACGCAGCCCGGCACGACGTTTCGCGAATCGTACACGGGTTCCGTGATATCCACGTCCGCTGTGCCTGCAAGGACCTCATAGTCCAGTTCCGCAAGATATTCCGAAAGTTTCATCGCCGATCTCTCCATGTTGAGATGACAAATGTGATGCGTCTGTCTTCGTCGTGCTGCGATCAGCAGCGATTCCGCGCGGCCGCGCAGACGGCGCTTGATGCACCGCTGCGCAGACTGCAGCATGAAAGAACGTTTACCCCTGTGCGTCCAGGTAGTCCTCGAACTGCGCCCGGGTCATCAGGATCTGGCGGGCCTTCGTGCCCTCTTCGGGGCCGACCACGCCTTCTTCCGCGAGCTGGTCCATAATGCGGGCCGCGCGGTTGAAACCGATCTTGAACTTGCGCTGCAGCATGCCGATCGAGGCCTTCTCCATCTCGATGATGGTGAAGCCTGCCGCGGCAAAGAGTTCGTCCCGGTCATCGTCCGGGCCGGACACGTTCGCGGTGCCGCCGTCCCCGGTCAGCTGGTCCATGCGGGCTGTCATCTCGGGATCGTACTCGGCTTCTCCGTTGCGGTCCTTGAGGGACTCCACAACAGCCTCGATCTCGCTGTCGGAGACGAAGGCGCCCTGCACGCGCACGGGTTTCTGGTAGCCCTGCGGGAAGAACAGCATGTCGCCCTTGCCCAGCAGGCGCTCCGCGCCGACCATATCCAGAATGGTGCGGGAGTCGATGCTGCTCGAGCAGGCCAGGGCGATGCGGGACGGCACGTTGGCCTTGATCAGGCCCGTGATGACGTTCACGGACGGCCTCTGCGTGGCCAGCACCAGGTGCATGCCCGCGGCGCGCGCCATCTGCGCGAGGCGGCAGACCGAATCTTCCACCTCTCCGGGCGCGACCATCATAAGGTCCGCGAACTCATCCACGATGATGACCACCATGGGCAGCTCCGCCGCGTCGGTGTCGCCCTCCGCGCGCTTTTCGCGCATCTTCTCGTTATAGGAGCGCAGATCGCGGACGTTCAGTTCCGCGAACTTCCTGTAGCGGTCGGTCATCTCGGCCACGGCCCACTTGAGCGCGCCGGAGGCCTTCTTGGGATCCGTGACGACGGGCACCATCAGGTGCGGGATGCCGTTGTAGATTCCGAGTTCCACGACCTTGGGATCGATCATGATCAGTTTGACCTGCTCAGGTGAGGCCTTGTACAGGATACTCATGATCAGGGTGTTGATGCAGATCGATTTACCGGAGCCCGTGGCGCCGGCGATCAGCAGGTGCGGCATGCGGGAGATATCCGTGACCACGGCCTGTCCGCCGATGTCGCGTCCCACGGCGAAGGCAACCTTGGACGGATGCTTGCGGAAGGCCTCCGACTCCAGAATATCGCGCAGGAAAACGGTCTGGTTGGTGGAGTTGGGCACCTCGATGCCGACCGCGCTCTTGCCCGGGATCGGGGCCTCGATGCGGACGTCCGCCGCGGCGAGGCTCAGTTTGATGTCGTCCTGCAGCTGGGTGATCTTCGAGACCTTGACACCCTGGTCGGGCTGCAGCTCATACCGCGTGACGGTGGGTCCGCAGCTGATGTCGGTGATGCGCACGCCGACGCCGAAGCTCTGCAGGGTCGACTGGAGTTTGGACGCAGTCTCGCGCAGGGCCTCCTTGGTCATGCCGCCGTTGTTCTTGTCGCCCTGCTTGAGCAGATTCAGGGACGGAGCCACATACGGACGGCGCGGCTTCTTTTTCACGGGCGGAGGCGTCTGAACAGGCTTTGCGGGCTGTGCCGCGGCAGCGCCCTGCGTGCGGGGCTGTCCGCCGAAGGTCTTCCCGGAGGAGGAACTCTCTCCGGAGCGGCGGTCCGAGAAGATGCTCTCCTTCTTCTCGACCTCGATCACCTTGCCCGAGGCTGTGGTCTTGCGGATGATATCCGGATCCTGCGCAGGGGCGCCGGCCTTCTCCTCCGACATTCTGGGATCGTAGTCCACGATCACCTGCTCCTGCGGGCGGATGGGCGCCTGCACGGGGCGAACCGGATCTGCCGGGCGTTCTGTGTAAGCGGGACGCTGCACGGGCTGCACGGTCTGCCCGGGATCGTTCACGGGGCGATACGGCGTCTGTGCGGGCTCCGCAGAGGCAGCGGCAGGGCCTGCGGGACGCACGGACGCGGCAGGGGTCACGTCTCCGGGCTGAGGACGGATCGGACGGTCGATCGACGCGCCGGAACCGCTGCTCTCTGCGGGAGGCGCAGTATCGTCCGGCTCAAACCGCTCTTCTTCGCGGCGCCGGATCTCCCGGTAGGCCTTCTCCGAGCTCTCGGGGACGTCCCCGTACACGATATTGCTCTTGGGCTTGTATTCCGTGTTGTCCGTAGTCTCGACCGCATGGACGGAGAAGAATCCGCCGCGGCGGCCGGACAGGTCGATGGCTCCCTTCTCCCTGCCGTCCGAGAAGACCGGGAGGACCGTCACATCGGAGGCATGGATCTGGCCGGTCGGATCTTCACGAACGTAACCGGCAAGCTCTTTCAGGGAATGGACTTCGACCGGGGGCTCCTCGGTCACTTCCGGCGGAGGAAGTTCCTCCGGACGCACCGGGATCTCCAGGTCTCTGGGCCGGACCGGCTGCACCGGAGCTGCGGTCTGAACCGGCTGCACCGGAGCCGCCGTCTGAACGGGCCGGACAGGAGTCACTGCGGGCCCGGGCTGCACCGGCTGCGCTGGCTTCTTCCAGTTGTCGTCGTCAAAACGGCGCAGGATCTCCTCCATCGGATCCACTTCCGGCGCGGGCTGTGCTGCTGCGGCGGCCGCGGCGGAAACGGGATTCTGCGCAGCCTCTTCTTTGAGAGAAGGCAGGGGCGCCGCCTCCGGAAGGATCTCTCCAGAGACCTGGCCGTCCGGATTCAGGTCGGTATCCATGGACACGCCGGTGTGCTGCTGTTCCGCCCTGCGGCGGATGCGCTCGCGGGCCTGCGCGGCCTGATGGCGCATGTGAAATTCCTGGGCGCCGTTCTTTGCGCGGACAGCACCGTCCTTCACGGAACCGATCAGGGACCTTTCCGAAATCAGAACAAGAGCGATCGCCATGAGCACCAGCAGGATAACGCCGGTGCCGATCGCGCTGAAGACCGGAAGCATGGTCTTGGTCCACAGTCCGCCGAAAAAGCCGCCGGTGAGACCCTTCTGCCCCAGTTCGTAATATCCGCCGTAAGTGACGGAAGGATCAAAGTTCCCGGCCACGAGCTGGGCAAAACCGCAGAGCAGCCAGAACAGGACCACCGTGGACGCGGCCTTGATCTTAGCCTTGATGCTGCGGGGATTGGCCACCAGGAAAAAGGCGATGCCGAACAGCAGCACAGGGAACAGGTACCCGAAGATGCCGAACAGACCGTGCATCACGGAATACAGCAGGTCTCCGATCTTTCCGCACAGATGGAAATTGCTCAGCACAAGAAGTACCGCGGCCGCAAATGCGATCAGCAGCACGATCTCCCTGGGAATAAAGGATCCCTCATATTCCTCCCGCAGCGTGGGGCGGGGTTCCCGCTCGGCCGCCCGCTCCGTGCGGGTACGGCCGCTCCTCTGCGGCTCGATGCGGGGCGGCCTCTCTGCAGGCACAGTGCGTTTTCCGGCCGTGCGCGAGGTGCGCGTGCGCGAAGAAGAGGCGGCAGACCTTCCGGCCGTTCCACCCTTCCCCGACGTGCTGCGCGTTCCCGCGGACGTTTTCTTTCTCTCTGCCACTTGATTCCTCCGGTTTGAGATCGATCTTCGGCCTGTGCCCGCATCGGATGTTTTTGCGGGACTCAGCCGGATTTATTCGTACACAAATAAGAATGTTTGTTCCGACATTCCTTGTCAGTATAACATAACATAAGAAATACCACAACAATAAGTTGTGGTATTTTCCCGCAAAAGCGCAATATCTAGTTGGTTTTTCGGGCCTCCGGACGGCTCTCCCGGAGCCTTGTCAGGCCCCATGTCCGCCGCGTCATTCCGCATCGGTCAGACGATCGTCCGATACCGTCCTCACGCCTCGTAAGCGGCCATTTCTGCGGCGATCGCATCCTCGGAGGCGGCCATCGCCCGCAGCGTCATCTCGAGAAGCCTGTCCAGATCCCAGCCGAGCATCTGCGCGCCGCGCTCGATCACTTCGCGCGATACGCCCGCGGCAAACCCCTTGCTCTTGTACTTCTTTTTGAGCGACTTGAGTTCCATGTCTTTGGTGCTCTTTGAGGGGCGCATCAGGGCCGAAGCCCAGATCAGGCCGGTCAGCTCATCCGAAGCGAACAGGACCTTTTCCATCTCGTGGACAGGTTCCACGTCGACCGTGATGCCGCAGGCGGGCGTGATTCCGTATCCGTGGGAACAGACCGAATGGATGATATCCTCGCCTTACGTTATTTTCTTTTGTCTGTCCGTCCGGTCCACGGCGCATGCGCTGCATTTGCCGGAACCTGCGGCGCCGCGCCCCTTTCAGCAGAAAAGCGGTGCCGCACTCGATCACCAAACCGGGCCGCTTATGTGTCCGGAAACGGCATCCCCGCAGCCTCATACAGGCCGCGCACCTCTTCTTCCGTGAGGGGCCGGTACCCGCCGGAAACAAGGTCCGAATCCAGAACGAGTCCGCCCATGGAGACGCGGCGCAGATGCAGCACCTCGTTCCCGACGGCCAGCATCATCCGCTTGACCTGGTGATACCTTCCCTCGCGGATGGTCAGAAGGCAGCCGTCTTCGGTCGCCTGCACCGAGGCGGGCAGGGTGGGCGTCTCATCGCCGATGTCCACGCCTTCCGCAAGCCGCGCCTGCGCCTCTACCGTGAGGGGGACGCGAAGCACCGCGGCGTAGGTCTTTTCCACGTGACGGCGCGGCGACAGCAGTCCATGACCCAGGGGGCCGTCGTTCGTCAGGAGGAGCAGACCCTCCGTGTCCTTATCCAGCCGCCCCACGGGATAGAGGCCGCGGCGCAGCTCCGCCGGAATGAGGTCCAGCACGGTCCCGGCGTTTTTGTCCTGCGTGGCCGTGACCACACCGGCCGGCTTGTTGATGAGAAAGTACCGGAGAAGCTCCAGCGATACCGCTCTGCCGCGCACGGTGACGGCATCCGTCTGCGGATCGACATGACGGCCCGGATCGCGCTCGATGACGCCGTTGACGGCAACGTCACCGGCGCGTACGCTCTTTTTGATCTCGCTCCGGGTGCCGTTTCCGGCCTCCGCGAGAAACCTGTCCAGGCGCATGCGTCTCCTCCTTTCTCCTGTGAAAAACCGGCGCAGCTGTCCTCCGTGCGCCGGCTGTGTGAAGAACAGAACCGGGCCGGAAAGGCCATGGTTCCGCAGGGATGCCGATAAAAAACTATTTCCTCTGCGTTATGAATCCTTTTCTGCCGGTCACCGGTTCATGCTGTATTCCCGGTGCACCCGGTCATACGCCTGCAGAGCGATCTCCGGAAGGAGGTCGTAAAGGATCATCAGATCCCCGTTCTTGCGCTGCATCGTCTTCTGGTCGACCGGAATGTAGGTCAGGTCGATATCCTTGTCCTTTTTGGGGCATGGGTCTTCAGTTCCTCCCACGCTTCCTCGTACAGGGCTTCCTTCTCTCCCATCTTCCGAAGCTCTTCGCTTCGCTCCGATGCGTCCTTCCACTTGGAAACGAGTCCCAGGACGCCGCAGATGACGGCAAAGGCGCCCAGCATCAGGAATACCAGCTGTCGGTTCAGGACGAGAAAGTCGACCAGAAGCAGGGCGATGCCCAGAACAAGGACAATGCCGAATCCGATCAGGGAGCGGGACGCCGCACGAAGGGGCGACAGGTCCTTTGCCAGCCGTTTGGCCGCGCACCCCTCACAGACCGCGAAGTCCGCAAAATCGCCGAGGGACTGCACCTTCTTGTGACGGTCCAGATCTCTGACAGCCAGAGTACGGACCGTCAGGACGTGAAAATCGTAAAGCCTGGCTTTCTCCTCTCCGGCACCGCACCCGATACAATGTCCGGCTTTTTCCCACATATTGTCCAACCTCTCTTCCTTGGCAGACGCCTCGTCCGGGGCCGACGCCCGGTCGTCTGACCTGCGACAGACGGCAGCAGCGCTTCCGGACAAATTCATAAAAGGTGCCGCCATAAGCCTCCGTGCCTGACAGGGGGACAGCTTATGGCGGCAAACCTGCTGCGTCTTACTTCACTTCAGGCCCCGCAAAGGGGCGCCTGAAGCAGCCGATTTTTTACAGCATGCCTCCCATGATCGAGAGCATCAGCGAGCCGAGCAGCAGGATGATGGCACCGCCCAGACGGGAGGAGATCTGCGCGAAAGGCATCAGCTCCATGCGGTCTGCCGCGGAAAGCACGGCGACGTCACCCGTGCCGCCCATGTTGGACATGCAGAGGCCGGCGGTGATACCTGCTTCCACCGGATAGAAGCCGACAAACTTGCCGATGAAGCCGGCTCCGAAGAACGCGCCGAGAACGGTCACGCCGCAGAGGATCAGGTAGGTGATGGAGAAGCTGTTGACGACCTGTCCGATATCCAGGTAGCAGAGACCGATACCGACGAGCAGGACGTTGGTGAGGTTCTTCATGATGAACTGGAACCACTGATAGCAGGCGATCTCGATCCACTCAGGAAGGAAGCCGCCGATCTTGAAGATGGCAACCGTGATGATCATGAAGGCGTAGGCGTGGATCGTGACCTTCGGGAAGATCGCGGCCCAGATGTTGCTGCAGATGAAGCCCCAGGCAAAGAACGTACCGGAGACAAGCAGGCCGACGCCCATGTTGGCAAGGGAGAGCTTATCTCTCTTCGCCTGCATTTCGGGGCTGATCTCGAGTTCCTTGGGATCGACGCTGCCGGCCTGCATCAGCTGGCCCTGGCCGTTCCAGGTCTTGCTGGAGATCAGTTTGACGATCAGACCGGCAATCACGATGGAAAGCGCATTGCCGATGGCAACAGCGGGCGTCATGACACTCAGAGCCTCAGCAGCCGTCATGGTGCCGGAGGCATCGAAGATCTTCGAGAGCGGTGACGCGCCTGCACCCATGCCGCCGCCCATGATAGGCAGGGCGATCAGAAGGAGGGCCTTCACAGCGCCGTAACCCATGACCGCCGCAACACCGGCGCAAAGGGCGAACGCGAGGATAAGGCCGCCGAAGATGGCCGGGAAGTAACGGGACGCGGCCTTGATCAGCAGGGTGCGGTTCATGCCGAGGATGGAGCCGGTGATCAGCGCGGCGATATACCAGTCAAGGAAGGCGCCGGTCGGCTTGAAGAAGGTGTTGATGCTGCCGACGAGGTCGAAGCTCTTCCAGAACTGCATGTAGCCCGTCGCGTTGCCCTGGGCATCATTGACAATCTCGGGAAGCAGGTGGAAATAGTGCAGCAGGGCGACACCGAACAGGATCACGATGGCGCCGCCGCCGAAGTAGCTGCGGATGATGGGCGTCTTGTTGCCGATCAGGTCCAGCCAGGTACCGAGGACGATCATGAAGGCGAAACAGCCGGCCATACCGACAGGAAGGACACCGATATAGGCGGAGATCAGGACGATGATCGAAATGAAAACGAACATCGGCCAGGGCAGGTTGAAAAGTTTGAACTGTTTCTTCTCGCTCATATTACTCCTCTTTTTTTGGTTGATTGCGGGCACGTGTGCCCAGGTTACGATTGCGGTTTACAGGTTTCAGCTGCGATGCAGTATCCTCAAGGCTTGATTCTCGCCACTCCCGAATCGATCGCGGCCTGTGCCACCGCCTTGGCCACGGCGGGGCCGACCTTGGGATCGAACGCGTACGGAATGATGTAATCAGCGCTGAGTTCTTCGTCAGAGATCAGATCTGCCAGGGCGTGCGCGGCAGCCATCTTCATCTCTTCATTGATGTCGCTTGCGCGCACATCGAAGGTACCGCGGAAGATGCCCGGGAACGCAAGGACGTTGTTGATCTGGTTCGGGAAGTCGCTGCGTCCGGTGGAGATGACGGCGGCGCCGCCGGCCTTCGCCTCATCCGGGAAGATCTCGGGCGTCGGGTTCGCGCACGCAAACACGATGGCATCCTTGTTCATCGTCCTGACCATCTCGGTCGTGACGGTACCGGGAGCGGAAACGCCGATGAAGACGTCCGCGCCGACAAGCATATCCGCAAGGCTTCCGGCCTTCTTCTCAAGGTTGGTGACCTTCGCCATCTCTTCCTTGATCCAGTTGAGGCCGTCTCTGCCCTCGTAGATCGCGCCCTTGCGGTCGCACATGGTGACATGCTTGAAGCCCGCGGAAAGGAGCAGCTTCACGATGGCGATCGCGGCAGCGCCGGCACCGGAGGTGACGATCTTGACGTCTTCCTTCTTCTTGCCGACGACCTTCAGAGCGTTGTACAGACCGGCGAGCGTGATGACCGCGGTGCCGTGCTGGTCGTCATGGAAGATCGGGATGTCGGTCTTCTCTTTGAGCTTGCGCTCGATCTCAAAGCATCTGGGGGCCGCGATGTCCTCGAGGTTGATGCCGCCGAAGGAACCGGCGATCAGGGCCACAGCGTTGACGAACTCATCCACATCCTTCGTGCGGACGCAGAGCGGGAAGGCGTCCACATCACCAAAGGATTTGAACAGCACGCACTTGCCTTCCATAACAGGCATGCCGGCTTCCGGACCGATATCGCCGAGACCGAGTACGGCCGTGCCGTCCGTGATGACCGCACACATATTGTGACGCCGCGTCAGTTCATAGGATTTGTCAATGTCCTTCTGGATCTCCAGGCAGGGTTGCGCAACACCGGGGGTGTATGCAAGGGAGAGGTCTTCCTTCGTCTTGACGGGAACGCGGGAGATCACTTCGATCTTGCCCTGCCACTCCTTGTGAAGACGCAAGGATTCTTCAGCATAGTTCATAATCACATCCTCCTCATGTGTCGATGCCGTACGCGAATGCTTCGCTGTACAGCAGCTGTCAAGCCGCCGCTTGGAACTGCTTCCTGCGCTCGGCATGCGTCATTTTAGACAATACTACCAAAAGAATGTCTAATTGTTAAGACAAAAACGAAAAAAAGTACTATTTTTTTAGTTATGAAAGCCGAAACCGCGACTCTGGGCCGCTTTTGTACAGAAAGCGCCGCGGCAAGGGCTGCTTATCGCGTTTTCGGGAGAGCGAAGGCACAATAAAAGGCTCTCCATCCGGAGATGGAGAGCCACTCTTATCTCTTTTTTCGGTCAAAGACCGACGGCAGACACGAAGGATCGTCTTCGTCTTACTTCCGCATCTGCTTCGCGACTTCCTCCGCGAAGTTCTCTTCCTTCTTGGCCATGCCTTCGCCGGTCTCGAAGCGGACAAAGCCCTTCACGGCGATGTTCGCGCCCTGGGCCTTGGCGACCTCGGCGACGTAGGCGGCGACGGACTGCTTGCCGTCCTCGGCCTTGACGTAGGTCTGGTCCATCAGGCAGATCTCTTTGAGTTCCTTGTTCAGGCGGCCAATGACGGCGCCCTCGATGACCTTGGCGGGCTTGCCGGCCATCTTGGGATCGTTCTCGATCTGCGCGCGCAGGATCTCGATCTCGTGGGCCTTATACTCGTCGCTGATCTCCTTGTTGGTGGTGTAGAGGGGCTTGAGGGCCGCGATCTGCATGGCCAGGTTCTTGCCCATCTCACGCACGGCGTCGTTCACAACGTCGGAAGCCACGTCCACAAGGACGCCGATCTTGCCGCCGCCGTGGACGTAGGACACCACGAGGCCTTCCGGCTCTTCCACCTTCTGGAAACGGCGGATGTTCATGTTCTCTCCGATGACGGAGATCTGCTCGGACAGCTCCTGACGGACGGTCAGGGACGGATCCTTCTCCCACGCCTCTTCCATGAAGGCTTCGATATCGGCAGCCTCGGTCTTGAGGGCCTGGGCAGCGACGTCGGCGACGTAGCTGAGGAACTTCTCGTTCTTGGCAACGAAGTCGGTCTCCGCGTTGACTTCCACGACGACGGCCTTCTTCTCGCCTTCCGCGACCAGGGTGGTCACGACGCCTTCCGCTGCGATGCGGCCGGCCTTCTTCTGCGCGCTGGCAAGGCCCTTCTCACGGAGCCAGTCGATGGCCTTCTCGACATCGCCTTCGGTGGCGGTCAGGGCCTTCTTGCAGTCCATCATGCCCGCGCCGGTAACCTCGCGCAGGTCTTTCACCATTACTGCTGTGATCGCTGCCATATTACTCTTCCTCCTCTGCGGTTTCTCCCGCTTCCTCGGGAGCGGTCATCTCTTCCGCCTCGACAAGGGCATCGCCGAACTGCTCGCCCTGCATGGCCTCCACCACGGCGTCGGCCATCTTGGAGACGATCAGCTTGACCGCACGGATGGCGTCGTCGTTGCCGGGGATGACGTAGTCCAGCTCTTCCGGATCACAGTTGGTGTCCGCGATGCCGATGAGCGGGATACCCAGGGTGTGCGCTTCCTGCACGCAGATGCGCTCCTTCTTGGGGTCGACAATGAAGATGGCGTCGGGGAGTCTCTTCATCTCCTTGATGCCGCCCAGGTTCTTCTCCAGCTTCTCGAGCTCTTTCTCGAGAGCGGCGACTTCCTTCTTGGGCAGGACGTCGAAGGTGCCGTCCACTTCCATGCGCTCGATCGCCTTCAGGCGGTCCACACGGCTCTGGATGGTCTTGAAGTTGGTGAGCATGCCGCCCAGCCATCTCTGGTTCACATAGAACATACCGCAGCGCTCCGCCTCCGTCTGGATGGCGTCCTGCGCCTGCTTCTTGGTGCCGACGAACAGGATGGTGCCGCCCTCAGCGACGATCTGAGCGACCGCCTTGTAGGCGTCTTCCACCATGCCCACGGACTTCTGCAGGTCGATGATGTGGATCCCGTTGCGCTCCGTGTAGATGTAGGGAGCCATCTTGGGATTCCAGCGGCGGGTCTGGTGACCGAAGTGCACGCCCGCTTCCAGCAGCTGCTTCATTGAAACTACGCTCATATTTTTTACCTCCATTCGGTTTTTTCTTCCGCCTGCCCCCATCCCCTCGATCGACCAAAGAGCGGCACCGTTCGAAAGTCGGCAGACGTGCGTATTTTCAGCCTTTCCAATATAGCACAGGGCCTCTGCCCATGCAAGCAAATTTTTCGCGATTTTTCAACATTTTTCGGGCAAAAAGAAAACCCGCGGCAGTGCGCCGCGGGCGTGGTCTCTGTTCCTTGAGCCGGTCAGTCGCGGATGACCGAGATGATGCGGGCCGGGGTGCTCGCGTTCCAGCGGGAAATGATGATTCCCTTCTTGGAGTTGGCCGCATGGATGATCTTCCCGCCGCCGATGTACATCGCGACGTGGCAGATGCGTCCTCTGCCGTAGGTGTAGAAGATCAGGTCTCCGGGCTGCATCTGCGAGGAGCTGATGCGGCGGCCGATCTTCGCCTGCTCCGCGGAGGTGCGCGGCAGGCTGTAGCCGAAGTGCTCGTAAATCCGCATGACGAAGCCGGAACAGTCGATTCCCCCGGTCAGGCTGGTGCCGCCGAACACGTAGCGGTTTCCAAGGTAGCGCATCGCGAAGTTCACGAGATCCGTGCGGAGCTTGGTCTTCGCGGAGACGGGGGTGAATTCCACCGCCTCGGCCAGGCAGTAGCGCACGTCCGCAAATTCGGAGGAAATGTAGCCGTAGACGTCCTTGCCGTCTTCGTTCACGCCGACATGGATCTTGATCCAGCCTTCGAGGGATTCCTCGACGTCGTAACGCTCGTTCTCGGCGACCTTATCCACGATCTTGGCATCCGTGGACGGCTCCTGGCGCACGTTCAGGTTTCCGTTGCTGGTGACGATGACGCGGTGCTCCACGTGCTCCAGGGCGATCTCGCGGGCCTCTTCTCCGGTGACGATGAAGTCCTTGGAAACGTAGCCCTTCACGGAGCCGGATTCGATCTGGTACCAGTTGCCGCTCTCTCCCACGATCTCGCAGGCGGCGTTGCGCAGCATCTTGCCGATGATCTTCGCGGACGAATCCGCCTTCTGACGCACGTTCAGGTAGCCGGTCGGACGGGCGATGCCGAGGTTCTCGTAGGAATCCACAACGGCGGTCTTGGCCTCGAGCTCCTGTCTGGCCTCGTCAGAGGTGAGGGTGTCCAGCGCGCGGGTGACTTCCTCTTCCACAGCCCCGCTCGTATATGCGCGGAAGAAACGGCTCAGCGTGCCGGTGATGCCGGAACGGGACGCCTTCTCTTCCACCGCGACGGAGCCGAAAGAGGCATAGTAACTCTCCTGGGCCAGAGCAGCGCCCAGTTCAGCCGCGGAAAAACTCGAGACGGTAACAGAGGAATCATCCGCAGAAACCGCGGAATTCGGGAGCAAACCAGCGGCCAGCGAAGTCACGGACACGCTGGCGGCCAGAAGAAGTGCTGAAATTTTGAAAAAGGCTTTTCTCATAAACTAAACGAAAACACTCAAGTGTTGTTACGAAAATGTTACGAATTGTTACAGGCGCATTGTAACATTGCGGCAAACATTTGTCAACCCTCGCGGTATGACATCGTTTTGACCGGATATAACGCGAAAAACCCACGAATCCCGTGGGTTTTTCACCTGAATGCTCCGATGAGTTGTTACAGATATGTTTCCAGTCCCTCAGTCCGCCTTTTCCAGCATGGCCTGCGCGGCCCGGATGTCCCAGCGGATCTGCGCAGCCAGGGACTCCATGTCCGCGAACTTCTGCTCCGGGCGCAGGAAGGCCTGCAGATACACGCGGATCTCCTGTCCGTACAGCTCTCCCACCGGATCCAGCAGATGGGTCTCCGCTCCGCGCCGGCCCTCTCCCGACACCGTCGGCTTGGTGCCGATATTGGTGATCCCGCGGTGCCAGGCGCCGTCCGCGTACACGCGGGAAAGATAGACGCCGTTCGGCGGCAGGAGTTTATCCGAAGGCAGGATCTGGTTGAGCGTGGGCGTGCCCAGAACGTGTCCCAGGCGCGTCCCGTGCACCACGGTCCCGAACACCGGATAGCCGCCGTCCAAAAGCCGCGCCGCGCGCTCGATCTGTCCCTCCGCGACCAGGCGCCGCACCAGGGTCGAGGAGACCTCCTCTCCCTCGTCGCGCAGTTTCTCGCAGACCTCCGCCGCATACGCCATCGGCTCCGCGAGCCTCTCCAGCATGGCGGCATCGCCGGCGCGCCGTTTTCCGAAGCGGAAATCCTCACCGCAGATGATGCGCTCGGCCCCGAGCCGCTGCTTTAAGACGCAGGCCAGGAAGTCCTCCGCCTCGAGGTCCCTGACCGCAGCGAAGTTCTGCTCGATCAGGACATCGACGCCGCAGTCCTCCAGAAGCAGACGCCGTTCCTCCCGCGTGAGGAGCACCGGAACCGGCGCGGCTCCGGCCGCTGCGCCCACGGGGCCAGCAAACGTGAACACCACGGTGCGAAGGCCCTGCGCCCCGGCCGCCCGCAGGCGGTCCATCAGCAGCCGGTGGCCCAGATGCAGGCCGTCAAATTTTCCAAGCGTGACCGCGGAGGGAATTCCCTCCGGGACCTCGCGATAGTCCGCGTAAATTCTCATGATCTTCTGTCCAGAAACATTTTGACCGGCCACAGAAGGCCGCGTTCGGCATCGGTGCGGTACAGGGCAGCAAACGCCCCCGAAGCGTCATACACGCGCACCTCACCGCTCTGCGGGAAGGCGTCCACGTGTTCCGGGCGCAGCGGGTTCCCGTTCTGCAGATACTTCTCTCCGTCGCCGCGCACATGCACCGCGGCGCGGCCCAGGAAGGGATATTCCACCGGAAGCAGAATGTCCCCCAGACGGTCTTCTTTTACGGCCGCTTCGATCTGCGCCAGCGTACGGGACTCTTCCAATGAGAAGGTCCCGCTCTGCGTGCGCAGAAGCGACGACATCACCGCCCCGCAGCCGAGCCTGTCTCCCAGGTCCGCGCACAGGGTGCGCACATAGGTCCCGCGGGAACAGGTCACGCGAAATGAAAAGGCGGGAAGGTCCGCGGAAAGCAGCTCGATGTGTTCGATCCGCACGCGGCGCGGCGCGCGTTCCACTTCTTTCCCCTTGCGGGCCAGCTCGTAGAGTTTTTTCCCGTCCACTTTCAGGGCGGAGTACATCGGCGGAATCTGGTCGTAATCTCCGAGGAAAGACAACAGGGCCGTCTCCAGCATCTCCCGCGTGACGAGAGCCGCCTCCGCGGGACGCTCGCGCAGGATCTGTCCGGTGGCGTCCTGCGTGTCGGTCTCCCGCCCCAGGACGGCCGAAGCCTCGTAGGTCTTCTCCTTCTCCGTCAGGAATTCGCTCAGACGGGTCGCGGAGCCCACACAGACCGGAAGGACGCCTTCCGCCATCGGATCCAGCGTCCCCGTGTGGCCGATCCTTTTCATATGCAGAATACCTCTCAGACGGGCAACGACGTCGTGAGAGGTATATCCCTGCTCTTTATACACATTCAGGATCCCGTTCAAACGGCTTCTCCTTTACACTTCCTGCGCCAGGCGCTCCAGAAGCGTATTCGCGCAGTCATTGAGCGAACCGCTCAGGGAACAGCCGGCCGCCTTCACGTGGCCCCCGCCTCCGAACTCCGCGGCGACGGCAGCGACGTCCACGGTGTCGTTCGCGCGCAGGCTCACCTTCCATTCATTCAGCGCCAGTTCGTACAGGAACACCGCGATCCGGGTGCCCTGCGTGACGCGCAGCTGGTCGATGATGCCCTCGATGTCCTGGCTCCCGGCGCCCTCGCGATCGAGATCCTCCTTCGAGATCCAGGAGCAGACGATCGCGCCGTCGCAGAAAAGCTGCGCACGCACAAGAGCCCTGCCCAGGAGGCGGTTCTGCACGAAGGTCTTCGCGTAGAACGTGTCGTCGATGATCCGTGCGGGCACGGCGCCAAGGCTGATCAGACGCCCGGCGATCCGCATCGTGCGCTCCCCGGTGTTGGAATGCTTGAAGACGCCCGTGTCATGCACGATTCCCAGATACAGGCAGCGCGCGATCTCCGCGTCGATCCGGTCCTCCCGCATCAGTCCGAAGAGGACTTCGCAGGTGGAGCTGGCCTCCGCCTCCACGTGGGTCTCCTGCGCGAACATCGTGTTGGTCACATGATGATCGATGCAGAAGGTCCTGCCGGCCGTCTGAAAGGCAGGAACGGCGCTCTCCGTGATGCGGTCGAAGCTGCTGGCGTCCAGCACCAGGACAAGGTCGTAGGCTCCCTCCGGGGCGGCGATGACGTCTCCGGAGCCCTTCAGGAAATCAAAGGTCGGCGAAAACGGCTCCAGACACACGTCGACCTGCGCCTCCGGAAAGGCCGCGGCGGCGTAGGCGCGCACCGCAAGGCAGGCGCCCACACAGTCACCATCGGGGCGGACGTGTCCGGTCACCAGGATGCGGCCCGCTCCCGACAGGATGTCGTCAAGCCTCTTCATCTTCTTCCTCCCGCTCCGGAATCTGCGCGACGGCATCGTCGATCAGTTTGGTCATCCGCACGCCGTAGGCGATCGAGGTGTCCAGAATGAAGCGGATCTCCGGGGTGTTGCGCAGGTTGATCCGGCGCGCCAGAAGGCTCCGGATAAAGGGAGCCGCGTTTTTGAGACCGGCCAGGGTTTCCTTCCCGCTCTCTTCTCCGCCCAACACGCTGATATAGGCCTTGCAGGTCTTCAGGTCCGGGGCGACCTCCACCAGCGTGACGCTGGTGAGGGGGTCGATCCGCGGATCCTTCACTTCGGTCCGGATGATCTCCGACAGGGCGCGCTGCACCTCCGCGTTGATCCGGACGTTCTTTACGCTGTTTTTACGCATGGCAAACTCCTTTCGGGCTTACCTGGGGACCTCCACCATGATGTAGGCCTCGATGGTGTCGTCCTCCTTCAGATCGTTGAATTTGTCAAAGACGAGACCGCACTCATAGCCGGCGTTCACTTCCTTCACGTCGTCCTTGAAGCGCTTCAGGGACGTCAGGGCGCCCTCGTAGATCTGCTCGCCGCCGCGGCTGATGCGGACCTTCGCGTTGCGCTGGAACTTGCCGTCCAGGATGTAGGAACCGGCGATGGTGCCGACGCCGCTGGCCTTGAAGGTCTGGCGCACGACCGCGTGGCCGATCACCTGCTCCTCGTAGATCGGATCGAGCATGCCCTTCATGGCGTTCTCGATGTCCTCGATGGCCTGGTAGATCACGTTGTAGAGACGCACGTCGACCTTCTCGCGCTCCGCGATTCCGCGGGCCGTCGCGTCGGGCTTGACGTTAAAGCCGATGATGATGGCGCTCGAAGCGCTGGCCAGGGTGACGTCGGATTCGTTGATGGCGCCGACACCGCTGTGGATGACCTTGACCACGACCTCGTCGTTGGAAAGCTTGGTCAGGGACTGCTTCACGGCCTCGACAGAACCCTGCACGTCGGCCTTGACCACAAGGTTGAGTTCCTTGAGGTTGCCGGCCTGGATCTGGCTGAAGAGGTCGTCCAGGCTCATGCGGGCACGGGTCTCCTCCAGAAGTTTCTCTCTGCCCTCGCGCACGAAGGTCTCGGCAAAGCTCCTGGCCTCCTTGTCGTTCTCGGTCTGGACGAACACCTCGCCGGCGCCGGGGACGTCGGACAGGCCCAGAATCTCCACGGGCGTGGAGGGCGTCGCCTGCTTCACAAGGCGTCCCTGGTCGTCGATCATGGCGCGGACCTTGCCGTAGCAGGAACCGACAGCCACGTTGTCGCCCACATGGAGGGTACCCTTCTGCACCAGGACGGTGGCCACGGGGCCGCGGCCCTTGTCCAGTTTGGCCTCAAGCACAAGGCCTCTGGCTCTGCGGTTCGGATTCGCGCGCAGCTCCAGCACGTCCGCGGAGAGAAGGATCATCTCCAGCAGGTCCGTGATGCCCTCGCCGGTCTTGGCGGAAACAGGCACGAAGACGGTGGATCCGCCCCAGTCCTCCGGCACCAGTTCGTGTTCGGAGAGTTCCTGCTTCACGCGGTCGAGGTTGGCGCCGGGCTTATCCATCTTGTTGACGGCGACGATGACGTCGACGCCGGCGGCCTTCGCGTGGTTGATGGCCTCCACGGTCTGCGGCATGACGCCGTCATCCGCGGCAACGACCAGAACGGCGATATCGGTGGACTGGGCGCCGCGCAGACGCATAGCCGTGAAGGCCTCGTGTCCGGGCGTATCCAGGAAGGTGATCTTCCTTCCGTTGATCTCCACCATGTAGGCGCCGATATGCTGCGTGATTCCGCCCGCCTCGCGGGAGGTCACGTTGGTCTTGCGGATCGCATCCAGAAGGGAGGTCTTGCCGTGGTCGACGTGACCCATCACGCAGATGACGGGCGGACGCTCGACCAGGGTCTCCTCGGGATCGTCCTCGTCCTTGAGGAGCTCCGCGAGAACGTCGACCTTCTCTTCCTTTTCCACTAGGACGTCGTAGCTCAGAGCGATATTCTCCGCGGTCTCGAAGTCGATCTCCTGGTTGATGGTCACGATCTTGCCTTCCAGGAAGAGCTTCTTGACGATGGCGGACGCCTGCAGCTTCATCTTGTCCGCCAGTTCCTTGATCGTCAGGGACTCGGGAAGCACGATGACCTTGATCTCAGGCTCCACCTTCTCCTGCGCGCGCTGCTGGACAAAATCAGCCTTGTTCGGGCGCTTGCCGTTCTTGCCGACCTCTTCCTTGTTGAAGCGGTCGTCCTTGCGGTAATCCTTCTTCTTGCTGTCGGAGCGCTTTCCGCCGCCCTTGCCGGCACCGCCTGCGGGGGCGCCACCCTGCGCGGGAGCGCCCTGACCGGGTCTTCCCTGACCGCCGCGGTTATAGCCGCCCTGTCCGGGGCCGCCCTGGCCGGGCCTTCCCTGTCCGCCGCGGCTGTAGCCGCCCTGTCCGGGACCTCCCTGGCCGGGACGCGCGCCCTGGCCGGGCCTTCCCTGACCGCCGCGGTTGTAGCCGCCCTGTCCGGGCGTGCGGGGCGTGCGCTCGCGGGACTCCTTCGGACGGTTGGCCTCCGCCTCCTGCGCGCGCATCAGCGCCACGCGGCGGGCAGCCTCCTCGCGGAGGCGCTCCTGTTCCTTCTTCTGGGCCTCCAGACGCGCCAGTTCCGCCTTCTCCTCCTCCGTCATGCGGGGGATGACGATCTCAGGCTCCACGGGCACTTCGGGCTTCACAGGTTCTGCAGGCTTCACGGGTTCCACAGGCTTCACGGGCTCCGCGGGCTTCTCGGACTCCGCAGACTTCGCGGCCTTTGCGGCGGCCTCAGCCTCCTGCTGTTTCTTCTGTTCGGCCTCGCGGGCAGCGGCTTCCTCCGCGGCCTTTCTGGCCGCTTCCAGCTCTGCCTCGCGCTTCGCGGCTGCCGCCGCAGCGCGCTCCTCGGCCTCCTTCTTCTCCTGCAGGATGCGACGGCGCTTCTCGGCCTCCACTTCCTCCACGGAGCGGGCTCCCTGCGGGATACCGAGTCTGCGGCCGTTCGCCTGCCCGGGGTTGACCTGTCCGGGTCTTCCCTGCTGGGCCGGGCGCTGGCCCTGTCCGCCGTAACCCTGGCCGGGTCTGCCATAGCCGCCCTGACCGGGTCTGCCGTAACCTCCCTGGCCGGGTCTTCCGCCGCGGTTCGAACCGGCGTTCTGCGAACGGAACACCACAGACACGCGCTTCTTCACTGGCTCTGCGGGCTTCTCCGGGGCAGCGCCCTGCGGCGCCTTCTCGGGTGCGGGCTGCGCCGGCTCGGCCTTCTGCGCGGGCGCAGCGGGCTTTGCAGCAGCGGGCTTTTCCGCGGCCGGCGCCTTGGGGGCCTCCGTCTTCGGCTCCGCCGGTTTCTGCGCGGATGCCTTTTTCGCGGCGCCGACGATCGCGGCCTTCAGCTGATCGGCCACGTCGTTATCCACGGAACTCGAAGTCGAGGACAGTTCATGCCCCATTGTCTTTAACAATTCCAGGACGTCCTTACTGGACAGTCCCAGCTCCTTTGCAATATCATATACTCTCTTTTTTCCCATACGGTCTCCCTTCGTCTTCCAAATGCAGGCCTAAACCCTTTAGTCCTTCCGCAAAGCCGGGGTCTGTCACGGCCAGCGAGGCTCTCTCGCCCCGCCCGATGCTGTGCCCCAGCTCTTCTTTTGTGCTGTACAGAGCCATGGGTACGCGGTGATGTCTGCAAAGATCCCGAAACTGCTTTTTCGTGTTGTCCGACGCATCCCCTGCCACGATGACGAGCACGGCGGCGTGAGTTTTGACGGTGCGTTCCGTCATGAATTCTCCGCTTTTGACCCGTCCGGCCTTGGCCGCGAGCGAGAGGAGCGACAGCGCCTTATCCCTCGGCAAGATCCGTCATCTCCTTTTCCAGCCGCTCGTAGACCTCTTCCGGAATGGCGGCGTCCAGAGAACGTTCCAGCGCCTTCGAGCGCCTGGCCTTTTTCAGGCAGTCCGCGTTTTTGCACAGATACGCGCCGCGGCCGTTCTGACGTCCCGCCGTGTCCAGAATGATGTCTCCCTCCGGCGTGCGGAGGACACGGAGCAGTTCTTTTTTCTCTTTCATCTCCGAGCAGCCGACACAGCGGCGCATCGGAATCTTCTTTACAGCAGTCACCCGGGTACCTCCCGTATGGTTTAGCTTTCCGTCTCCTGCGCGGGCTCCTGATCGTACGTATCGTCGTAGCCCTCGTAATACTCCTCGTAGCCGGCGTAGTCCGCGTTCATGTCATCGGTGTAGCCGATCTCATCCAGCAGACCGGACTCGCGCGCCTGCGTCTCGCTCTTGATGTCGATCTTGTAGCCGGTCAGGCGGGCCGCCAGGCGGGCGTTCTGGCCGCTGCGGCCGATGGCCAGCGAGAGCTGATAGTCCGGCACGATGACCTGTGCGGTCTTCTCGTCCTCGTCCGCGATGACCACGATGACCTTCGCGGGGCTCAGGGCGTTCTCGATCAGAATGGCCGGGTTCTCATCCCAGTTGATGATGTCGATCTTTTCTCCGCGGAGCTCGTCCACGATGGCGTTCACGCGGCTTCCGTTCACGCCGACGCAGGCACCGACGGGATCCACGTTCGGGTCCTTGGACCAGACGGCCATCTTGGTGCGGGAGCCGGCCTCGCGGGAGATCGCCATGATCTCAACGATGCCGTCCGCCACTTCCGTGACCTCGCTCTCGAACAGGCGCTTGACCAGTTCGGGATGGGTGCGGGACACCAGGATGCGCGGCCCCTTGGTGGTGTCTTCCACCTTGAGGATGTAGACCTTGATGCGCTCCGTGGGCTCAAAGTGCTCGGTGCGCACCTGCTCGTTCTCGCTCAGGATGGCATCGGCCTTGCCCAGGTTCACGGAGATGTTGCGGCCGAGGTAGCGCTGCACCACACCGGTGACGACCTCGCGCTCCTTGTCGTGGAAGGCATCGAACATGACGCGGCGCTCTTCCTCGCGGATCTTCTGCAGGATGACGTTCTTCGCGTTCTGGGTGGCGATGCGGCCGAAATCCCTGGAGCGCACCTCGATCGGGACGATGTCGCCGAGGACGTATCTCGGGTCGATCGCCTTTGCCTCGTCCAGAGACATCTGCAGGGCGGGGTCCTCCACTTCCTCCACGACTTCCTTGTCGGCAAACACATGGTACTGGCCGGTCTCGCGGTCCATTTCCACGCGGACGTTGTCCGCCTTGCCGAAGTGCTGCTTGCAGGCCGTGATCAGAGAGTTCTCGATGGCGTCAAAGATGACGTCGCGGCTGATGTCCTTCTCCTTCTCCAGTACCAGAAGAACGTCAAGCAGGCTCTCCTGCGGCTCCTCCTTCTTGGTCTTTCTCGCTGCCATTTTTCCGGTGTCCTCCTTTTCTTATCCCGCGGTGCGGGCTGGCTGTCGCTATGGTGTCAAACGAACGGTGCGTCAAAAATCAAATGCGAGGCGGATGAGCGCCATGTCGGCGCGGCGGAACGTGCGGGGCGTTCCCTCGATGTCCACCGTCAGGGTGTCCGCCGTGTACTCCGTGAGGGTGCCTTCAAAGGCCTTGATGCCGTCCGCGGCCATAAAGAGCTTTCCTTCGACCTTCTGACCGACGGCGCGGGCGTAATCCTTGTCCTTTTTGAGCGGCCTCCCCAGCCCCGGGGAACTGACCTCAAAGATGTACGCGCCGGGGACGAAGTCCTCGCGGTCCAGGATGGGGTCAAAGGCGCGGCTCACGGTCTCGCAGTCGCCGATGGTCACGCCGCCCGGCTTGTCGATGTAGGCGCGCAGGTAAAAGTCCGAACCTTCCTTGACGTAGTCCACATCCACCAGTTCCAGGCCGTATTCCGATACGACGGGCAGAAGCAGTTCTTCGGCCCTGGCCTCGATCTCTTCTCTCTTTGCCAAACGGCTCTCCTTTCCGGCCGCGCGCACGCGCAAACGGCATAAAAGAAGTGAGCCGCTGCCGGCTCACTTCCGAGGTCCCATCTGTTACGGTGGGATATTAACATAAAGCAAAGCAAATGTCCAGTACTTTTTTATTGAAAAAGAGAAAGCGGCCCGGGCGGCGGCGGAATGCAGCGCAGATGCCGCTCTGTGCGGCGACGGAGCCGGCGCACGGAAGCGTTCTTACCCCGAAGGGATATCCCTGCATTTTTCTATCGGATCCGGTGACGGAGACGGCGCGAAAAGCACTTCCGCGCTGCGGCCTGCCGGAGCAAAGGAAAAGAGCAGGAACCTTCGTTCCTGCTCTTCATAGCCAGTAGGGGAATCGAACCCCTGTTTCCGCCGTGAGAGGGCGGCGTCTTAGCCCCTTGACCAACTGGCCATACAATCGAGGCGACAAGATTCGAACTTGCGACCTCTGCGTCCCGAACGCAGCGCTCTACCAAACTGAGCCACGCCTCGCTGTTGCTCCTGTCACGCATCGTGCCATGCGATTATAACAACCCCCCAGACAAATGTCAACCACTTTTCTCATGGATTTTTTTATACTTTTTTCCGGCCCCCCGGCTCCCCGGAATCCGCTCTCCGAATTCGTGCAGAAAAGACATCGGCATGATTCCCGATGCATCCCCGCAGGATGCGGCCGTTTTCACGTTTTCCAGGTGCCGTCTGCGGCCGGGGCCGCCGCGATCTCTGCACGTCGGCGCACTCTCCCCGGCTGTCGGCACCGCGGGCTTCTGTATCCACGAAGTCAACGCCGGCATTTTTCACGGGTCCGCCGCGCAGGATTTGAGGATATTTGACTTTTCCGGGTTTTCTGCTATACTATCACAGCGAACATCGTTTCGACAGTACAGGGGGCTGTACTGGTTTCGACGGGGGTTCGGAATCTCTGGAAGCCATCCGTGGACCGTGGCCACGATAAAAAACGGAACTTAAACTTAAACGCCAACAATCAGTTTGCGCTCGCTGCCTAAGGGCAGCTGTCGGCCCGGGGCTGCTCACCCCCACCGGTCACCGGCATCATGAACGGTGAGGCACGCTTTCGCCTAAGCTTTGCGGCGTAAGACGAAAAGATGAAGCTACTGAAACCGTAAGCCTGTCTTCGGGCGTGCGGCAGAGGGAATGTCAAATCGGAGACTGTGATGGGAGAAACCGGGGTGGATGGGCTTTCGGACAGGGGTTCGATTCCCCTCAGCTCCACTCGCTTCGCTCGCGGACAGCAAGCCGCCATTAGAAATCGGCTGTGCCGATGGGCGGCTTGCACGCCCGACAGAATGAAATCGTTCCTACGCGGCCGCGCAGCAAAGTGCGCGGCCGCTGTGTTCGATTTGACTCATGCAACCTCCACCCGCTTCGCTCGCGGAGAGCAACCAGGGACGGGGACGGCTTTTCAGCCGTCCCCGTCCCTGTTTCCTTCTCTGCTCTTTTCTCTTATCCGGCAAACATGATGCCGTCGAAGAGTTCTTCAATATCCACGTTGTTCACGTACTTCGTCCAGTCGCGGATCTCCACATCCACGCGCACGTAGTCATACGCCACGTCAGAGATCGGGCCTCCCTCGGAAATAATGAAATCGCCCCAGCTCTTGTCGTCGGTGCGGACGTAGCCCAGCTTTGTGCCCTTCGGAACGACGCCCTCTCCGACCTTTTTGCCTTCCTTCGTGACCAGGGTCACAGGCACATCGGCTTTGGCCGTAAAGGTGAGGGTATAGCTCAGGTCATACCAGGTCTGGTCCGTCTTCGGCCTGCCGTTCGAATCCACGTAATACGGGCAGGTGCCGTTGATCGTGCTCAGAAGATCCGTCCGGGTATCCAGGACGAACGCCCTCGGATCCGTCAGAACGCTCCGAAGGTAACCAAGACTGGCGTCCGAAGGCATCTCGTAGTGCCAGCCGCAGGACGTGGTTCCCAGATAGCCCGTCGTGCCCGACTCGACCTTGAAGTTCTCGAAGGTCTGATAGTCGTTATCGGAGGCCGTGTGCACGTAGACGTAGTTTCTGCCCTTGCCGGTGTGGACAAAGACAGGATTCAGGTTATAGGCGTAGAAGCCGTCTTTGTCATACCAGTGACCATTCACCAGGACGCTGAGGGTCTCAAAGGCGCCGTCCATGTTCTCCTGGCCTTCCACGCCGATGATGTCCGGCGTGCCGGTGCCGTCCAGATCGAAATACATGGGGCGGTCAACGGAGAATTCCACGCAGTATTGTTCCTCGGCTTCCTGATACTCCTTTTTGACCAGATCCGGATGCTCCGCAAACGACAGGGTCACGGTCGGGTTGCCGGCGCTGTATTCGGTCAGCTCACGGTAGCCGAAATAGAAGGTGATTCCGTACGGATCCAGGGTCCAGGCCGTCTCCTTCAGGCGGCTCCAGTCGATATCGGATGCCTTGAGGTCCTCATACACGCCGTCGCCGTAGAAGATCTTCAGCTCGTCATAGATCAGCTGGCCCAGCTTGTCCACATCGGTCACGACGTCGCGGAGATCCAGGCGCTTTCCGGTCTGGGTCTCGAAGTTCACGCCGGTCATATAGCGCTCCCGGTGCTTCATGCCGTAATAGACGTCCTCATCGTAGAGGAAGCTGACGATCCTGCGGTCCGCGCGGCGGACCAGGACGTCCCCGTGCAGATAATTCTTGCGGAAGCTCTCCTTGTCTTCTTCATACTGAGACTTGGCACCGGAATTGAAATTCTGCAGGAACTCTTCCTTGCGCTTCGCCTCTTCGTCCTTCTCCGCTTTCATGGCAGCCGCGAGCATCGGATAGTCCTTCGCGCTCTGCTCCGACAGGGAAACAAGCCCGTAATACGACTCCGCCAGGAAGACGTCTCTGTTGCCGTCAAAAGAGTAGTCATATACGGTCTGCGTAAACAGGGCAGGGAGCGCAGCTTCGACGACGGGCTCCGCCTCGGTCGTGGCCGGTGCCGTGCTTTCCGGCTCGGTTGCCGCGGGCTCCGTGGTCTCCGGCTCGGTCGTCTCCGTGTCCGGGACCTGTCTTCCGGGCGTCTCCGTCTCCTGGGCCGTGGATGCGGGCGCCGTCGTTTCCGGAGCCGCCGTGGTCGTGGGCGCGGGCGTCTTTCCGCAGCCGGCCAGAAGCATCACCGCAAGCATAAGTGCCAGTACCTTGAACATGTGTCTCTTCATCCCCGCTCCCTCTCTTTCTGCGCGCGCTCCATGTCACGCTGCGCGTCTTTCTTTGCGATGGAATCGCGTTTGTCGTACAGTTTCTTGCCGCGGGCCAGGCCGATCTGGACCTTCACGAGGCTCCCCTTGAAATACACCTGCAGCGGCACGATGGTGTATCCCTTTTCCCGGATGCCGGCCCCGAGTTTGCGGATCTCCGCGCGGTTGAGCAGGAGTTTGCGCACGCGCAGGGGATCTTTGTTGAAGATATTGCCCTGCTCGTAGGGGCTGATGTGCATGCCCTCGATGAAGACCTCTCCCTCTTTCGAAATCCGGACGAAGCTCTCCTTCAGGCTGCAGTTGCCGCGCCGCAGGGACTTGACTTCCGTTCCCGCGAGGGCGATCCCGGCCTCGTACGTATCTTCAATGAAGAAGTCGTGGTAGGCCTTCTTGTTGTTCGCGATCAGTTTGACGCTGTCTTTTCCCATATTCTCTCCGCGAAAATCTCCTTTCCGCAGCCTGTATCAAAAAGCAAAAAAGGCTGCCCGCAGGCAGCCTCGTTTGATCAGTGCAGCAATTTGAGGTTCAGGATCAGGGCGATGATCATAAACGCTGCGACAAGGACCTTGGTCATCTTTTCCAGACGGCCTTCCAGCGTCTGCGCCTTGTGCTTTCCCCAATAGGTATCGGTATTGTTCATGCCGGCGAGGCTTCCGAGACCGGCGTTCTTACCTTCCTGAAGCAGCACGGTCACGACCAGTGCGATGCAAACCAGAACCAGGATAATAGTCAGAATAACAGCGATAGTCGTCTTCATTTTTTCCTCCTGCCAAAAACCTAGCCACGATAGTCTAACATAACGTCACAGGTATTTCAACTGTTTTTTTCTGCGTCTTTGCCCGCAAGCCGCGCCGCGCGGTCGGCAGAGATCAGGGCCTCCAGGATCTCTCCGAGGTCCCCGTCCATGATCTGGTCGATCTTGTACAGTGTGAGTTTGATCCGGTGATCCGTCACGCGTCCCTGCGGGAAATTGTAGGTGCGGATCTTCTCCGACCGGTCCCCGGTGCCCACCTGGCTGCGGCGGTTTTCCGCCTCCTCGGCCTGCTTCTTCTCGAGTTCGCGCTCGTAGAGGCGGGCGCGGAGGACCTTCAGGGCCTTATCCTTGTTCTTGAGCTGGCTCTTTTCGTCCTGGCAGGAAATGACGATTCCCGTCGGGAGATGCGTCAGGCGCACGGCCGAATCCGTGGTGTTGACGCTCTGTCCGCCGTTGCCGGAGGACCGGAACACGTCAAACCGGATGTCGTTCGGGTCGATCTGCACGTCCACCTCTTCCGCCTCCGGCATGATGGCCACGGTGGCCGTGGAGGTGTGGATCCTTCCGCCGCTCTCCGTCTCCGGCACGCGCTGGACGCGGTGGACGCCGCTCTCATATTTCAGTTTGGAATACGCCCCCTGGCCGGAGATCATGAACACGATCTCCTTGAAGCCGCCCAGGGCGCCCTCACTCACGCTGGCGAGTTCGACTTTCCAGCCGCTGCGCTCCGCATAGCGGGTATACATGCGGTAGAGGTCGGAGGAAAACAGCGCCGCCTCGTCCCCGCCCGCGCCCGCGCGGATCTCCACGAAGACGTTTTTATCGTCGTTCGGGTCTTTGGGGAGCAGCAGGATCTTCAGGCGCTCTTCCACCTGCGCCTTCCTCTCTTTGGCCTCGGCAAGCTCCTGCCGCGCCAGTTCGCGCAGTTCCTCTTCCTTTTCCGCGTCCAGGAGTTCGAGGCTCCCGGCGATGGCTTCCTCCGCTCGCTTGAAATCGCGATAGGCCTCCACGACGGGCGTGAGTTCCGCCTGCTCCTTCATGAGGGCGCGGAACCGGCCGGGATCTGCGGCGGCCTCCGGGCTTCCAAGCTCCAGGAGGACCTCGTCGTAGCGGCGAAGCACGCCTTCACACTGTTCAAACATTCCGATCACCTCTTGACGCCGCAGACCACGCGGTCCAGTCCCGCAAGGTCGCGGACGGTCCTGATCTCAGAAAAGCCAGCCGCGGCAAACAGGGCCTCCACATCCGGCCCCTGCTCCGCGCCCATCTCGACATAAAGCCGGCCGTTATCCGCCAGATATGCCGGCGCTCCGGCCGCGATGCGGCGGTAAAAGACAAGCCCGTCCTCCCCTCCGTCCAGCGCCATGCGCGGGTCGTGATCGCGTACCTCCGGCTGGAGATCCTCCAGTTCCGCGGCGCGGATATAGGGCGGATTGGACACAATGATATCGAACGGGCCCGCATCCTCCGGGAGGGCATCCCAGAGGTCTCCCTCAAGGAACGTGACACGTGCGCCCAGGCCGGAAGCGTTCCCGTGGGCAACGCGGAGCGCGGCCGGCGAAAGATCCGACGCTGTCACGTTGGCGCCGGTCTCCAAAGCCAGTGTCACGGCGATGCAGCCCGAACCGGTGCACAGATCAAGGATTCGCAGGGGGGACTCCGCCGGCGCATCTTCGGCTGCGCGCCCTTGAGGGATCTCTGTTGCGGCCGCACGGCTTTCACTTCCGAATACGCCGCGGCGCACGTCCTGCAGCACCGTCTCGACCAGGACCTCCGTGTCCTGGCGCGGGATGAGGACGTCTCCGCTCACATGGAACGCGCGGCCGTAAAACTCCTGCTCTCCCGTGATGTGCTGGAGCGGGACGCGGGATGCGCGAAGTTCGATCAGCTGCGCATAGCGGTCCGCGGCCGTCTGCGGCGCGGCATCCTCTCTGTACATCAGATAATAGGCGCGGGACATCCCGGTCACGTAAAGGTAGAGTTCGAGGGCGTCAAGCGCCGCCTCTGGCACCTGTGCCTTCTCCAAAAGAGCGGTCCCCGCCGCCACGCATTCCCGGTGCGTCATCACAGCCCCGGGCAGGAAGGGCCTTCGCAGGCGCTGACGGCGTCCTCGCCGAAGTTCTCCTTCAGATAGGCTTTCCAGTCAAACACAGCCTCCACCGACGTGATGGCGACCTCGAGCATATCGCTGTCCGGTTCGCGGGTGGTCAGGCGCTGCATCCAGAGGCCGGGCCGGCTCAGAATATTCGTGAGCACACTGTCCCCGCTCCCCGCGAGGCGAAGAAATTCATAAGAAATGCCGGCGATCACGGGAATGAGAATCAGACGCGTGACCAGGCGCAGCAGAATCGAATCGAACTGCAGGAACATGAAGAACACGGCGCTCAGAATCATCACGCCGATCATGAAGCTGGTGCCGCAGCGCTTGTGAAAGCGCGAGCTCTTCGCGGCGTTCTCCACCGTGAGCGGAAGGCCGTGCTCCACGCAGTTGATGCACTTGTGCTCCGCCCCGTGGTACATGAAGACGCGGCGAATGTCCTTCATCAGGGAAATGGCGGCCACATAGCCGACAAACAGGGCGATACGAATCAGGGCTTCGAAAACCGCGAGCACCGGCCGAGAGGAAACGACCCTGCCCAGAAGCTGGGACAGAAACGACGGGAGCAGAATAAACAGGCCGATCACAAGAAGGAGCGAGGCCGCCACCGCGAAGGCGATGGGAAGGGAGCTCTCCTTCTCTTTGGAGGGCGCGGGATCCTCCTCATCATAGAACGAAGCCGAATAGTTGAGCGTGTCGATTCCCAGCACCATCGAATCCACCAGGATAAGGCTGCCGCGAATCAAAGGCTTGTCCAGCGCGGGATGACGCTGGAGGATGCCCTCTTTATGATCTTTTTTGCACTCGATCTCTCCGTCCGGACGGCGCACGGCCACGGCGTAATCCGCACCGTTTTTCATCATGACGCCCTCCAGCACGGCCTGACCGCCGATACCGGAATATTTCATATCATTCTCTCTTGCAGTCCGGACAGAAACGGCCCGGGTATAGAAAAAAAGGCTGAGGAGAAACCCCTCAGCCTGTGCAGCCTTCTTACGCTTCGGTCTTGATGCCGTACTTGCGGTTGAACTGCTCGATACGTCCGCGAGCCTGCGCCGCCTTCTGCTGACCCGTGTAGAACGGATGGCACTTGGAGCAGATCTCCACGTGGATCTCTTTGCGGGTGGAGCCGGTCACGAACTCGTTGCCGCAGTTGCAGGTCACCTTGGCCTGATAATATTTCGGATGAATGCCCTCTCTCATGTCTTTACTCCTCTACGCCGATTTTTGATGGTTCCAACCATCACAAGCTTTGCTACTATAGCACAAGGCACTGTCTTTTGCAAGAACTTTTTTACGTAAACGAGATGGCCGGAAACACGTCTTTCCCGTGAGGATCAGAAATGCATCTTTTTGACCATCTCCAGGAATTCGCGGTTCGTTCGGGTGCGCCCGAACAGATCCAGGATGCGCTCGGCCGCCTCTTCCGACTTGAGCGTGGTCATGACGCGGCGGAGCTTGTCCACGCCTTCCTTCTCTTCCGGCGTGAGGAGAAGGTCGTCCCGGCGGGTGCTGGACTTCAGGATGTCGATGGCGGGGAAGATGCGGCGTTCCGAGAGCCTGCGGTCCAGGACGATCTCCATGTTGCCGGTGCCCTTGAATTCCTCGAAGATGACTTCGTCCATGCGGCTCCCGGTCTCCACCAAGGCCGTGGCAAGAATCGTGAGGCTTCCGCCCTCCCGCATGTTGCGGGCGGCGCCGAAGAAGCGCTTGGGCATATACAGAGACGCCGGATCCAGACCGCCCGAGAGCGTGCGGCCGCTCGGGGTGACCGTCAGGTTGTAGGCACGGGCGAGACGGGTGATCGAATCCAGCAGGATGACGACGTCCTTGCCGTGCTCCACCAGGCGCTTCGCGCGCTCCAGGACCATCTCCGAGACGCGCTTGTGATGCTCCGGGAGTTCGTCAAAGGTGGAGTAGATGACCTCCACGCTGCTTCCCTCGATGGACTCCTTGATGTCCGTAACCTCTTCCGGGCGCTCGTCGATCAGCAGGATGATGAGGTGCATGTCACGGTGATTCTTCGTGATAGCGCGCGCGACCTGCTTTAAAATCGTGGTCTTGCCAGCCTTGGGCGGGGAAACGATCATGCCTCTCTGGCCGCGGCCGATGGGGGCAAGCAGATCCATGACGCGCATGGACACCTCTCCTCCCGCGGTCTCCAGGTGGATGCGTTCATTCGGGAAGATCGGGGTAAGATCCTCGAAGTTGGGGCGCCTCTGAGCCACGACGTTGGGCTGGTCGTTGATCTTGTCCACATACAGGAGGGCCGCAAACTTCTCGGTCCCGGTCTTCACACGCTGCGGACCCGTGACGAAGTCTCCCGTCTTCAGATTGAACTTGCGGATCTGGGACGGCGAAACATAGATATCATTTTCTCCGGGGAGGTAATTCTCGCAGCGGATGAAGCCGAAGCCGTCCGGCATGACCTCCAGGATACCGGACGCAGTCTCGTCCGAACTGAGAGCCTGCAGTTCTTCCGGCATGGCGGGCTTCGGTTTCTCTTCTCCCAGGGCAAGCAGTTCTTCGATCAGATCTGCCTTCTTCTTGGTGGTCACACCGCGAATCCCCTTCGACTTCGCGATCTCGCGAAGTTCGGAAAGCGGGAGGCTCTCCAGTTTCTCTCTCATATTTGCTCCTTCTTGGCACGGCCCGAAGCGGGCCACAGATGAACGGAAAAGAATCCAGACGCGGCAGAAGCCGCAGGCGAAACGTCACGCACCTGTTTTAGCATAAAACGGAGACTGACGCAAGCATCTTTCCTTTTGCCCGTCTTCCGGGGAGATGGGAATCCGAACGCAGCAGGCAGCGCTTTATGCCAAATGCCGCATCGACGCATGCCGGACCGGTGCAGAGAAAACAGGCAGAAACAGGCTTCCTGCCTTCCCGGTTTTCCAGAGAGGCGGGCCTCACCCAGGGTAAGGCCCGCCTGCCGGTCATGCCTTCGGCAGGTAGCGGCGCACATACTGTCCCGTGTAGGATTCCGGAACGCGCGCGATCTCTTCCGGCGTGCCGACGGCCACCACGGTGCCGCCCATATCTCCTCCCTCGGGGCCGAGATCGATGATATAGTCCGCCGTTTTGATGACGTCCAGGTTGTGCTCGATCACGACGACGCTGTTCCCGCCGTCCGTGAGGCGGTGCAGGATCTCCACCAGCTTGTGGACATCCGCAAAGTGCAGGCCGGTGGTCGGCTCGTCCAGGATATAGATGGTCTTTCCTGTGCTCTTGCGGGAGAGCTCCGTGGCGAGTTTCACGCGCTGTGCCTCTCCTCCCGACAGCGTGGTGGAGGGCTGGCCCAGTTTCACGTACGAGAGGCCGACGTCGTAGAGGGTCTGGATCTTGCGGCGGATGGCCGGCACGTGCTCAAAGAACGGCAGGGCCTCTTCCACCGTCATCTCCAGAACTTCGTAAATGTTCTTGCCGCGGTAGCGCACCTCCAGGGTCTCGCGGTTGTAGCGCTGGCCGTGGCAGACCTCGCAGGGGACGTAGACGTCCGGCAGGAAGTGCATCTCGATCTTGAGGATGCCGTCTCCGCCGCAGGCCTCGCAGCGGCCGCCCTTCACGTTGAAGCTGAAGCGGCCCTTCTTGTAGCCGCGCTCCTTCGCGTCCGCCGTGGCGGCAAAGAGGTCGCGGATCATGTCAAACACGCCGCAGTAGGTCGCGGGATTGGAACGCGGCGTCCTTCCGATGGGCGACTGGTCGATCGCGATGACCTTGTCCAGTTGCTCGACCCCATCGATGCCCTTGTGCTTCCCGGCAATGGTATGCGCGCGGTTGAGCTTTCTGGCGAGGGATTTGAAAAGGATCTCGTTCACGAGGGAGCTCTTGCCGGAGCCGGACACGCCCGTGACACAGGTGAACACGCCCAGCGGGAACCGGACGTCGATGTCTTTCAGGTTGTTTTCCGCAGCCCCTCTGACGGTGAGCCACCCCTGGGGCGCGCGCCGCTCTTCCGGCACGGGGATCTTCTTTTTGCCCGACAGATAGGCCCCCGTGATGGAGCGCGGGTTCTTCATCAGGTCTTCCGCCGTGCCGACGGCCACGAGTTCTCCTCCGTGCGCGCCGGCGCCGGGGCCGATGTCGACCACGGTGTCCGCCGCGCGGATGGTGTCCTCGTCGTGCTCCACGACGATCACCGTGTTGCCCAGGTCGCGCAGGCGCTGCAGCGTGGCCAGAAGCTTGTCATTATCCCGCTGATGCAGACCGATGCTCGGCTCGTCCAGGATGTAGGCCACGCCCACCAGGCCGGACCCGATCTGTGTGGCGAGGCGGATGCGCTGCGATTCTCCGCCGGAGAGCGATCCCGCCGCTCTGCCGAGGGACAGATAATCCAGTCCGACGCTGACCAGAAAGCCCGCGCGCGCCTTGATCTCCTTGAGAATCTGGGCGCCGATGGCCTGCTGCGTGGGACCGAGGTCCAGGTTCTCCAGGTAGTCCCGGAACTCCCGGATCGGGAACTGGGTGACTTCGTAGATGTTCTTCCCGCCCACCGTGACCGCGAGGGACGAGGGCTTGAGGCGCTGTCCGCCGCAGGCATTGCAGGGCGTGAAGCGCATAAAGGACTCGTACTCCGCCTTTCCGCTCTCCGAATAGGTCTCGCGGTAGCGGCGCTCTACATTGCGGATGAGGCCCTCGAAGGTGACGTCGTAGACGCCCACGCCGCGGGTGCCGCGGTAGGGGACCTTGATGGGACGGCTCCCCTTTCCGTAGAGAAGGAGGTCCCGGATCTCCTCCGGATAATCGTCAAACGGGGTGTCCAGGGAGAACTGATACTCCTTGGCCAGAGCTACGAGAATGGCGTGCGAAAAACTCCCCGGGTCCATGGCGGACTGCCAGCCGTTCACGGCAATGCAGCCGCGGCTCAGGCTGAGCGAACCGTCCGGAATGAGAAGGTCCGGGTCGAACTCCATCTTGTAGCCCAGACCGGCGCAGACCGGGCAGGCGCCGAAGGGGTTGTTGAAGGAGAAGCTGCGGGGCTCCACATCCTCGATGCTGATGCCGCAGTCCGGGCAGGCGTAGTTTTCGCTGAAGGTGAGGAGGTCTCCGCCCTCGATCTGTACGTTCATGAGGCCGTCCGCCGCGGCCAGGGCTGTCTCGATCGAATCCGAGAGGCGCTTCTCCAGGCCGGGACGGACCGCGACGCGGTCCACGACGATGGAGATGTCGTGCTTGATGTTCTTCTCTAACTTGATCTCTTCCGAGAGGTCGTACAGATGGCCGTCGATCAGGACGCGGGCGTAGCCGCTGCGCAGGGCCTGCTCCAGCACCTTTTCGTGCTGGCCCTTGCGGCCGCGCACCACCGGCGCCAGAAGGGACAGGCGGGTCCCTTCCGGAAGACGAAGGATCTGATCCACCATCTGGTCCACCGTCTGCCGGCGGATCTCCCGGCCGCAGTTCGGGCAGTGCGGAATGCCGATGCGCGCGTAGAGAAGACGCAGGTAATCGTAGATTTCCGTGACGGTGCCCACCGTGGAACGCGGGTTGTGGTTGGTGGATTTCTGGTCGATGGAGATGGCCGGCGAGAGGCCTTCGATGCTCTCCACATCCGGCTTTTCCATCTGGCCGAGGAACTGGCGGGCGTACGACGAGAGCGATTCCATGTAGCGGCGCTGGCCCTCTGCGTAAATGGTATCGAAAGCGAGCGAGGACTTGCCCGAACCGGACAGGCCGGTCAGGACAACGAGCTCGTTGCGGGGGATATCCACGCTGAGGTTTTTCAGGTTGTGTTCGTTCGCGCCGCGGATGCGGATGTACTGCTTCTCTTTCATGTGTTGTCCCCGAAGCCTTCCAGCTGCTTCTTGACTTCGATCATCTGGTCACGCAGCACGGCAGCCTCTTCGAAATTGAGTTCCGCCGCCGCGGCGTTCATCTTCTTTCTGAGTTCCGACAGGAGCTTGCCAAGCTCCTTCTGATCCATGGATTCCAGCCCCTTCTCCGGGCGCACGCCGCCCGGTTCCGCCGCGCGGGAGATGCTGATGAGTTCCCGCACCGCCTTCTGGATGGAGCGCGGGGTGATGCCGTGGGCCTGGTTATAGGCCTGCTGGATCTCGCGCCTGCGGTTGGTCTCCGAAATGGCGCGGGCCATGGAATCCGTCATGGTGTCCGCGTACATGATGACGCGGCCGCCCACGTTGCGGGCCGCGCGTCCGATGGTCTGGATGAGGGCCGTCTCCGAGCGCAGGAAGCCTTCTTTATCCGCATCCAGGATGGCCACCAGGCCGATCTCCGGGATGTCCAGGCCCTCGCGCAGGAGGTTGATGCCCACCAGGACGTCGAACAGGTCCATGCGCATGTCGCGGATGATCTCGCTCCGCTCCAGCGTGTCGATGTCCGAGTGCAGGTATTTCACGCGCACGCCGACCTCGCGCAGGTATGTGGTCAAATCTTCCGCCATGCGCTTGGTCAGGGTGGTGACAAGGACCTTGTTGCCCTTGTCCGTCTCCTTGCGGATCTCTCCGAGGAGGTGGTCGATCTGGCCCTCCACCGGGTGCACGGTGACCTCCGGGTCCAGGAGCCCCGTGGGGCGGATGACCTGCTCCGTGCGGGAGAGCTCGTGGGCTTCTTCATACGGGCCCGGCGTCGCGGAGACAAAGAGCATCTGGTCGATGTGGGCCTCGAATTCATCAAAACTCAAAGGACGGTTGTCCAGGGCCGACGGCAGGCGGAAGCCGTACTCCACCAGCGTGGTCTTGCGCGAGCGGTCCCCGTGGTACATGGCGCGGATCTGGGGGATGGTCATGTGGGATTCGTCCACAAAGATCAGGAGATCCTCCGGGAAGTAATCCATGAGGGTATAAGGCGGCGCGCCCGGCTCCAGGCCGCTCAGGTGGCGGGAATAGTTCTCGATACCGGAGCAGAAGCCGGTCTCGCGCATCATCTCGACATCGTAATGGGTGCGCTCCGCGATGCGCTGCGCCTCCAGGAGCTTGTCCTCCCTCTGGAAGTACTTCACGCGCTCTTCCAGTTCTTCTTCAATGGCGTGGGTGGCCCGCTCCATCTTTTCCTTGGGGACAACGTAGTGCGACGCGGGGAACACGGCCGTGTGCTCCAGCTGGGCGCGGGGGCGGCCGGTGACCACGTCCATCTCCAGGATGCGGTCGACCTCGTCCCCGAAGAATTCGATGCGGACGGCGCGGTCGTTTTCGTACGCGGGGAAAATATCCACAATATCCCCGCGGACGCGGAAGGTGCCGCGCTTGAAGTCCATCTCGCTCCGGGTGTACTGCATGTCCACCAGCTTGCGCAGGACGGCGTCGCGCTCCACCTGCATGCCGGGGCGCAGCGACACCACCATGTTCTTGTAGTCGATGGGGCTGCCCAGGCCGTAAATGCAGGAAACGGAAGCCACGATGATGACGTCCCGGCGCTCTGAGAGGGCCGCCGTAGCGGAATGTCTCAGTTTATCGATTTCGTCATTGATGGCGGAATCTTTCTCGATATAGGTGTCCGTGGAGGGAACGTAGGCCTCCGGCTGGTAATAATCGTAATAGGAAACAAAGTATTCCACCGCGTTTTCCGGGAAATACTCCTTGAATTCTCCGTACAGCTGGGCCGCCAGCGTCTTGTTGTGGGCGATGACCAGGGTGGGACGCCCCAGGCGGGCGATGACGTTGGCCATGGTGAAAGTCTTTCCGGAGCCGGTGACGCCCAGAAGGGTCTGGAACTGCTCTCCCTCCTGAAAGCCGCGGACGATGGACTCGATGGCCTCGGGCTGATCTCCCGTGGGCGCGTAGTCCGAATGCAGTTTGAATTCCATGGTGATCCTCTGCGAGAAGTGAAGTGAGACCTGCGTCTGCTTCCGCACCGAGTATAGCACATGCCCCTGCGGATGTAAAGGGATGTCGGGAACATTTGTTCGAAAGGAAAAGGACCGCGGCGCGGCTTCTATCCGAAGCCATACCGCGGTCCCTCAGGCGGGATGGATGCCCGGCTCACTCGCGCATTTTGCGCAGTTCCTCCGGGAGACAGTCGTTGGTGATCTTGATATAAGTGCCCTTCATACCCGAGGAGCGGGACTCGATGATACCGGCGCTCTCGAACTTGCGCAGGGCATTCACGATGACGGAACGGGTGATGCCCACGCGGTCTGCCACCTTGCTCGCCACAAGGATGCCCTCGCGGCCTCTGAGCTCGTCAAAGATGCTGAAGATGGCCTCCTGCTCCGAATACGAAAGCGTATTCATGGCGGATCGGACCACGCTGATCTTGCGCTCCTCCTCTTCGCTCTCCTCCCGCAGCGACTGGAGAATCTCCAGACCGACCACGGCAGCGGCGTATTCGCAGAGGATGATGTCGTCCAGGTCATAGTCGCGGACCGACTGGAAGATAAAGATGGTGCCCAGGCGCTCTCCCGCGATGAAGACGGGGCTGACCATGGCGCGCACGCCGCGCATGTCCTCCACCGAGAAGCCCAGGGTGACGAGGTTGACGTTTTCCTGTGTCGACAGAATACTGAGCATGCGTTCGTTCAGGAGCTCTCCGACCATGTCTCCCGACGCGAACAGCAGTTCTTTGGGGATGGGACCGCCTTCCGGCGCCGCTCCGATGCCCAGGACCTTGCCCTTGCGGCTGATGACCAGGACATGGGAAGAGAGCGTCCCGCTGAGAACACGGCACAGATCCCCAAACACGATCTTCTTGGAATGCGAATTTTGAAGCAGACGGTTGATTTTTCTGGTTTTATCCAGCAATTCTATTCCCATGGGCGCAAACCTCCCTTCCGGATGTTGTTATGCCCATGGTAACACGAAAATCTTATTTTTTTCAAGAGTTATCAGTCAATTTAATACAATTTTAATCTTTGTGCGCTTTAATCTGCCGAAGGCTTCTGCCAGGACATATAGTCGCACTCCGGATAATTGCTGCACCCGTAGTAGCGACGTCCCTTCATCGTCTTCTTGATCAGGATCTCTCCGCCGCACTTGGGGCAGACGGAATCCGTCGGCTCATAATACGGCTTGGTGTTGCGGCAGTCCGGGAAGCCGGGGCAGGCAAGGAACTTGCCGTGCGGCCCGTACTTGTACACCATCTTGCGCCCGCAGAGCTCACACGTGACGTCGGACACCTCGTCCTGGATGTCGATGTGCGAGATCATCTCGTCCGCCCTGGCCACGTCTTCCTTCAGGCTCGGATAGAAGCCGCGGATGACCTGCTTCCAGGGCACCTTGCCCTCTTCCACGCCGTCAAGCTCGCTCTCCATCTCCGCCGTGAACTTGCGGTCCACGATGTGCGGGAAGGCCTGGAGCATGACGTCGTTCACCGCCTCGCCCAGTTCCGTGATGAAGAGGTTGCGGCCGTCCTTGGTGACGTAATGGCGCGCCAGCAGGGTGGAAATGGTGGGCGCATAGGTGCTGGGACGTCCGATGCCGCTCTGCTCCATCTCGTGGACCAGCGTGGCCTCGGTGAAGTGCGCCGGAGGCTGCGTGAAGTGCTGCTTCTCCTCGATGCCGGAGCAGATCATCGGCTCGCCCTCCTTCAGACCGGAGGCAGGGATGGCCTTCTCCTCATCTTCCACCTGATACACGGAGAGGAAGCCCTCGAAGCGCACCGAGCTGCCGGACGCCGTGAACTGATGGCGGCCCGCATCGGCGCGAAGCTGCAGGGTATCGTAGCGGGCGTCGGCCATGCGGCTGGCGACGAACCGCTTCCAGATGAGCTGATACAGACGGAACAGGTCGCGGGGAAGGCTCTCCTTGACCTTGACCGGGGACAGGGAGACGTTGGTCGGACGGATGGCCTCATGGGCGTCCTGGACGCGTCCCTGGCTCTCCGCGGTCTGGGTCCTGCCTCCCTCGTGGTCGGGGCCGTACTGGGTGCGGATGTACTCGCGCACCGCGGCGTCCGCCTCGTCGGAGATGCGGGTCGAATCCGTACGCAGGTAAGAGATCAGGGCCACGTTGCCCTGTCCCTTGATCTCCACGCCCTCGTACAGCTGCTGGGCCATGCGCATGGTCTTGCTGGTGGAGAAGCCGAGAAGCTTGGCCGCCTCCTGCTGCATGGTGCTGGTCGTGAAGGGGAGCGGGGCCTTGCGGATGCGCTCTCCGGTCTTGACCGAGGCCAGCACGAAGGTCTCCTTTTCGATCTCCGCGAGGATCCCGCGGCAGACGGTCTCGTTCGGGATGTCGGTCTTTTTGTTGTCGGATCCGTAGTAGCGGAACACAATGTCGCGGCGCTGCTTTTCCGCGCGCAGATGTGCGGTGATGCTCCAGTACTCCTCCGGCACGAAGGCGTCGATCTCCGCCTCGCGGTCCGCGATCATGCGGAGGGACGCGGACTGCACGCGGCCCGCGGACAGACCGCGCTTGATCTTGGCCCAGAGCAGCGGGCTGATGGAATACCCCACCATGCGGTCCAGAACGCGGCGCGCCTGCTGCGCGTCCACAAGATCCATGTCGATCTTGCGGGGCGCCTTGAAGGCCGCGCGGACCGCGCTCTTGGTGATCTCCTGGAAGCTGATGCGGCTGGTCCTGTCCTCCGGGAGGTGCAGGGCCTCCACGAGGTGCCAGCTGATGGCCTCTCCCTCGCGGTCCGGGTCGGTCGCGAGATAGATCTTATCCGCCTTCTTGACCTGCCGGCGCAGCATCGCAAGGGTGTCGCCCTTGCCGCGGATGGTGATGTATTTGGGTTCAAAATCGTGTTCCACGTCCACGCCCATCGAGCTCTTGGGGAGATCTCTGACGTGGCCGCCGCTGGCCTGCACGTCGTAATTTGCGCCAAGGAATTTGCGGATCGTCTTGACCTTTGCCGGGGACTCCACGATGACCAGATTCTTTGCCATTTGTATTCTCAAACCTTCCGATATATATTTCCGTCCCCGCGCGCGGCCAGGCCGAGCATCTCCAGAGTCAGGTGGCCCGCGTCGATCTGCGCGCCGGAAAGCGCGCACTGTGCGGCGATCTCGTCTCTCTGTTTCGGGCCGGAATCCAGAATACTATACAACAGTTTTTCCGGCGTGGCAAGACCGTCAACAAATTCCTTCCGGCGTTTTTCGGACGCCGCATCCGAGGCGTCTTTCTGCGCATTTGTGCCCTTTCCGGCCGGCGCGCGACTGGTTTCCCGCCGCCGCGGGGTCTTCTCCACGAAGCGCAGAGCGGCCTGTCCGTAGAGCTGCTCCGCCACTTCCGCGAAGTCGGTCACGATCCCGGCCCCCGCTGCGATCAGCTGATGACACCCCTCAGAGAGCGGATCCGTGAGCCGTCCCGGCACGGCGCGCACGTCCCGCCCCTGCTCCAGGGCGAAGTCCACCGTGAGGAACGATCCGCTCTTTTTCCGCGCCTCCACCACGATGACGACGTCCGACAGTCCCGCGATGATCCGGTTGCGCATCGGGAAATGCATCGGAAGCGGCGCGGTGAAAAGCCCCAGTTCCGAGATGAGGCCGCCCCGGTTCGGAATCGTCGCGTACAGGTCCTCGTGCTCCTTCGGGTAACAGACCTCGATGCCGCACCCGAAGACGGCAAAGGTCCCCGCGCTGTCCGGGAACGCCTTGACCGCGGCCAGGGCGCCGCGGTGACTCTCCCCGTCGATGCCTGCGGCCATCCCGCTCACGACCTGGACGCCGCGGCGCGCCAGTTCCTCCCCGGCGCGGCGGGCCATCTCCCTCCCGTAGGCCGTGGAATTTCTGGCACCCACCACGGCCGCGGCCGGGAGCCGGTCCGAGGGAAGTTCCCCTTTATACAACAGGCCAAAGGGGGCGTCATAGATCAATTTGAGCCGCTCCGGATACCCCGGGTCCGCCTCCGTCAGGAAGCGCACGCCGCGGTCGGGCAGGCTCTCCCACTCGCGGCGCCAGTCGGCGTCGTCGCGCTTTCGCTTCTTCCAGGCGTCGACCTCGCGCCCCGTCAGGCCGAATTCCCGCAGTTCGCGCAGGCTCAGCCGGTACAGCACGCCCGTGTCCGGCACGGCGCGCCACAGGTCCCGCTTCTTCTCGGCCCGAATCTCGCAGAAAGCGAGAAAGTATAAGATCTCTTCTCTTGTCATATCATCTCTCCTCCCGATCCTTGTTTTGTGTTCTCATCTGCCGCAGGCCTTTCTTCCCTTCTGTGTCCTTTCCTTCCGTGTCCTGCCTTTCTGTGTCCTGCCCTCTGTGTCCTGCCCTCTGTGTCCTGTCCTTCAACGTTCTGTTCTTCCATTTCCTGTTCTTCTATGTCCTGTCCTTCCTCGTTTCGCGCTCTCTTGTTCTGCTCTTTCATGTCCGCATTCCTCCACGTTCCGCTCAGCCACCCCTTCCCCAGAAGGTCTCGCCGGCGCGGCGGAAAGACACCGCCTCGGACAGTTCCATCGTTCCGATCTCGTCCTTCCCGGAGAGGTCCGCGATCGTGCGGGCAAGTTTGAGAACGCGCGTATACCCGCGCGCGGAAAACCCCAGGGTGCGGTAGATCTGCTCCAGATAGCTCTCCTCGCGGCTCCCGAGGCGGCAGAACGCCTTGACCTCTTCCGACCCCATCTGTGCGTTGCAGACCATGTGGCTGTCCTTCAGGCGCGCGATCTGCCTCTCCCGCGCCTCCGCCACACGAATGCGGATCTTCTCCGAACTCTCCTCCCGCTCCGTGCTGCGCAGCTGCTCATACAGCACCGGGGGTACCTCCACAAACAGGTCAAATCGATCCAGAAGCGGCCGGCTGATGCGCCCCAGGTACTTGCGCACGTCGCGCTCCGAGCAGCTGCAGCGCCCGCGGTCCGGGTAAAAGCCGCACTTGCAGGGATTCATCGCCGCAACCAGCATGATGTCCGCAGGAAAGGTGTAGACGCCGCTGCTGCGGGAGACCGTGAGGCGCCTCTCCTCCAGAGGCTGGCGCAGGACCTCGAGCACATGCGGGTCGAACTCCGGAAGTTCGTCCAGGAACAGGATGGACCGGTGCGCCAGGGTGACCTCGCCCGCACGCGGGACGACGCCTCCCCCGGCCAGAGCTGTCTTTGTGATGGTGTGGTGAGGCGACCGGAACTGGCGCTCCGCGATCAGCCCCTGCCCGCGCAGGAGACCGCGGCTCGAATAAATCTTGGTCAGTTCGATGCGCTCCTCCCACGTCATCGGGGGCATGATGCCCGGGATGCGCCCCGCCAGCATACTCTTTCCCGCGCCGGGCGGCCCGATCATCAGAAGGTTGTGCATTCCCGCCGCGGCGATCTCCGCCGCACGCTTCCCGGTCTGCATGCCGGCGACGTCGGCGAAATCTCCCGGGCGCTCCGCGGCCGCCTCCTCCTGCGCGGGAGGCTCTTCTCCTTCGGCCTCCCCTTTCAGGACGCGCAGCGCGTGGTCCAGGCTGCTCACGCCGACGATCCGCATCCCCGGGATCGCCCGCGCCTCCCGCACGTTCTCCACCGGAACAAAGCAGGTGGTCAGGCCCTCGTCGCGCGCCGTACAGACCACGGGCAGGACACCGCGCACGGGGCGCACTTCTCCGGACAAGCCCAGTTCTCCCAGAAATACACAGTCCTGTTTTTTCTCCTCGGGAAACAGTTCCAGCGCCGCCAGCAGGGCGACGGCGATCGCGAGGTCGAACCCCGTTCCGCTTTTCGGGAGATCCGCGGGCGCGAGACTCAGCGAGATCCGCCGCGCCGGCAAATGGACGCCGGAGTTGCGCAGCGCCGTCCGCACGCGTTCCCGCGACTCCTTGACTTCCGCGGACAGACGCCCTCCCATTTCAAACGAAGGCAGTCCGTTCGAGATGTCCGCCTCCACGCGAATCAGACGGCCGTCGACGCCGAACAGCGTCCCGCCGTAAACAAATTGATACATGCGTTTCCTCCTTGTGATGTGAATGATGATGTGCTCAATGATGTGTCAGATGATGTGCCGATGAAATGAAGAACAGATGTGAACGGGATCAGACCCGGAAAGCGCGGGCGTATACCTCAGAACAGTTCGAATGTATATGGGATGTCTGGGATGATTTGGATGATTGGGATGTTTGAAGTGTTTGAGATGTTTGAGATGATTGGGGAGTTTGAAATGTTTGAGATGTTTGAGATGATCGGGTGATTGGGAAGTTTTGGAAACCTGAAGGATTCGGATATGCTGCGGAAGCATCATAAAAATCAAAATTCCGGATAAGTTTTATAAATTTGAATGGGTCGAAGTTCATTGGGTTGAATGAATTGAACGGGTCGAATACGTTGAAAAAATCAAACGAATCGAACAGATGAAATGAGATGGACAGGTTGGATGTGAAGAAAATGCCGGATGTGTGTTTATAATGTGTTCGATATGTTTGTCGGAATGAATGGATTTGATGGAACGGAATGGACTTAATGGATTTACCGGATTTGATTTGCCGGATGGGTCAGCGGCCCCTCCGGCCCCGTTTCAGGGCCGGAAGGACAGCGGATCTGAACATTTTTGCGGCGTCTGCAGCGCCCCTTGCCAGGCGCCACGAAGCTGCCCGATCAGATGTGCTTTTCGATGAACTCGAGCAGGTCGTCGTAGACCATGAGACGGTCCGGCTCGTTCAGGATCTCGTGGCGCATGCCGTCGTAGAGCTTGAGCTGCACGCTGTTCACATACTTGCGCATGGCGTCCGCCGCAATTCTGGGCCCCTTGCCGAAATCGCCGACGGGGTCGTCCGCGCCGGAAACAAAGAGCACCGGCAGATCCTTCGGGATGCGGTCCATGTCCTCTTCAAAAGAGAGTTTCTTGATGACGTGGAACATGTCGCGGTAGGCGCCGGCCGAGAACATGTACTGGCAGAACGGATCCTGGTTGTAGGCCGCGACGGATTCCTCGTTGTGGGACAGCCAGGCGTTTTTGCCCTCCGCCTCGAACTTCTTGTTGAAGCCGCCGTTGGCCGCATTCGCGATGAACTTGCTGCAGTGGCGCGGCCCCTTGGCGGCGCAGATCGCCTCCGCCAGCTTGCAGACCGCCGTGATGGCCGCCTTGGGCTGCTGGCCCGTGCCCATGATGATGGCGCCCTTCAGGACGTCGCCGCGGCGGGTCAGATAGTATCTGGCAAAGAAGGAACCCATGCTGTGGCCCAGCAGGAACAGAGGCTTGCCGGGGAAGGTCTTCTGCGCGTAGGCCGTGACCGCGGCCATGCACGACAGGACCAGCTGGTCTCCGTTCTTTTCCGCAAAGAAACCAAGCTGCTTCCCTTCCGCCGTCTCGCCGTGGCCGGGGTGATCGTGGCCGACGACCGCAATTCCCTGTCCGGCCATGAAGCCGGCAAACTCCGCGTAGCGGCCGATGTACTCCTGCATGCCGTGCACGATCTGCAGAACGGCGCGCACCTCTCCGTCCGGATACCACACCGCGACGTGCAGGCGCTCTCCGTTGGTCTGAAGAAACAGATCCTTTCTCTCCATAAAGCCTCCCTCTGCCGCATCCGCGGCAACTCTTGAGCCTAAGCCGTCCGCGCCGGACGGACTCTTTCGGGTCTTCGGACCGGTCCTTCCCGGTCAGTCCATATCAAACACGTCCGCGAGACGCTCCGCGTGAGCGCCGCTGGACAGGATGACCACGCTGTCTCCCGCCTCCAGGTGATCGTTTCCGCTGGGGATGATCAGGGCGTTGTCCCGGATGATGCAGGCCACCAGCACCCCGGCCCGGAAAGCCAGCGAGGAAAACGGCTTCCCGCGCACCGGGCAGTCCTCGCCCACCATGAACTCCATGGCCTCCGCCTTGCCGGCCGCCAGCCGGTACATGGCTGTCAGGTCGCTGTCGCGCCCGTTCTGCAGGGCGCGCACATATTCGATCACGCGCTCCGCGATGATCTCCTGGGGCATCACGATGCGCTCGATCCCCATGTCCATGGCCATGCGGCGGTACCCGCTGCGATTGATCTTCGCGATAATGCGCGCCACGCCCATGCGTCCCGCGTGCATGCCGACCAGGAGGTTCTGTTCGTCGCGTCCGGTCAGGGCCGCCACGGCGCCCATCGTGGTGATGTGGCGCTCCAGCAGGGTGCGGTCGTTGGCGCCGTCCCCCTGGATGATATCGCACTCCGGGAGAAGCTCGCGCAGCAGCGCCACGCGGTCCGGATTCGTCTCGATAATCGCGGACTTGATGCCCATGCCCTCCAGGGCTTTCCCGAGGTAATAGGCGATCTCTCCGCCGCCGATGATCATGCAGCGGTCCACCTTGCCGACGTACTTTCCGATGGCCGTAAAGAAGGCCATGATGTCCCCGGGCTGCCCCAGCACGTAGACCAGGTCACCCTCCTGCAGGTAAAAATCTCCGCGCGGGATGAAGGTCTCCTCTCCGCGCACGACGATGCCGAACAGCACCGGCAGGTGGATCGTCTGCAGCACCTTGGCCACGGAGCTCCCGAGAAGCACGCGGTCGTTCTCCGTGACGCGGAAGGCCACGAGCTCCGCGCGGCCCGCGGCAAAAGTCTCCGCATAGACCGCTGCGGGAAGGCGCAGCAGACGGGCGATCTCCATGGCCGCCTCGCGCTCCGGGTTGAGGACCAGGCGAATCCCGAGGTGGCGCGCCACGATCGAGCCCTCCTTGCGGTGGTTGGGCTCGCGCACCCGCGCCATCGTGTGGTACACGCCAAGAGCCCCCGCCGTGGACGCGCTGCGGATATTGGCCGCATCGTCACCGGTGAGGGCGATCACAAGGTCCACATCCGGAACGCCGGCGCGGCGAAGGACGGCTTCCTCCGCGGCATCTCCGCAGACGCCGTGCACGTCCAGTGCGTTGCAGGCGTCCCGCAGGACAGATTCTTCCCGGTCGATCAGGATGATCTCGTATTTAGCTTCCTGTTTGAGCGCGGCGATCACGGCATAGCCGAGTTTTCCCGCGCCGCAGACGACGATTTTCATGACTCCATTATACGAGCAAAAAACGCCCTCCGCAAGGGGACGAACTGCAACTGTGTCTTTTTTTCCTCGGGGGTTTGTGTTATGATGAGACAAAGATCAACTTACGGAGGACCGCCCTATGCTCAGGCATCTGCTCAACCCCATGGATCTCTCCGTGGAGGAAACCGCCGACCTTCTGGCACTGGCCGGAAAGATGGAGGCCAACCCCTCGGAATACGCACACATCTGCGACGGAAAGAAGCTCGCGACCCTGTTCTACGAGCCCAGTACCCGCACCCGCCTCAGCTTCGAGGCCGCCATGCTCAACATGGGCGGCAGCGTCCTCGGCTTCTCCTCCGCGGACTCCTCTTCCGCCTCCAAGGGAGAAAGCGTGGCGGACACCATCCGCGTCATTTCTTCCTACGCGGACATCTGCGCGATGCGCCACCCCAAGGAAGGCGCGCCCCTCGTCGCCGCGACGCACTCCCTGATCCCGGTCATCAACGCGGGAGACGGCGGCCACCAGCACCCCACGCAGACCCTGACGGATCTGTCCACCATCTATCATCTGAAAGGCCGGCTGGACAGCCTGACCATCGGCCTGTGCGGCGACCTCAAGTTCGGCCGCACGGTGCACTCCCTGATGACGGCCATGTCCCGCTACGCGAACGTCCGCTTCGTGCTCATCTCCCCGCCCGAGCTCAAGATCCCGAGCTATGTGCGCGAGTCGGTTCTGGAGAGGAACAACATCCCCTACACGGAAGTCGTGAGCCTGGAGCAGGCCCTGCCGCAGCTCGACATCCTGTACATGACGCGCGTGCAGAGAGAGCGCTTCTTCAATGAGGAAGAATACATCCGCATGAAGGACAGCTACATCCTGGACCGCGCGAAGATGGCGCTGGCGCCCGAGGACATGTTCGTGCTCCATCCCCTGCCCCGCGTCAACGAGATCTCGGTCGAGGTCGATTCGGATCCCCGCGCGGCGTACTTCAGGCAGGCGCGCTACGGCGTCTACGTGCGCATGGCGCTCATCGCAACGCTTCTGGAGGTGAAGGTATGTTAAACATCAGCGGACTGACAGAGGGTATCGTTCTGGACCACATCCCCGCGGGCAAATCCATGGAGATCTACCGCTACATGGGGCTGGATAAACTGGACGTGCAGGTGGCGATCATCAAGAACGCCAGAAGCAGCAAGATGGGAAAGAAAGACATCATCAAGATCGAGGGCGGCCTGGACAACATCGATCTTGACGTGCTCGGATTTGTGGATCACAACATCACCGTAAATGTGATCAAAAACGAGAAAATCATCGAGAAGAAAAAGCTCTCTCTTCCCGCGAAGCTCACCAACGTGATCAAGTGCAGGAACCCGCGCTGCATCTCGCAGATCGAGCAGGAGCTGCCGCAGGTCTTCTTCCTCGCGGACGAGGAAAACGAAGTTTACCGCTGCAAGTACTGCGAAGAAAAGTACCGCAGATAAGCCGTCAGGCGATCAGGTAGTACAGACCGGCCAGGCCGATGGCCGCATAGGTGATCCGGCGCAGGACCTTCTGGTCCAGACGGTCCACCACGAGGCCGCCGATCAGAGATCCCGCCGCCACGCCGGCGCAGCAGAGCGCGATCACGGGAAAGTGTTCCGGCCGGAGGATCCCCTCCGCCACGCGCAGCGCTGTGTTGCAGACAGTAATGATCAGAAAGAAGAACTGGAGCGTGCCGAGGTACTCGCGGGTATCCTCGGTGCGCTGCAGGAAGTAGATCACCATCAGCGGTCCGCCGATACTGAAAAGCCCCTCAAAGACGCCGGCGACGGCAACGATGGCAAAGGAGCCGGCGGTCCCGATCTCCCGCTTCTCCCCCTTCCCGGCAATGAAAAGTTCATAGACGGACAGAACCAGCAGAAACGCGCCCAGGGCGCGTTTCATGATTCCTGCGTCGATCGCGCCCGAAAGCCGGATGGCCAGGGCGCTGCACAGGACGTAGGGCACCGCGGGGAGAACGGCCTGCCGGACCCGGATCTCCTTCCGGTAGCGGATGACCATCAGGACGATCATCCCCAGAAGGATCAGGGCGGACATCCCTGCCCCCTCCCGCACGGGGTAAAACTGCGTCAGCGCGATCATCACCACGATGCCCGCACCGAAGCCGGTGATTCCATGAATCAGGCCGGCAAGAAGAGACACCGGCAAAAACACTTTCCAGAACACGATTTATCTCCCGTCCCCTGCGGGCGCAGACACGACTTTTCGAACCATTTCTGCCCGGCTCTCCGGCATCCTCAAATGAACAGACACCTTTCTTCGGACAGATCTCCACTCAATTCCATCACACAGCTGCCGTTGGCAGACACGTCCGTTTGATCAGGCTCCGGCTTATTTGATTCGGAACGTCTTCGGAGCGAATCTCATCACACAGTACAGCGCCACAGCCAGGAACAGGATGGTCACGCCCAGAACGATGACCGGCATCCAGAGGCTCTCGATTCCGGAGTACAGCAGCACGTAGGCCGCGATGTAGATCGCCATGCTGGCGAAGCGGAACCACGGGCTTTTGATCTGTCCGTCATGGGTGTAGGGCTGGAACATGTAGTAGCAGAACAGATGGAACACGGAGAAGAACACCGGCAGGATCAGGGCTTCCAGGGCGAGGGGAATCGCCAGGTGGATCTCGTCCGCATGCCCCGTCAGAAACGGCAGCACGAAGGTGCCGGCGATCACCGGGACCGCAGGGAGCACGCTCAGGAGCGACAGCGTCTTCAGACGCAGACGGAAACAGTCGCGCAGCGCTTCCGGCCTGCGGAAATACCCGTAGCGCAGCATGCTCTCGTCGCAGTGGTAAAAGAAGGCCTTGCAGACAAGGGCGCCGCCCGACATGAAATAAAACATAAAGAACATCACGCTGCCGCCGCGCAGAACAAAGGTCGACCAGAGCTCGTCCCGCCTCTCCTGCGGGATGAACAGCATCGCGATCAGAATGCCCGCCGAGGCCGCTGCCGTGATGATGGTCTTCTTTTTCGTGGACCGTAGCAGGATCTTTTTGTGGCGGATCACGAAGAGCTCGTGCAGATAGGCGTAGCCGTGCTTCAAGGACACGCGGGCCTGTTCCGCAGGCGTGAGCTCATCCTCCGAGGAGTAGCTGTCCATCTGGTTCTTGTTCGCCTCTTCCATGGCCGTCTGGATTTGCATCACGCGCTCGTAGGTGTAAAAGCGCTGACGCAGACGGGCGTAGCCTTTGAACCGGCACAGCCAGCGCCACGAGAAGACGCCGACCGCCGCGGACAGGGCCGCGAGCACGGCCAGGACCGGCACGGAAAGCGCACCGGAAAGCAGCGGGAACCGCTCCGGGCCGAGCAGCGCCGGAAGCGCATAGGCGATCGCCGCCGTGGCGAGCATCGGGATGAGATAGACCCACCACCTCTTTTCATCCCGGCGTTTCCCGATATCGAAGCGGTGCGCGCCGAAGGCCTCCGAGGCGAAGCGCAGGCCGAATCGGATCACGAGGAGCAGGATCGCCTTCAGAGGACCCACCAGAATGCTCAGCGGCAGGATCATGAACACGGTGATGCGGAGATTCGCCTCCAGGATCTTCCCGACAAGATAGTTCCGGGGGCTCACGCCCAGCTGGCGCAGGAGGATGAAGTCCTCCTCTCCCGCCTCGAACAGCGTCGTGTTGAAAACTGCGCCGAAGAGGCTGCTCAAAACAAAGTAGAGCCAGAGGCACATCGGCGCGATCGCGGCCAGAATGTTTCCGGGCGCCTCCTGCCCCCAGATCTCGGACTGGATGAAGATGGCCGGCCCCGCCAGAAAGATGATGCAGTAGAGGAACTTCTTGACGAACTCGAACAGGATGCCGAGCACCGTCGCGACAGCGCCGATGGCCGTCTTCGCCCCGTCCATGCGGTACCAGGATTCCGGCACCTTTTTCCCGATCAGGGGAAGCTTCTGCAGGGAGTAAATGAGCTGATTCGCCTGTTTATGAAACAGAACGATCTGTTTCCACCAGAGGAGTCTCCACATAGATCAGTCCTCCGGCGCGGCGGGGATGGCGTCCCCCTGCGTCTGCGCTGCGGTGGAAACCGTCTCCTGCGCGGCTGCAGCGGGCATGCCCTCCGGCGCGGCCACAGGGGCAGGCACACCGGCCTGCGCCTCTCCCGCTCCCGCATAGACGACCTGTGGCTCCGGACGGGTAAGGTTCGCGCCGGGCTCGTCCTCGCGGAGCAGGCGGATGACTTCCTCCTCGAAGTCCTCGCGGTCCATCTGCGAGCGGTCCAGCCCGGACAGGGTGCCGCCGCGCAGCATCACGATCTCGTCGCAGATGTCCGAGGCGATCTGCAGGATATGCGTCGAGAAAATGATGATGCGGCCTTCCTTCATGCCCTTGAGCATTTCCTTCATCTCGTGGGCGACAACCACGTCGAAGCTGGTCAGGGGCTCGTCCAGCAGGAGCACGGGGGGACGCGAGATCAGGAAACTCACGATCTGCATTTTGTTTTTCATGCCCTGGGAGTAGTTCTTGATCAGCCGGCCGCGGTCCTCCGGGGCCATGCGGATGAGGTCGAAGTACTCCGGGATCGAGAGGGGGTTCTCGATCCGGTCTGCATTCACGTCCAGGTAAAAGCGAAGGTACTCCTCTCCCGTCAGGAAGCCCGGAAGCACGGGCTCCGCAAAGGAGAGACCGATCCGTTCGGGGTCGTAGACATCCTGACCGCCGTCCATCAGGCGCATGGTGCCGGCGTCGATGCCGAGATCTCCGCTCAGGCAGTTGAACAGCGTCGTCTTGCCGGCGCCGTTGCGGCCCAGAAGTCCGTAGATCTTGCCTTCTTCAAACGTGTAGGACGCCCCCTTGAGGACTGCCTTTTCTCCAAATCGCTTCTCGATTCCTTCCAGAATGAGTTCCATTCGTTTCTCCTGCAAAAAAGTTTCTGACGGTTCTGCAGGGCGTCCGATGAGGGGCGCCCTGCGGAAATGTGACTGTTGATTTCTTTTGTTACTTTCTGTTCCCGAGCGGTCCCGACAGGACCACGGCATCCAGCGGCACGTCCGTCACGCAGGTGCACACGAAGTTCTCCTGCGGCCAGATGGTCGTAAAGGAAAGACCGTCCCGCATCCACGTGCAGCAGTGCCTTTCCAGGGAAATCGGCATGCCTTCCTCCCCCAGATAGAGGATCGGGAGGAATTCCTCCCGGGCCGGACGGACGATGGGCTTTTCCTCCGCGAAAATGCCCTTTCCGGTGTATTTGGCAGCGGCCTCGTAGGCCGTCCACAGCAGGAAGAACCGCGTGCGGACGTCACCCTCGCGCAGCCACAGGCAGTCCGTCGGGTGAAAGACCCGGTTCGCGATGCGGAGGACGTTTTCCTCCGTCTTGAGCGGGTCGCTCTTGTCCTGGATGTCCACGCCGACAGCACCCGGGGAAAACAGCACGGCGTAGGCGCCGTCGCTGTGACTGATGGACAGACCCGTCTGCGCCTCTTCCGGGAAGTACGGCTTGCCGCCTTCCTCTTTCAGAAGCGGGGCGCCGGCCAGCGCAGCCGGGGCGTCTTCTCCCTCTGCGCGGATATAAAGAGCCAGCAGGCGCGAAAACAGTGCTTCACGCCCGCCGGCTCCCGCATCCTGACAGAGGTACAGGATCGTGTTCCGCATCCGCTTACAGCAGGCTCTTGGCCGTCGCGGCGATGTTCTCCGCAGTCAGGCCGTACGCCTCGAACAGCTCGTCCGGCTTGCCGGACTTGCCGAACTTGTCCTGGATTCCGACCATGGCAAACTTCGCCTGGCCGTGTCCCGCGAGAACTTCCGCCACGGCGCTGCCGAAGCCGCCCATCACGGTGTGCTCTTCCGCCGTGACGACAGCCTTTGCGGAATTCGCGTATTTCAGGATCATCTCCTTGTCGATGGGCTTGATGGTGTGGAAGTTCACGACGGCCGTGCTGATTCCCTCCGCCTCCAGGGCTTCCGCGGCCTTCAGGGCGCGGGACACCATGAGTCCGAAGGAGAACAGGGCGACGTCGGTGCCCTCTTTGAGCACGTTGGCCTTGCCGACCACGAAGGGATCCTCTTCCTTGGTGACGATGTCCGTGGAAGGACGGGACGTGCGGATGAAGACCGGTCCGTTGATCTCCGCCGCGGCGAAGACGGCCTTGCGGGTCTCGATCTCGTCGCAGGGGGCCAGGATGGTCATGTTGGGCAGCGCGCGCATCAGGGCGATATCTTCGATGGCCTGATGGGAGCCGCCGTCCTCACCGACGGACAGGCCCGCGTGGGACAGACCGAGCTTCACGTTCGCGTTCACATAGCAGATGGCGTTGCGGATGATCTCGAAGGCACGGCCCGCGCCGAAGAGCGCGAAGGTGCTCGCGAAGGGGATGAGCCCGCTGTGGGCAAAGCCCGCGGCCTCGCACATCATATTGGCTTCCGCGATGCCGAAATCGTAGAAGCGCTCCGGATAGACTTTGGCGAAAATGTTCGTCATCGTGGCGTTAGACAGGTCCGCATCCATAACGACGACTTTATCGTTGACGGCGCCGAGATCGCGCAGGGCCTCACCGTAGGCAACACGTAAAGACTTTCCCATATCAGCACACCTCCAGTTCTTTCATGGCGATCTCGTATTCTTCCTTGCCCGGGGCCTTGCCGTGCCAGGCGACGTTGTTCTCCATGAAGGAGACGCCTTTGCCCTTGATGGTCTCGCAGCAGATGAACTTGGGCTTGCCGGGGACCTTGTTTTCGCAGGCCGCCGCGACCGCGTCGATGTCGTGGCCGTTGACCTTTTCCACGGCCCAGCCGAAGGCCTCGAACTTCGCACACATATCGCCGATGCTCATGACCTTGTCGTTGGGGCCGTCGATCTGCAGTCCGTTGTGGTCCAGCAGGAAGACGAGGTTGTCCAGCTTGTAGTGGGCCGCGCTCATGGCCGCCTCCCAGACCAGACCTTCCTGGCTCTCGCCGTCGCCGATGATGACGAAGACGCGGTAGTCCGCCTTCTTGTGCTTCGCGGCAAGCGCCATGCCGGCGCCGATGGCCGCGCCCTGTCCCAGGGAACCGCCGTTGCAGTCCACGCCGGGGGTCTTGTTCATGTCCGCATGACCCTGCAGGTGGCTGCCGAACTTGCGGAGGGTGACCAGGTCTTCCTTCGGGAAGTAGCCTTTCTCCGCCAGAACTGCATACAGAGCCGGGCAGCAGTGGCCCTTGCTCAGAATAAACCGGTCGCGGTCCTCGCGATGAGGATCCTTCGGATCGATGTTCTTCATCACCTTGTAATACAGGGCGATCAGCATCTCCACGATGGACAGAGATCCGCCGGGATGCCCGGACTGAGCGGCATAGACCATCTGGATGATGTCTTTTCTTATCTCTGTCGCCAATTTCGCGTAATCCATAACAGTTCTTTCCTCCTTGATTTATCCTGGTGCAGCGCCCGCCGCGCCTGCCCTTCCCGGCACAAAGCCATGCTCCGGGAAGCGTTTCTGCGCAAGTGATTCCGGGCACGTGATACGCCATTGTTATTCTATCATTTCCGACGGTTTTGTTCAATCGGATTCTCTCGCTTTTTCTGATACAATTCAGTCAAGTATGCCGCGGTATTCGCCTCCGCAAAAAATAACGGGGACCGCAGCGCGGCCCCCGCAGGAAATCAATATGCAGTTACGCGATCTTGACGACCCAGCCTTCGGGCGGATCGATGCGGCCCATCTGGATGCCGGTCAGGGTGTCGTACAGCTTCCTGGTGTACGGTCCCATCTCCTCCATGCCGGAGGGCAGGTCGATGACGCGGCCGTGGTCCACGATGCGACCGACAGGCGAAATGACCGCTGCGGTGCCGCACAGGCCGCACTCTGCGAAGTCCGGGACCTCGGAAAGCAGGACTTCTCTCTCCTCCACCTTCATGCCCAGATAGTGCTCCGCCACATACATGAGGGAGCGGCGCGTGATGGACGGCAGGATGCTCGGGGACTTGGGCGTAACCAGGGTGCCGTCCTTCGTCACGAAGATGAAGTTCGCGCCGCCGGTCTCCTCGACCTTCGTGCGGGTCTGGGGATCCAGGTACATGTTCTCCGCGTAGCCCTCCTGATGGGCGACCACGATGGGATGCAGGCTCATCGCGTAGTTCAGGCCGGCCTTGATGTGGCCGGTGCCATGAGGCGCCGCGCGGTCAAAGTCGCTGACCTTGATCGTCATCGGCTTTGCGCCGCCCTTGAAGTACGGGCCCACCGGGGTGACAAAAATACGGAAATGGTATTCGTTCGCGGGCTTGACGCCGATGACGGCGTCCGAACCGATCATGAAAGGCCGGATGTACAGCGTCGCACCGGAGCCGTAAGGCGGGACGAAATCCTTGTTGGCGGCCACGACCTGCTTGACCGCCTCGACAAAGCGGTCTTCCGGGAACGGAGGCATTTCCAGCCGGGCCGCGGTCTCCGCCATGCGGGAGGCGTTGAGGTCCGGACGGAAGCATACGATGTGTCCGTCCTTCGTATAGTAGGCCTTCAGGCCCTCAAAACAGGACTGGGAATACTGGAATACGCAGGCGCACTCGCTCAGAGTGATGGTGGCATCCGTCACCAGAGCGCCCTCGTCCCAGGCTCCGTCCTTAAAATTCGACACGTATCGGTAGTCCGTGGGGATGTAGCCAAATCCTAGATTTGCCCAATCAATATCCGGCTTCATAGGGGTTCTCCTTTCGAAACGGTTTCGTTTCTATACAGAAGACCCGCCGCGGCCGGTGTCGGCAGCGGCAGGCCTCATCTTATGATACACCTGCTCCCGCGGGCTTGCAACGCGCGGGTTATTCTTTTTTCATGCGGCCGGTATTCCCATTTTTGCGGGACGGCTTACTTTCTGTCTTCCTTGACGACCTTGAACAGGACCGTGGAGATGACGGCGGTCAGGATGCCGCCCACGATCGCCTCCGGGATGCCGCTGCCCACGATAACGGCCAGGATGTAGCCGTAGAGGGTCTGGAAGGCGCGTCCGCTGGCGGAGGCGTAGGCCTGGCCGAAGAAGACGTAGATCAGGTTCATGACCAGGATGGTGTTGGTGAGGGAGCCCGCCACGCCGGCGCAGGCGTAGGCCGCGGTGCGGCCGATGTTGCCGCGGATGGCCTTCTTGATGCCCGCATAGACAAAGTAGGCGACCACGCCGATCAGGACGCGGGGCACGATGGCGATGATGAGCGAACCGATGATGCTTCCCGGCTGCACGCCGAAAACGGAAGTCGCATAGAACGGCGAGAACACGAAGGACGTCGGGTTGGGCGTCAGGGTGTTCTTAACGACGCTCGTAATGCCGAAGACCAGTCCGAGAAACGCCCCGGCTTTCGGGCCGAGAAGAACGGCACCGACGATGACCGGCACGTGAAGGATGGTGGCATTCATAAAGCCGAGAGGGATGTACCCCAGAAACGGGACGCTGGACATCAGGATGATGACAGCGGTGAGAGCGGCCGTCATGGCCATGCGACGAGTCTTGACACTGGTATTCATGTTTTTCCTCCTGCTACTGTTCTCCCTTAGGCGGAGATACAATGCTATCTGACTGGAGTATATGATACTGCTGTCAAAAAATCAATCCATTTCTGTGGGGAATTATGACATTTTATCTCCCCGGAAACGGAGAAATACCGATCGGATCCCGCTTCCGGCCGGAAGGAGGAACAGGGAAGGAACCAGGCACGGACGGACGCGCTTCTTCGGCTTTCTTCCGCTCCTTCGCCGTGTCAGCCCGCACGGATTCTCTTGTCAGAGTTCCCGCCTTCGGGTATACTCATAGTGGGACAAGTTCAAGAAATAATCCGGGATGCGCGGACCGGTCCTGCAGAGGACCCGATGGATTCAGACGGACCCGTTTTTCGGAACTGACCCTCTGAAAGCAAATTCCGGAAGGAGAACGCCATGCTGCATTTCCTGTTCGTATCCGATTCCTTTAAGGGGAGCCTTACCAGCGAGGACACCGCGCGTCTGCTCACCCAGGCGGCCCGCGAGGTGTTTCCGGACTGCGCCTGCGAGGGCGTCCCGGTCGCCGACGGCGGCGAGGGAACGGCCTACGCGGTGGCCAAAGCCGAGGGCGGCTCGATGCGCACCGTCACCGTAAACGACCCTCTCTTCCGCCCCGTAGAGGCCTCCTACGCCATTCTCCCGGGTGACCGCGCGGTCATCGAAATGGCCGCAGCTTCGGGCCTGCCTCTTCTTCAGCCCGCAGAGCGCGATCCCCTGCGCACCACCACCTATGGCACCGGAGAACTGATCCGCGACGCCCTGGAACAGGGCTATACGGACATCGCCGTGGCCATCGGGGGCTCCGCCACCAACGACGGCGGCATCGGCTGCCTCCGCGCCCTGGGCGCCCGTCTTCTGGATAAGGACGGAAACGAACTCGAGGGACGCGGAGAAGACCTCCGGCGCCTCGCCTCCCTGGATCTCGCGGGTCTCGACCCGCGCCTTCAGAGCGCCTCGCTGACCATCATGTGTGACGTTCAGAACGTCCTCTGCGGCCCGGACGGCGCCACGTTTACCTTCGGCCCGCAGAAGGGCGCAAATACCGCCAAACTCGCGTTTCTGGAGGAAGGCATGCTGCGCTACCAGGCGCTCCTCAAGGAGACCTGCGGCAAGGACTGCTCTCTCCTGCCCGGCACCGGCGCGGCCGGCGGCCTGGGGGCGGCGCTCTCCGTCGTCCTGGGCGGCACGCTCCGCTCCGGGATCCGCACCGTGCTGGACCTCATCCACTTCAAGGAAAGACTCGAAGGCACGGACCTCGTGATCACCGGCGAGGGACGCACCGACTGGCAGAGCGCCCAGGGCAAAGTCATGGCCGGCGTGGGCGAAGCGGCCGCGGCGGCCGGCATCCCCGTGGTCGGGATCTGCGGCGGTCTGGGCCGGGGCGCGATGGACATCCTGGATCATGGCGTCTCCTCTCTCATGACCACCGTCAATGCGCCCATGACCCTGGACGAGGCCATCGGCCGCGCCAGGGAGCTCTATCTCGACGCGGCGCGCCGCACCTTCTACATGCTGAAGGCCGGCATGCAGCTGAAAGACAGCGACCGCTCCATGCGCGAGTTCATGCGGCGCGGGTAACGCACAGTTCCGTTTTTTCCGGTATACGAATCAAGAAGCGGCGGATATCTCCGCCGCTTCTTTCTTGTTTCTTTTGTTTTCGCTTACTTCGCAGGGGTCTCCACGATGCCCACGAAGACGGGCACGCCGTCGCCGCCGCGCACCGCAAAGACGAAGGGACGGTCCAGGGTAAAGTCGATGATGTCGGTCGGAGGCATCGCCGCGCCGCACACCATCATGGCGGTGTAGGCCGCAGCCTCGCAGCCTTTCTCATCGATGAGGATGCGGGCGCCGTGCTGCACGGAAGACAGGAAGATTCCGCCTTCATCCGTGAGGGGCGAAAAGTCGCCCTTGTCGGCGCTGAAGGCAGAGGTGATTCCGAGGGACTGCAGGGCCTTTTCAAGATGAAGATCCGAAGAAATATCGAACTTCGGGACCGACAGGTTCACCAGCGCGCGCTTCTGCTGCGTGCGCTCATACCGCTCCGCCCAGGACTCGGTGAGGAACTTGAGCACGTCGGGATCGCTCAGCAGCTCCGCGGGATCCACGCCCTCGTCCGGGAGAATGAAGTCCATGATGTAACCGCTGTTGAAGTCCTTGCTTGCCGCGGAATACTTCTCTCCGTAAAACACCGTGTCCGCATGGGTCTGGTGCATGAAGGTCGCAGTCACGTCGCCTGCCTTCGCGTGGAAGGTGTCCTCCGTGTTGAACTTGTCCATGAACTCGTCGGACCAGATGCCGGAGAAGCGGATCGTGGAGACCAGGGCCATGATCGTGGCGGGATCCATTTTAAGGGTATCCACGCTGTCCTTCACCATGTTGTCGGTCTGTTTGTTGATCCAGTCCTGCAAAGCCTTGTCGAACTCCGCGGTGCCGGGCTGGCCGGAGAAGGAGGAAGCGAAATGCTCTCTGGCCAGCGTCTCGATGGCAGCCTTCTTGAAAGGAAAGCCCTCGCGAAGCCACATGGAGTTGGCCAGCAGGAGTTTGCCATGATCTCCGTTGAAATAGTTGTTCTTCCAGGCAGCGGCTGCCATGCGGCGCTGGAGTTCCATATTTTTCGCACCCAGGAGATCCAGGATCTCCTTCTGCGTATCGCCGCCGACCGTCTCCGACAGCATGGACAGGGCCATATAGATGTTCAGGGGCGAAAACGCCAGGTTCTGTCCCTCGTCTCCCGCCTTCGCAATCTCAGGGATGGCGCGCTGCATGAAGGCCGCGACCGCCTCCTGATACAAATCCAGGCTTTCGAAGTTATGCACCTCCAATTCCGGATAGGCCGCTTCCGCCAGTACCGTTACCACGCCCTTTTCCGCTCCTTTCGGTCCGTCTGTCTGACCCGGCAGAACGCCGCCCTTCTGGAACACGCCGGGAAGCAGGACCGCTCCCAGCAGCACCGCTGCGGCGGCCGCCAGAGCGGCGATCCGTCTGCGAAGCGGCGTGCGGCGCTTCTTCTGCGGCGCATCGTTCGTGCGGGTCAGATCGGCTTTGATGATCCTTCCGGCGCCCTCATGGGACGACTCAGTCTCCGCAGCCTTCTTCACGGCGGCGATATCTTCCGCCATCTCTTCCACCAGGTCGTCTCCGATTCCGGAGATCGCTCCCATCAGTTTCTCATTCTTCTCGCTCACAGCGCGACTCCCTCCTTTTCCAGGAATGTGCGAAGGCCTGCCCGCAGGCGGAACATGCGCTTGGCCATGGCTGCCGGCGTCTGACCGGCCACCTCCGCGACCTCGGTCAGGCTCTCGCCCGCGTAGTACCTGCGCAGAAACGCGACGCGGTCGGTTTTGTCCAGGGTGCGAAGCCACGCGTCGATCGTCCGCGAAAGCTCCGCCGCCTCGGCCGCCCCCTCGACGCTCTCACCGGAGGGGATGCAGTCCTCCAGCTCCGAGAGCATCACGTCGGTCTCGGTCCCGCGCCGTGCCGCATGGTCTCTGCGGTACCGGCTGACAGCAAGGTTCCGGGTGACGCGTGAGAGCCACGCGCCCAGTTTCTCGGGCCTCTCGGGCGGGATGGCGTTCCAGGCCGCCTGCAGAGCGTCGTTCAGGCACTCCTCCGCGTCCTCGCGGACCCCGAGAAACCGCAGGGCGATATGCGTGCAGAGGCCGCCGTACTTGTTCTGCGACTCCGCGATGGCCCTTTCGTCTCTGGCCCAGTATAGCTCGATGATGTTCCGGTCTTCCATGCTGATCCTCCGGCTGGTGCATTAGCGCCTTCACACATTAAGTCGCTGTTTTCGAGAGGATATTCCAAATCTCACAAAAACTTTTTCGTACAAACAGGTCCGGTATGCCTGCCGGGGGACAATGGCTGATGTCTCCTGGCGCATGTTCCGTATACCTGCCGGGGCGTCCCTGTATGTCTGAAACTAATTCAGGGCAGCGCCCTCCGCCCCGACGCTCCTCAGGCGCCGATCGCCTGAAGAAAGAAGCGAAACGCCGACGGCAGGGCGTAGACCTCGCGGATCTCACGCGCACCCGCCCAGACATAGCCGTCCGGAAGCGGCGCCTGCGCGGCGCTTTCCGGGAGCCCGACGCGCCAGCCCGTCATGTGCCACTCCACGTGGGAGAAGACGTGCTTTGCGCTGCCCAGAAACGCCTGTTCCAAATCGCAGCCAAAACCGTCCGTCTGGTCTTCGGTAATTGCTGCGGCTCCGCTGCAGCGGTTGTGACCTCGATTCGATGCGGAACCGCTGTCTGCCGAAGCGGAAGATTTGTTGCAGACCTCTCCTGCACTCTCCAGGTCTTTTGCTTCCCCGCCCCGCAGAAGATCTTCCACAAAGCGCACCGCCTCTTCCCACCCCAGCGTTCCGTCCGCGGACGGGAACTCGTACAGGCCGGCCAGAAGGCCCGTTTCAGGGCGTCTGTGCAGAAGATACCGGTCCCCGGCGCTGATCACGAAGACGGTCCGCTCTTCCGTTCTGCGCGCCTTCTTTCCGAGACGCACGGGCAGGTCTTCCTGACGCCCCTCGCGCCAGGCGATACAGTCCTCCCGCAGGGGACAGTCCGCGCACAGCGGGCTCCCGTTCGGGATGCAGACGGTCTCGCCCAGTTCCATCAGGGCCTCGTTGAAGGCCCCCGGATGCATCGCAAAGTCCGGGCCGCGCATGACGTCCGACAGCATCGCGAAGAAGTCTTTTTTCGTGCGCTCCTCCATCACGTCGGCTTCGCTCCCGCACAGGCGCGCGGCGACGCGCAGGACGTTGCCGTCCACGGCGGGCACGGGGCGCCCGAAGGCGATGGAGGCGACAGCGCCGGCCGTGTACGGGCCGATGCCGGGCAGGGCGGACAGTTCCTCAAAGGTGGACGGAAGCTCCCCGCCGTACGTTTCCACGCAGACCTGCGCGGCCTTTTTCAGGCTTCGGGCGCGGCTGTAATAGCCCAGCCCCTGCCAGGCCTTCATCACCGCGTCGTCCGGGGCCGCGGCCAGGGCCGGGATGTCCGGGAACTGCGAGAGAAAGGCCTCGAAGTGCGGGATCACCGCCTCGATCCGGGTCTGCTGGAGCATGATCTCCGAGACCCAGACGCGGTAAGGCGCGGCGTTCTCCCGCCACGGGAGCATGCGCCGGTGATCCGCAAACCACGCAGATAAACGCAGGGGCAGCTGCGCAAGCTGCCCCGTATCGCCGTATGTGGATCGTTTTTTTTGCTCAGACGGCATATCGATCCTCCTCGCAGGATCACGGCAAACTCCGGTTCGAGCGGCAGGCACTTTACACGGAGGTCTGGATCCCGAAATACTTCAGGCCGCGGCGGATCGATGCAATGGCGGGCTTGGTCTCCACCAGCCAGGTGTGAAAGCCCAGGCGCTTGGCCGCTTCGACGTTGTTCAGACGGTCGTCAAAGAAGAGGCACTCCTCCGCCTTCAGACCGTACCGATCAAGAATCGTCGTGTAGATGCCGGGCTCGGGCTTGACCACGTGGATGTCGCACGACACCACGCCGCCGTCCACCTCTTTGAGAAATGCAAAGTCCCGCAGCGCCATCTCAAAGTTGTCGGTCGCGTAGTTGGACAGGTAATAAACTTTGAAGCCCTGCGCCTTCAGGTCGCGCACCAGGGGCGCGGACTCGGGATACTCGTTCAGGCCCTCGTGCGTGCGCGCCAGGCACTCGCGGATGACCTGCGGGTCGATCTCCGGGCGGGACTTCACGATGGTTTCCGCGATCTGCTCCTCCGTGAGGAGGGAGCGGTCCACTTCGTCCATGAAGGAGTTCAGAAACAGGGCCTCACCCATCTGATCGGTCACTTCGGGGGTCAGACCGATATTGAAAATGAGGTTCCCGCGCCAGTCGTAGTCGACCATGACGTTGCCGATGTCGAATAAGATATTTTTGATCAAGACCGTCTCTCTCTTTCGTCATTCCGGAAATCTGGCCGCGCAGTGGCAGGCACGATTTCAGGAAAACACATTGTCACACGGATTCCTGTATGTCCCTGCGGACAGCCGGAATCAAATCAGTCTCTGCGGATAATGTCGTCTCTGCCGGGGCCGTTGGAAACGAGGCGGATCGGCACGCCGATCTCCTCTTCAATGGCCTCGATGTAGGCGCGGCAGGCCTGCGGCAGTTCCTCATAGGTGCGGATGCCGCGGATATCGCACTTCCAGCCGGGCATGATCTTGTAGACGGGCTTCGCGTGGGACAGGCGCGCCGTCGGCGGGAAGTCGCGGGTGATGACGCCGTCGATATCGTAGCCGACGCACATCGGGATCTCGTCCAGATAGCCGAGGACATCGAGGACCGTCAGGGCCACTTCCGTGCCGCCCTGCACGCGCACGCCGTAGCGCGTCGCCACCGCGTCGAACCAGCCCATGCGGCGCGGTCTGCCGGTGGTGGCGCCGTACTCGCCGCCGTCGCCGCCGCGGTCGCGCAGCTCCTGGGCTTCCTCGCCGAAGATCTCGCTCACGAAGGCGCCCGCGCCGACAGCGCTGGAGTACGCCTTGACGACCACGGTCACGTTCTTGATCTCATACGGGGGCACGCCTGCGCCGATGGCGCCGTAGCCGGCCAGCGTGTGAGACGAAGTGACCATCGGATAAATGCCGTGGTCCGGATCCTTCAGGGAACCGAGCTGGCCCTCGAGCAGGACCTGCTGGCCCTCCTTCAGGGCGTCGTGCAGGTACGCGGAGACGTCGCAGACGTAAGGGCGGATCATCTCGCGGTAGGACGCGAGAAGCTTCATCATTTCGTCGGGATCGAGCAGGGGCTTGTGATAGAGGTGCTCGAGCAGGACGTTCTTCAGAAGGCAGACCTTCTCCACGTGCTCGCGCAGATCGGCCTCGTCGCCGAAGAGCTCGCTCACCTGGAAGCCGATCTTCGCGTACTTGTCCGAATAGAACGGCGCGATGCCGGAACGGGTGGAGCCGAAGCTCTTGCCGGCCAGGCGGGCTTCCTCATAGGTGTCCAGATCCACGTGATACGGCATCAGGATCTGGGCGCGGTCGGAGACCAGGATGTGGGGGCGCGGCACGCCCTTGTCCACGATGGACTGGATCTCCTCGATCAGATAGGGGATGTTGAGCGCGACGCCGTTGCCGATCACGCTCGTGACGTGCTCATAGAACACGCCCGACGGAAGCAGATGCAGCGCAAATTTCCCGTACGGGTTGATGATGGTGTGGCCGGCATTCGCGCCGCCCTGGAAGCGGACAACGATGTCCGATTCCGCCGCCAGCATATCCGTGATCTTACCTTTTCCCTCGTCGCCCCAGTTGGCACCAACGATCGCTCTGACCATGTCTCTCCTCCTGCGTTAAGCCTGCGGCGCTTCGTCGGCGCCCTGTTTCTCTTCTGCCTCGGGAGTCCCGCGCAGCTGACTGAAGTAGGCGTCATGCGCCTGCTGATAGTTTTTGTTGAAAGCCTCGTCGTCGCCGCCGTGCAGCGCCTCGAAGTAGTGATGCTCGCGGTCGGCCAGTTCCGGCCTCACGCGGATGATGGTGGCAATACCGATGTTGGAGCAGACGTCCGCGATCCTCTTCATGTCCACCAGGAGGTTCATGAAGGCGGCATCGGCGTAGACCGTGCATTCGCCGAGGCTCATGCGCCGCAGGTGGTTGTTCTTGAGGACGTCGATGACGTCTTCCACCACTGGCTCGAGTGCCTCGATGCGGTAGGCCGCCTCCAGGTTGCGCCGTTCAAACGAGAGCTCCGCATTGGACAGGATCTCCTCGAGAAGCGCAATCAGGACGTCCAGTTCCTTCATGGCCGTGGGCGTGAATTCCGTTCCCTGCTCCGAAAGGTTCTGCGCCATCTTCGAGATGTTGACGGCCTGGTCGCCCAGACGCTCAAACTCCGTGGCCACCTTGTGGTACTGTGTCACGATGGCGACGTGCTGTTTCTCCTTCAGGCGCGGAAGTATTTCCACGATGTATTTGCTGACACTGTCGGTCGCGCGGTCGATTCCCTCTTCCGTGTCCTGGATCTCCAGCCAGACGTTCGGATCGTAGTTGTCGATCAGCCCCCAGCTCCTGCGGATGTTTTCACGCGCGGTGCGGAACATCATGAGAAGCAGGTCGTAGCAGCTGCCGAGCGCCAGGGCCGGCGTGGAGAAGAACGCGGGCGAAAGGGCGCCCACCTTCTCGCGGAAGGGATCGGGCTTGTCGGCATCGTCCTTCACGATCTTCCGGCTGAGCTTCTCGTACGTGTTGAGCAGCGGGAACAGCGCCACGGCACAGCCCAGGTTGAAGATGGTGTTCGTGTTCGCAATGATGCCCGAGTTTACGGGGCTGTTCCAGAGGCTTTCCAGAAAGCCCAGCTTATGCACGATGGTGACGACGACCAGGACCAGCACGGTCTCGCTCAGGTTGAACAGGATGTTGACGATACCCACGCGCTTTGCCTCCGACCGCGCTCCGATAGAGCAGACGATGGCGGTGGTCACGCAGTCTCCCAGGTAGATGCCGACGATCACGCTGTAGATGGCCTTAAAGACCAGCAGCCCCGACGATGAGAACGCCTGCAGGATACCGATGGTGGCCGAGGAACTCTGCAGCGTGAAGGCGATTCCAGCGCCGGCCAGATAACCCAGAACGGGGTTGTTGCCCAGACCGGTAAAGATCTCCTCCACGATGCCGCTCTCCGCCAGGGAATTCACTGCCCCGGTCATGTTGAGAAGACCGGAAAACAGGATTCCGAAGCCCATGGCGATATTGCCGATCGCGCGCTTCTTCTGCATCCGGGCGCCCATGATCAGGACGATACCCACGATCAGGGCGATGGGCGCCAGGGTGGAGGGCTTGAAGAACTGGAGCCAGGACGCCCCGGAGGCGTCAAGGTCCAGCAGGCGGATGACCTGGCCTGTCACGGTTGTTCCGACGTTGGCGCCGATGATGATCCCGAGCGCCTGATGCAGCGACAGGATCCCGGCGCCCACAAGGCCGGAGGTGATCACAATGGTGGCCGTGGAGCTCTGAATCAGGGCTGTCACCGCGACGCCCAGGATAAAGGCCTTCACGGGGTTGTCCGTCACCTTTTCCATGACCTTCTTCAGGGTGCCGGACGAACTCTCCTTCAGGGCATCGCCCATGAGGCGCATGCCGTAAAGGAACATCGCCAGACCGCCCAGAAGGGTCAGTACGTTGAATATGTTCATGCAGTCTCTTCCCCGCCCCAAAGGAGCATCTCTTCCGCGATGTCGGCCGCGTGGCGCACACAGTCATCACAGGAACAGAGCATCTGTCCGGTCGCGACGCCTTTCAGATCCTTGCAGAGGGTCGCGCCGCAGCGCTCTTCGAACACCCGGTACATCTCCTTCGCGCGGGCGCGCAGCGGGGCTCCCTGGTACTCCGCAAGCCCCAGAAGCATCTCGGCCCCGCACAGAGCGCCGCAGGTGGCCTCCATGCAGCCCATGCCCGTGCCGAATGCGGCCCCCAGTTTCTTCAGGGTCTCCGGCTCCAGTCCCGCCTCTCCCGCAAACGCGGCGAGGACGGCCTGACAGCAGTTGTGGCCGTTATGCTTGAGCCAGACGGCCTTCTCTCCTCTATTCTCCATAATCTCTCCTTTTCCGCAGGCCATCGCACAGTATACATCAGGCGCACCGGGAAAACAAGCGCAAGTACAGAGTTATTCGACCCAGGTCACGGGGTTGCCGGAATGCGGGATATCGTTCCGCGGCGGCAGCCCGTCTTTGGTATCCGGATAGCCGATGGCGGCGGCCCCGAAAACGCGCTCGTCGTCCGCCATGCCCAGGGACTTTTCGTATTCGATGAGGACCGGGTCCTCCGACAGCCACTTGAGGGCATTGATGTAGCAGCTCCCCAGATCGAGCTCGTTGGCCATGACGAACATGTTCTCCAGCGCGCAGGCGCAGTCCGCCATCGCGTTGCCGTAGCCGATCCTGTTCGCGGTGATGATGAGCACCGCGGGGTCCCTGTGGAAGACGTAGCGCCCCTGCTTGGAGACCTTGATGGCGTTTGCCATCGAACGGTACATGCCGGGCTCCTCTTCCATCTTCGCGAACTGCTCCTGCACGAGGCGCTCCAGGGTGTCCAGCACCTCTTTGTTCTGCACGACGATGAAGTGCGTCGTCTGGCTGTTGCTGCCGGTAGGGGCCACGCGTCCGGCCTCCACGATGAGCTCCAGTTTCTCCCGCTCCACGGGCTTATCCAGATACTTTCTGCAGCTGCGGCGGGTCATCACCGCGTCGCGTCCGTTCATACGCAGCTCCTTTCTCTTCCGGGGCTTTCGGAAAGATCCATGCCTGGTGTCTGAAATCAGATTCGGGGCACTGGTCCGCAGTTTCCCGCGGCCTGCGTCTGGCAATTCCCCGCTTCCTTACCCGCGGTAATAGATCCACAGCCAGGTGAAGAAATACATGCCGGCAAACAGGGCTCCGGTCAGGCCGATCCAGATGCTGTAGACGGCCCGTTTTCTGCCGCGGCGAAGCCTCACCGCGCCGACGATCATCAGCACGATGAAAAGCAGAAGCAGTATCCCCGCCGCCGAGACGGAAAACATCTCCATTCCGAGTTCCTCCGGGCATCCCGGACGCAATTGACGCGCCCTATACACCCAGTTTGCATCATACCACAAAACGCCAGCGCGGGGCAAGGGCGCGTTTCAAAAGTATGACAAGAATCCACCGGAATTTCAGTCCCGGCACGGCTCTCCCGAAGACAGCCGCGATTCTTCGGCAGGCACGGGGAATCTCTTTTGATGATGCTTCTCTCCGCATAGTTTACTTGACCTTACCGCACGCGCGTTATACAATGGGACCAGAATGGTTTCGAGGTGTCTCTGCGCACACGCGCAGGGGTGAAAAGGGAATGCGGTGCGATGCCGCAGCAGCCCCCGCTACTGTATGCGGGACGAAGGCCGCCCATACGTCACTGGAGAGATTCGGGAAGACGGCGGCCGGAGGATGAACGCGAGCCAGGAGACCTGCCCCGGAAGCAAGAAACGGAAAAAGCACGGCGGGTGCTTTCGGCCGGACGGCGATGCTGATCGCCTTCTTTTGGTGTACACATTTTGTCACCGGTCGAATTTGAGGCGCCCCCGCGGGGCGCCTTTTTGCGTCCTTCCGTATCGGCCTGTTTACGTCCCTGCCGAAAAGCATGTTGAATCCAATCGTCCCGACTGCTTCTGTCCCGGATGCAGTCCAGCACCGCCTGTGCCCTCTTCAGGTCACATGAGGTCAAAGAAATGATGAAAAAGAACTCTGCCGCCTTCCGCACGCTTCTGCTCGCGCTGGCCGTCCTGGTGATCCTGGGCGGCTGGGCCATTGTGCGCGGCATCCGGGGCGGTTCGCCCCCGGCGTCCACCGCGGCTCCCTCCGGAGAAACGATGACGGCGCCGGACGACTCCGAAGCGCACGGCAAGCCCCCGGAGACGCAGCCGCCGCCCACCTACTATCCGATGCCGGACCAGCCGTCGACGCCGGCGTACACCCGCGGCGAATACACGCCCGATACCACAGAGGCGCCGCCGGAAGGCCTGACCGATCCGGCACAGACGGAGACGTCACAGGAGCTCATCCCACCGGAATCGCAGGCCCTGCCCACCGCATATCCGACGGTGCCGGAGCCGACCAAAGCGGCTTCAACCACGAAGGCGCCGCAGACCACGCGCGCGCCTCAGACCACGCAGGCCCCGCAGACGACACAGGCCCCGCAGACAACGCAGGCACAGACCGAGGCTCCCGCGCCCGCGGAATCGCCTCCGCCCGAGACGCCGTCAACGGACGTAAACGTCACGATCTCGATCGACTGCAAGACCATCCTGAACAACATGTCGGATCTCAAGCCCGGCTACGAGCCCTTCATTCCCCCGGACGGCTGGATCCTGCATGAAGTCCGGCTGACCCTTCCCGCGGGAAGCACTGTGGAGACCGCCCTGCGCACTGCCTGCTCCGAACGCGGCATCGCGCTGGAGACCCGGAACACCTTCGGCTCCGTATACGTCGTGGCTATCGCCCAGATCGGCGAAAAGGTCTGCGGCCAGGGCTCCGGCTGGTACTACTTCGTGAACGGCGTCTCGCCCATGACGGGCGCCGGAAAATACACCCTCTCCGACGGAGATCACATCCAGTGGAGATTCACCTGCAGGGAGGGGGACGTGTAAGCGGGCATTCATCTTTTCAGATATTCCTGACCAATCACGGATTGTCTACGCTTTCCGGCAGCCGTGAAACCTCACCGGTTCCTGCCGTTTCGAAAAGCGACACCGGAAGAAGAAAAACACCGCCCTTCAGGTGAAACCAGCACTCCGCACCTGTGGTTCCCGCACCTTACGCGAAAGCAAATCATACTTTGGGGCTCCTCCGCCCCGGGAAAGGACACATCATGAAACACAAACTTCTCGCACTGCTCCTGGCACTCGTTCTTGCCATCGCTCCGGCCGCATCCGCGTTCGCGGCGGAGACGCCCGCCGTCTCCGAGGTCAAGGCGGAGGCCAAAAAGACGGCCGAGGCCGTTCTGCCCCAGATCACCTTCGACAGCAGCCTGGCCGAGGGTTCCAACTTCTACAACTACACGCGCGCCCTCGTTCTGGCGATTCGCGCCGGCGCGGATACCTCCGCGAAGGTCTCCGAGTTCCTGGCCGCGGTCGACGACCACTGTCTGGGCGATGACGGAGCCATGAACACCGGCTGCCCTGTCGTCTCCTACGCCCTGCTCCTCATGGTGCTGGCTCTGGACGGTCAGGACGCGTCGGACTACAACGGCATCAACCTGGTCGAGAAGTTCAACGACGCCGCTGCCGCCGCGGACCTTTCCGCGGAGAACGCCTACTTCCTGCCCCTGATCTACCAGGCCGCCGACGCCTACGCGGACCAGATGAACGATGCGGACAGCATCAAGAGCGCCGTCGCCTCCCGCGTCAAGTCCCTGGAATCGGACGAGGGTCTGGACGTCTGGGGCGGCTATCCCAGCGTCGACGACAACGGCATCATCCTCTCCGGCCTGAGCAAGGAGAAGTCCCTCGCGGACGTCGCCGACAAGGCCACGGCCTGGAGCGCTGCGCAGAAGGAAGGCGACATCTTCGTGTCCTGGGGCGTGCCCAGCGCAAACTCCGGCGGCTCCGGCCTGGCCCTCTTCGCGGTCTACGGACCGGAAGAAGAAGCCGCTTCCACTTACGCCGGCCTGCTGACCCTCAAGGATCCCGCCGACAACGGCATGTACGATCCCGACTCCTACAACCCGCTGCTCGCCACCGTGGACGCCCTCTTCGGCCTGGTCACCTACGAGCATATGCTCTCCGGCGAGACGCACCCCTTTGACGTGAGCGACTGCCTGCCGATCGAGAAGGAGGAGCCCGAGTCCACCGAGGAATCCACGGAGGAGTCTACGGAAGAATCCACCGAAGAGTCCACCGAGGAATCCACCGAAGAAAGCACCACGGCCGAGGAAACGAAGCCGGAAGAGACCGAACCTGCCACGACGACGGCTCCCACTACCACCGCCGCTCCGGAGACCAAGGCGGACGGCACCACGACCGCTGCCAACACCGGCGATGACGGACACGGCATCTTCTTCGCCTGCCTGCTTTGCGCCGCTGCCGCGGCCGGCACTGCGGCGATGTACGGGAAGAAGCGCGCGAAGTAAGCGCTGTGATCGATATGCGCAGCCCCTGTCCGTTGACGACGATCCCGCGGTCAGGACGGCTCGCGCCTCGACTCATCACGCAGCGGACGCTAATCTCGCGGCGCCCTGCGGCACCGCTCGCTAAGCGCCGGCGTGCTTCGGCGCCTGACGCGGGATGCGGTCTTACCCCGGACAGGGGGCCGCGCCAACGAACACTGCGAAAAAGAGAAAGAACGGGGCTGCCGCAATACGGCAGCCCCGATTCGTCCCCGGGAAACACGATCCCCATCAAATTGTAAACTCCATCTCCCCGGCAAATGCGGGTTATAGGACAAAACGTGTTGGTCGCTAATCCCAGTAAGAGGGGTAATCAGAGGTCCTGTGAAGGTCTCCCCACACGATGGCATCGCCCCATGTCGGGATGGATTCTTCGATCCTTTCTCTGTGAGTCATCCGCTTGT
>JAFRUR010000052.1 GCA_017438775.1 Lachnospiraceae bacterium | reverse complement strand
TGATCGTGATGAGACCCTTCAGGTTGAAGTTCTCGTCCACGATGGGGAGCTTTTCCTTGCGGGCCTTGCCCAGGATGGCCTTGGCCTCTTCCAGGGTGGTGCCTTCGCGCGCGGTGATCAGCCCCTCGCTGGTCATGGACTCCTTGATCTTCTTGGAGAAGTCCGTCTCAAACTTGAGGTCGCGGTTGGTCAGGATGCCGACCAGCTTTCCGTTTTCCGTGATCGGGACGCCGGAGATGCGGTACTTGGCCATCAGGGCCTCCGCGTCCGCCAGCGTGTGCTCCGGAGAGAGGTAAAACGGATCCGTGATGACGCCGTACTCGGAGCGCTTGACCTTGTCCACTTCCGCGGCCTGCTCCTCGATGCTCATGTTCTTGTGGATGATGCCGATGCCGCCCTGGCGCGCCATGGCGATGGCCATCCGGTGCTCCGTGACAGTGTCCATGCCGGCACTCATCATCGGGATGTTGAGGACGATCGTTTTTGTCAGGTGCGTCTTCAGGTCCACCATGTTGGGGGTGACTTCCGAGTAGGACGGAACCAGAAGGACGTCATCAAACGTGATTCCTTCGCCAATGATCTGACCCATGCTTTTCCTCTCTTTCGTGTTGGTTCTCCGGTTGGCCGGGTTTCTTTCACTATCTCCGACGGGAAAGGTTCCCGCAAATGACCGTTACGCCTGCGCGAGGCTCTTCTCCAGGCGTTCCCGCACGGCGGCGATGTACTGGCGGCTGGTCAGGGTCTGCGCGTTCGGCAGGGTCGTGATCTGCGCCAGGTCTTTGGTCATGAGACCCGCGGCGACGGTGTCCAGGCAGGCCGCCTCGAGCTTGTCCGCAAAGGTCTCCAGGGCGGAGATGCCGTCCAGCTGGCCGCGCTTTCTGAGGGCGCCGGTCCAGGCGAAAATGGTCGCGATGGGGTTGGTGCTGGTCTCCTTCCCCTCGAGATGCGCGTAGTAGTGGCGCTGCACCGTGCCGTGGGCCGCCTCGAATTCGCAGGTCCCGTCCGGGCTGACCAGGACGGACGTCATCATCGCGAGGGAGCCGAAGGCAGTCGCGAGCATGTCGCTCATGACGTCGCCGTCATAGTTCTTGCAGGCCCAGATGAAGCCGCCTTCCGAGCGGATGACGCGGGCGACGACGTCGTCGATCAGGGAGTAGAAATACGTGATGCCCGCCGCCTCGAACTTTTCGCGGTACTCCGCATTGTAGATATCCTGGAAAATATCCTTGAAGGTGTGATCGTACTTCTTGGAGATGGTGTCCTTGGCCGAGAACCACAGGTCCATGCGCGAATCCAGCGCAAAGGAGAAGCAGCTGCGGGCAAAGCTCTCGATGGAGGAGGTCAGGTTGTGCATGCCCTGCAGGACGCCGGGGCCGGCAAAGTCGTGGACCTTCTCCGTGATGACGGTCCCGTCCTCTCCCGTGAACACGAGCTGGGCCGTGCCGGGGCCGGGGACCTTGATCTCCACCGCCTTGTACACGTCTCCGTAGGCGTGGCGCGCGATGGTGATGGGCTTCTTCCAGTTCTTCACGTAGGGCTCGATGCCCGCCGCGATGATGGGCGTGCGAAAGACCGTGCCGTCCAGAATGGCGCGGATGGTGCCGTTGGGGCTCTTCCACATCTGCGAGAGGCCGTACTCCTTCACGCGATCCGCGTTGGGGGTGATGGTCGCGCACTTGACCGCGACGCCGTATTTGCGGGTCGCCAGGGCGGAATCCACCGTGACCTGGTCTCCCGTCTCTTCCCGGTGCGCCAGGCCGAGGTCGTAATACTCCGTCTTCAGATCCACAAAGGGGAGAAGAAGTTCGTCTTTCACGAAGCGCCAGAGGATCCTGGTCATCTCGTCGCCGTCCATCTCCACGAGCGGCGTTTTCATCCCGATCCGGTCCATATGAGCCTCCCTTGTGTATTTGATTTATTATACGAAACCTGAGGGCGGGTGTCAACGAGGACGGGCCCGATTATATGACGGTTTTGCGCCGGGAACAGGGCCCGTTTTTAGCCAAGATTCATGTTCCGGCGCGGCGCCGCGAAACAAAAAAGCCCTCCGGGACGGTCCCGGAGGGCTTGAAACGGTTGGCGGATCAATACATGCCGGGGGCACCGCCCGCGGGCATCGGAGGTTCGGGCTCCTTGATGGTGGCCACGACGGACTCCGTGGTGAGCAGGGTGGAGGCAACGCTGGTGGCGTTCTGCAGGGCCGTGCGGGCGACCTTCGCAGGATCCAGGATACCGGCCTTGACCATGTCCACGTACTCTTCCTTCAGGGCATCGAAGCCCACGCCGATGGCGGACTCTTTGACCTTCGCGATGATGACCGGACCTTCCATGCCGGCGTTGGCCGCGATGTGGTACAGAGGGGCCTCCAGGGCCTTCAGAACGATCTGGGCGCCGGTCTTCTCGTCGCCCTCAAGCTTCGCAACGAGCTTTTCCACGCGCTTGGAGGCGTGCACGAAGGCAGCGCCGCCGCCGCAGATGATGCCCTCTTCCACAGCCGCCTTGGTGGCTGCCAGAGCATCTTCCATGCGCATCTTGGCTTCCTTCATCTCGGTCTCGGTGGCGGCACCAACGCGGATGACGGCCACGCCGCCGGCCAGCTTGGCCAGGCGCTCCTGCAGCTTCTCGCGGTCGAACTCGGAGGTGGTCTCCTCGAGCTGCATCTTGATCTGGGCGACGCGGGCAGCGATCTCCTTCTTGTTGCCCATGCCGTCCACGATGACGGTGTTCTCCTTCGCGACCTTCACGCTCTTGGCGCGGCCGAGCTGATCCATGGTCGCATCCTTGAGTTCAAGGCCGAGTTCCTCGCTGATGACGGTGCCGCCGGTCAGGGTGGCGATATCCTTCAGCATCTCCTTGCGGCGGTCGCCGTAGCCGGGAGCCTTGACCGCAACGACGTTCAGGCCGCCGCGCAGCTTGTTCACGATCAGGGTGGTCAGGGCCTCGCCCTCCACGTCCTCCGCGATGATGAGCAGGCGCAGGCCGTTCTGGGCGACGTTCTCGAGGATGGGCAGGATCTCCTGCACATTGGAGATCTTCTTATCGGTGATCAGGATGTAGGGATCGTCCAGGACGGCCTCCATCTTGTCCATGTTCGTGCACATATAGGCGGAGACATAGCCGCGGTCGAACTGCATGCCCTCGACCAGGTCCAGCTCCGTCTTCATGGACTTGGACTCCTCGATGGTGATGACACCGTCCTTGGAGACCTTCTCCATGGCGTCCGCGACCATCTCACCGACAGCGTCGTCGCTGGCGGAGATGGCCGCCACGCGGGCGATCTGCTCCTTGCTGGTAATCTTCTTGGACATGGCCTTGATGGCGGCGACGGCCTCGTCCGTGGCCTTCTTCATGCCCTTGCGCAGGATGATGGGGTTCGCACCGGCGGCGAGGTTGCGCATGCCGGCGTTGATCATGGCCTGTGCCAGAACGGTGGCGGTGGTGGTGCCGTCTCCGGCCACGTCGTTGGTCTTTGTGGCGACTTCCTTGACCAGCTGAGCGCCCATGTTCTCAAAGGCGTCCGCCAGCTCGATGTCCTTCGCGATGGTCACGCCGTCATTGGTGATCAGGGGGGCGCCGAAGGACTTGTCCAGCACCACGTTGCGGCCCTTCGGGCCCAGGGTGACACGGACGGTATTTGCCAGCTGATTGACGCCGCTCTCCAGCGCTGCTCTCGCTTCTGCGCCGTATTTGATCTCTTTTGCCATAATGCTTCCTTCCTTTCTCTATCGGTCAGTCCACCACAGCCAGGATGTCCTCCTGACGGATGATGATGTACTCCACATCTTCGATCTTGACTTCGGTTCCGGCGTACTTGGAGTAGATCACGTGATCCCCCACCTTCACTTCCATCTGAACGGTCTTGCCGTCTTCCACCTTGCCGGGACCCACCGCGACGACTTCCGCCTGCTGGGGCTTTTCCTTGGCATTGCCGGGAAGGACGATACCGGACTTGGTGACTTTTTCCTCGACCAGAGCCTTGAGGACGACTCTGTCGGCTAAGGGTTTCAGCTTCATATGATTGCCTCCTTGCATGAATGATCTTCTTTGTTGTTAGCACTCTTGTTCTTTGAGTGCTAAACTCTGTTCCTTACTATATCACACTTTCCCGTAAATGCAAGTACAAAACGCGCCAATATTTCTAAAAAAACGATGAAACGGCGGCGTGCCTGCCGCAGCCGGGCTGCGGGGGCGCCGGCGGAGCCGGCGCGGGAACGCGCGGAATCGGGCCGGGATGCGGGCCAATTCGCCGCGCGGAGCGGATTGCGGTCCCGTAATTCACGAAAATATCACTTTTCAATTCACAGAAAATGTTTTACAATTTAAGCACATTGAACAAAAGGCCGCGAACGGCCGGGAGGTGCATATGGGTATTATCGGAAAACTGTTTGGAGTGGCTCTGGGCGCTGCTGCCGGCGTCGGCGCATACTATTTCCTGAAGGACCAGGAGACCGCCCGCGAGATGGAGGATGCCTTCGACGAGGATTTCGAAGACGATTTCGAAGATGACGAGGACGAGGCTCCCGTGGATGTGGATCCCGTGAAGGATACGGTCGCGCAGGTCAAGGACAAGGTCACGGAAGTGGCTGCCGGTCTGAAGGAAAAGGCTGCCGCCTTTACCGAAGAGCACAAGGACACCATCGAAGCCGTCAAGGCGAAGGTGAAGGATGCCACCAATGCTGTCGTGGGCGCCGGCAAGGCCGTCTACGAGGATGTGAAGGCCACGGTCGAAGAAAAGCGCGCCGCGGTCCAGGAAGAGGCTGAGGAGGCTGAGGAAGCCTACAACGAAGAGGTCGAAGAGGCCGTCGCCGCCGCGGAAGAAGCGGTCGAGCAGGCTGCCGAGGCCGTCGAGGAAGCCGCCGAGGAGATCAAGCCCGAGGCGTAAGGCTCCGCAGAGTCAGATGTAAAGAGCGCGTCCCGCGAGGGGCGCGCTCTTCTTTATTGTTCGGCAGAGCCGTACGACGACACAGGGGCGCCGCGGCGCGGCGCCCCCTCCTTATGTCCTGATTCCCGGTTTACACAGGCTTAAACGAGCTCTTGAGCGAGACGATGCGGTTGTAGACCGGATGATCCGGGGCATCGTCCTTCGCGTCGACGCAGAAGTAGCCGTTGCGCACAAACTGGAACCGCGCGGGGGCCTTGGCGCCGGCCAGAGACGGCTCCACAAAGCAGGCGCACTCCTCGAGGGAGTTGGGATTTAAGTTGATGCTGCCGTCCTCGTTGTAAACGCCCTTCTCCTCGTCCACGATGTTCTCGTACAGGCGGGCCGTCGCGCGGATGGCCGTCGGGGCATTCACCCAGTGAATGGTGCCCTTGACCTTGCGGGTGTCGGAGTTGCCGCCGCGGGTGGCCGGATCGTAGGTGCAGTGCACGCAGGTGACGTTGCCGTCCCCGTCCTTGTCCACGCCGGTGCAGGTCACGAAGTACGCGTTCATGAGGCGCACCTCGTTGCCCGGGAACAGACGGAAGTACTTTTTGACCGGCACTTCCATGAAGTCTTCCTGCTCGATGTACAGCTCGCGGGAGAACGGGATCTGACGGCTTCCCAGTTCCGGATTCTCCGTATTGTTGGACGCCTCCAGCATCTCCGTCTGTCCCTCGGGGTAGTTGTCGATGACGAGGCGCAGCGGGTGCAGCACCGCCATGACGCGCGGGACCTTGAGCTTTAAGTCCTCGCGGATGCAGTACTCCAGGGCGGGCATTTCCGCGATGGACTGGGCCTTGCTGATGCCGCTCATCTCCACGAAGGCGCGGATGGATTCGGGCGTGTAGCCGCGGCGTCTCAGGCCGCTGATGGAGACCAGACGGGGGTCGTCCCAGCCGTCCACGATGCCCTCTTCCACCAGCTTCTTGATGTAGCGCTTGCCGGTGACCACGTTCTTGAGATAGAGTTTCGCGAACTCGATCTGCTTGGGCGGATGCGGGAACTCACACTCCTCCACCACCCAGTTGTACAGCGGACGGTGATCCTCAAACTCCAGGGTGCAGATGGAGTGCGTCACGCCCTCCACGGCATCCTCGATGGGATGGGCAAAGTCATACATGGGGTAGATGCACCAGGCATCTCCCGTGTTGTGGTGCGTCAGGTGCGCCACGCGGTAGATGACGGGATCGCGCATGTTGATGTTGGGCGAGGCCATGTCGATCTTCGCGCGCAGGACCTTCTCTCCGTCCGCGAACTCACCGTTCTTCATGCGCTCGAACAGCTCGAGGTTCTCCTCCACGCTGCGGTTTCTGTACGGGCTCTCCTTGCCGGGCTCCGTGAGGGTGCCGCGGTAGGCGCGGATCTCCTCCGCCGACAGGTCGCAGACGAAGGCCTTGCCCTTTTTGATGAGTTTCACGGCGCACTCATACATCTGCGGGAAGTAGTCGGAGGCGTAAAAGAGGCGGTCCTCATAGTCCGCGCCCAGCCAGTTCACGTCCGCGATGATGGATTCCACGAACTCGATCTTCTCTTTGGTCGGGTTGGTGTCGTCGAAGCGCAGATTGAACTTGCCGCCGTACTCCTGCGCCAGGCCGTAGTTCAGCAGGATGGACTTGGCGTGGCCGATGTGCAGGTAGCCGTTGGGCTCCGGCGGGAAGCGGGTCATGACGCGGTCATAGACGCCGTCCCTCAGGTCCGCGTCGATGATGGTTTCGATAAAGTTGCGCGAGACCTTTTCGGGGGCGGCTTCGGCCGCGGCGGTCTCGGGAGCTGCAGTGAGGTTTTTCTCTTCCATGGGGTACCTCCGGGAAATTTCAGTTTAGTTTACTACAAATCGGGGGGAGGTGCAAGTGCCTGTAGGAGAAAGGTGCAATGTGGTCAATGGAAACGGATCCTGCTCCCCTCCGCTTCGCAAAGGAAACGAGCCCTGGAGGCGCTTCGCTCTGCTCTAAGGTTTTCTCAAGCGAACCTTGGAGACGTCCTGCTCTGCTTTTCAAAGGAAACGAGCCCTGGAGGCGCTTCGCTCTGCTCAGCGCCCCCAGAGCCGTTCGCTGCGCTCGAAGGTTTTCTCAAGCGAACCTTGGAGGTGCGTCGCTTCGCTCCGCACCCCCAAGGCCGCTCGCTCCGCTCGCGGCCTTGTAAGAATCGCAAGGGCCTCCGACTGAGAACAAGTTCTCGTCGGAGGCCCTTGCGTTCTTACGGTTCGCTTACTACGCTTTCCGAGAGCTACTACCCAGACTCGAACTGGGGACCTCATCCTTACCAAGGATGCGCACTACCTCCTGTGCTATAGTAGCCTGCGTTCTTTTTCAGACGCCCGTTTATATTAGCATAGGTTCCGGGTGTTGTCAACGCTTTCGGTGGAGATTTTTTTGAGGCTGTCCCTGTGAAAAAAACCGGGGCACGGGGCCCCGGTTTCTATGTGTTTTTACAGGTTCCCGGCCTTCGCGAGGCGCTGGCGGACGATTTCATAGCAGAGCACGCCGGCCGCGACCGACGCGTTCAGGGAGTCGATCTTTCCCTTCATGGGGATGGACGCTGTCATATCGCAGGCCTCGCGCACGAGGCGGCTCACGCCGCTCCCCTCGTTGCCGATCACAAGGCCGATGGGCCCGGTCAGATTCACGCGGTACATGGCGTCGCCGTCCATGCCGGCGCAGACGAACCACAGGCCCTCTTTCTTGAGCTGGTCGATGGTCTGCGTGAGGTTGGTCACCTTGGCCACGGGCACGTAGTTGATGGCCCCCGCCGAGGCGCGGGCCACGGTGCCGGTCAGGCCCACGGCGCGGTTCTTGGGGATGATCACCCCGTGCGCCCCGGCCTGGTGGGCCGTGCGCAGGATGGCGCCCAGGTTGTGCGGGTCCTCAATGCCGTCGAGCAGGACGAGAAAGGGGTCCTCTCCCGCTTCGCGCGCGGCCTCCAGCATCTCCTCCACCTGCGCGTAAGCGTAGGCGGCGCCGTAGAGGATGACGCCCTGATGCTTCCCCTCCGCGCTCATCTGGTCCAGGCGTTCCTTCGGAACGAAGCGCACCTGGCAGTCCTGCTTTTTGACCTCGCGCAGGATGCTCTTCACGGGCCCGTCGGAGGCCCCGTCCTGCACGAACAGACGATCCGCAGGGCGGCCGCTCCGCAGATACTCCAGGACGGCGTTGCGCCCTTCGATCACCAGTTCCTCGTATCTCATACGTCTTTCCTTCCGCCGTTCCTGCTGCCTGCGGCCCTGCGCGGGGCAAAGCGCCCTCTGCGGCCCGGCTGATAACGAAACACCGGCCGGAACGGGCTTCGGCCGGTATTCGTATGGTTTCTCAGTCTTACGAATCTTCCTCCGCGGCGGCAGCGCCTGCGGGAAGATCTCCGCTGTGGACGCGGAGCGCCGCCTCGAACAGTTCGCGGATGCGGTCCTCCCTGCCCTGCAGGTACAGATGCCCCATCAGGGTCTCCCAGCCGGTCGCGGAGCGGTACTCGCTCATCGAGGCGTTTTTGGCCATCGTGGGGCTCTTCTGGTTGCGCCCGCGGCGGTACACGGCGGCCTCTTCCTCCGAAAGGAGGGGAAGGACGCCGCGCGCCATCCCGGACTGCGACCGCGCGCTCACGAGGTCGCTGCAGCGCTTGTGGAGCACCTGCGGGCGGAGATTCCCCTGCGCCATCACATGGGTGCGCACCAGCATCTCCCAGACGGCATCGCCCAGGAACGCCAGCGCCAGCGCGGATCTCTCCTCCGGCCTTACGCTCTCTTCCATTTCACGCCCTCGCGCGTATCCTCGAGCACGATGCCCTTCTCCAGGAGCTCCGCGCGAATCTGGTCCGCGCGAGCGAAATCTCTGGCCTTGCGGGCCGCGGTGCGCTCCGCGATCAGGGCCTCGATGTCCGCGTCCAGAAGCTCCTCTTTGCGCTCCGCCTCCAGGCCGAGGACATCGGTCAGCGCGAGGAAGGTCCCGCGGGCCTTCGCGACGTAAGCCGCGGTGCTGCCCTCGTTCACGGTGGAATTGAGGAGTCGGGCCATCTCAAAGACGGCGGCCAGGGCGTCGGCGGTGTTGAAGTCGTCGTCCATGGCTTCCTCGAACTTGACCCGAAGGGCGTCGACGGCAGCCATGTTCTCCTCTTCCGCGGCGGTCATGACGTCGCCCTGCGCCTTCGCGGCGGCGTCCTTGAGGCGTTCTCCGCAGGTCACGATGCGCTCCAGGGAATTCTTCGCGGCCTCCATGAGATCCGCGGAGAAGTTGAGCGGGCTGCGGTAGTGCGCGCTCAGCATGAAGAAGCGCAGGACCTGCAGGTCGTAGTGCTCCGAGATGTCGCGCACGGTGCGGAAGTTGCCGAGCGACTTGCTCATCTTCTGTCCGTCGATATTGAGGAAGGCGTTGTGCATCCAGTAGTGCGCGAAGGGATGGCCGCTCGCGGCCTCGCTCTGCGCGATCTCATTTTCGTGGTGCGGGAAGATCAGATCCTCTCCGCCGCCGTGGATGTCGATCTCTTCTCCCAGGTACTTCTTGGACATGACCGAGCACTCGATGTGCCAGCCGGGGCGCCCGTCGCACCAGGGGGACTCCCAGGAGGGCTCACCCTCCTTCTTGGGCTTCCAGAGAACGAAGTCCAGCGGATCTTCCTTCTCTTCGCCCGTGACCTTGATCTCACGGAAACCGGACTGCAGGTCGTCCAGGTTCTTGTGGGAGAGCTTGCCATACTCGCGGAACTTGCGCGTGCGGTAGTACACGGTGCCGTCCGAGGCGGCATAGGCATAGCCCATGTCCATGAGGACACGAATCATGTCGATCATGCCGGGGATCTCCTCCGTGGCCTTCGGATAGGTATCCGCCGGCATCACGTTCATGCCCTCCATGTCCTTTTTGCACTCCACGATGTAGCGCTCGGAGATGACGGAAGAATCCACCCCCTCCTCCTGCGCGGCGCGGATGATCTTGTCGTCCACGTCGGTGAAGTTGGAGACGTAGTTGACATCGTATCCCTTGTACAGGAAGTAGCGCCGCACCGTATCAAAAAAGATCATGGGACGGGCGTTCCCGATGTGGATGAGGTTGTAGACCGTGGGGCCGCAGACGTACATGCGGACCTTGCCCTCCTCAATGGGAACGAATTCTTCTTTTCTCTTGGACAGTGTGTTGTAGATCTTCATGCCATTATCCTCACTTGTTTGCATTGGGGCAGTTCCTGCGGCAGGCGTCCAGCTGTGCCTTCAGGTCCGCGTTCTGTCTGTGGAGTTCGTCCAGGGCATTCATGACGGGGTCGGGCAGGTGGATCTGATCCAGTTCCTCCTGCGGCACGCGCACATCGCCCATGCGGACGATGCGGCCGGGCACGCCGACGACGGTGGATCCCGGGGGGACTTCCTGGAGCACCACCGAGCCCGCGCCGATCCGCGAATTGTCCCCGATCTTGAAGGAACCGAGGACCTTCGCGCCCGCGCTGATCATCACGTTGTTCCCGACGGTGGGATGGCGCTTGCCCTTTTCTTTGCCGGTGCCGCCCAGGGTCACGCCCTGATAGAGGGTCACGTTATCGCCCAGAATGGCAGTCTCACCGATGACGACGCCCGTGCCGTGGTCGATGAACAGTCCCTTGCCGATGGTCGCGCCGGGATGGATCTCGATGCCGGTTTTGCGGGCCGCGCGCTGCGAGACCCAGCGTGCCAGAAAGTAATGTTTGTTTAAGTAAAGTTTGTGTGCCAGGCGGTACCAGAGCACCGCGCGGAAACTCGGATACAGGATGACCTCCATAGGCGAGCGCATGGCGGGATCACGCTCCTGCACCACCCGGATCTCTTCCTGCAGGAAGGATTTTATACTCATATTCACTCTCCGTATAGAATCAGATCTCTTCGATGAGGGCAGCCGCCTGCGCGGCCATGCCCTCTCCGCTTCCTGTGAAGCCCAGGTGCTCCTCCGTGGTCGCCTTTACGCTGACGCAGGAGACCGGGAGCCCCAGGGCCTGTGCGATGTTCTCCCGCATCGCGGGAATGTGAGGAGCCAGCTTCGGGGCCTGCGCCACGACGGTGGCGTCCACGTTGACGGGCCGAAAACCGTTTTCCTCAAGACAACATCGCACCCGCGCGAGCAGCTCAAGGCTGTCCGCGCCGGCATAAGCGGGATCCGTATCCGGAAAATGCGCGCCGATATCCCCCAGGGCAGCGGCGCCCAGAAGCGCATCCATGACCGCATGGGTGAGCACGTCCGCGTCCGAGTGGCCCAGCAGGCCCTTCTCATACGGGATCCGCACCCCGCCCAGGACCAGGTCCCGTTCCGGGACGAGGCGGTGGACATCATATCCGGTTCCGATGCGCATGGAATCCTCCTTTTCGTTTTCGGTGATATATCACAGAAAAACGGCGCCGGCCCCCTCCGGGACCAGCGCCGCACAAGACGTAGCGGAGGGGAGATTCGAACTCTCGACACCACGGGTATGAACCGTGTGCTCTAGCCAACTGAGCTACTCCGCCACAAGATCCGCGGTTTGTTCCGCAGACTGCCCGATAAGTTTACTCAATATTACGGAAAAAGTCAAGACGTATTTTCATAAACCTGCGCCGTACGGCGGACCGAATCATGCCAAAGGCACAGAGGCCGGCCGGCATGTCCGCGCCCCTGTCCGGACAGCCGCGGAGCAGGGCGGCATCCGGCGCCGCGTCGGGTGCCGGAAATTCGACGGAAAGTCTGTTTTGCCGTTGGACAACGCCCCCCGCAGTGCTATACTGGTTTTAAAGGATCTGCCGGCACGAAGCAGCCGCTTTCTGTCCGGCAGGAAACAGCCGAAAAGCAAGCATCGGGGGCCAGTCATGTATTACTTCATCGTCAATCCGCATTCCCGCTCCGGCGCCGCCGCAGAGATCTGGCCCCGCCTCGAGCCCATCGTCAGACAAAGCGGCGTGCCCTATGAGGCCGTCCTGACCCAACGGCCCGGAGAGGCCACGGAGCTCGCCCGCGCTTTCACGGCGCCGCTCTGCGCGCCGCAGGAGGCCCCTGCCGCAGGCGCAGACGTAGCATCCGCATGCACCGCACCTTCACAACAGACAGGCACGGCAGGGGGATCCCGCATCCTCGTCGCCGTGGGCGGCGACGGGACCCTCAACGAGGTCGTGAACGGCATCGATTCCTTCGAAGACCTGACGCTGGGCTACATCCCCACCGGCTCCGGCAACGACTTCGCCCGCGGGCTGAAGCTCCCTCCCGAACCGGAGGCGGCTCTCGCGCGCGTCCTGGCCGCGGAGCGCACCGCAGCCCTGGATCTGTGCACCGTCAGCACCGCGGAGGGCACCGTGCGCCGCTATCTCGACAGCTGCGGCAGCGGGTACGACGCCCAGGTCTGCGTGGATCTCCTCTCCAGCCGGTTCAAGAAGATCTGCAACGCCCTGCACATCGGGAAACTGGCCTATCTGGCCGTGGGCGTCGGGGCCTTCTTCCGCCAGAAGCTGGGCGAGGGCATCCTCACCGTCGACGACGGCGCCCCGGTCCGGCTTCACAAGATCTTCTTCGTCTCGTTCCAGAACTTCCCCTACGAGGGCGGCGGCTGGCGCTTCGCCCCCGGCGCGGACCCTGCGGACGGACGCATCTCCGTCTGCCAGATCGCCGGCACGGGGAAATTCGGCCTCTTCCCGCTGATGCTCTCCTCCCGCGGCGGCGGCCACGTCGGCTCGAAGCACGTGCGGATGATGACATGCAAAAAGGCGCACCTCAAGCTGGCGCGCCCTGCTGCCCTCCACACCGACGGGGAGGTCCTGCCGTTCTCGAAGGAGTTTACGGTCTCCGTCGAAAAGGGGAAACTTTCGATTCTTCTCTAACGGTCACACCGTATTGAGCGGAGGGACCGGCGGCTGCACCGGAGGCACCTCGGCCCGCGGCTGCTGCGGCGTCCCGCCGTCCACGGTCTTCTCCACCAGGTACATGGTTCCGATCACCGCTGCGGCGCACACGGCCGTGACGATCCAGAAGGCTGCGGTCCCCTCCGTCATCAGCGGCTCAAACGCGGGAAGTTCCGAGGCCGCCACGGAAAACAGGTTGGCCGCCACATGGATCAGGATGGGAGCCAGGATGCTCTGGAAGCGCTCGAAGACGTACGCCATCAGCGCGCCCAGCAGGAACGCGTAGACGCCCTGCACCAGGTTGCCGTGCACGATCCCGAAGAGCAGGGCCGAAAGGATGCCCGCGATCAGGGGACGGACGTGGTCGCGCATGCGGCGGTACACCAGGCCGCGGAACAGCAGTTCCTCCACGATGGGCACCAGAACGCCGATGCAGAGGAATTCGACAATGAGGTTGCCCTGGTAGAGGACCTGCGCCACTTCCTCAAAGGCCTCGTCGATCTGGAACAGGCCGCTGAAGGTGATCAGGTTGTTGCCCAGGATGCAGGCCGCAAGGCCCAGAATCACGGGCAGGACGTACTTGACCGCGGGCACCGCCTTCACGGTGTCCAGGCGCCCCTCGCTGCGGCGTTTCTTCACGTCCGCCGCGTACAGCGCCCCGAAGATCGGGAGCCCCACCGCCGCGGAAATGACCGTCATCAGAAACTGTTGCCGGATCACCTCGTTCATGGCTTCCTGCATCACCTTCATCAGCGAGGGATGCTCCCCGGCGTTTGCCGTTGTCAGGGCAAACGTGATGGTGATGAATCCGAAGACCACCAGGAACTGGATGATAAAGTATATCAGGATCGGATACACGATCCTCCAGAATTTGTAAAAACCGCTCTCCTGCTTCATGGTTTCCCCGCTTTCTTTCTTCGGGACTTATGCCGGCCGCGTCCGCGCGGCTGCACAAGGCACAGCATACCAAAATCCGCGCACAATTGCAAGCCGGCGCGCCGCGTGTCCGATTGCGCGCCCCGCGTCCCTGTGCTATACTTGGAAAAACACCGTTTCATCCCCGGCCGCGGCCGGGAAAGGAGGCCCTCATGCTCAAAGTAGAACGCACCGCCGTCATGAACTTCGAGAACGCCATGCGCGGCGCCCGCAATCCGTTAAACTCCTGGGCCCGCTCCGACAGCTCTTATGACGCGGACGGCAATTTCGTCTTCGGTCCGAACGACCTGGACCTGGCCAGGCGCCTCTGCAATGCCGGAAGCGATCACCGCAAGTTCATCCGCATGATCTTCGTCTCCATGGACGTCACCGCGCCCCTGTACTGGTGGAAGGAGTACGACACCTACAAAGTGGCCACGGTGGCCAACTCCACCAGCACCATGCACAAGATCCACGCGAAGCCCTTCGAGCTTTCGGATTTCTCCACCGACCACATGACGCCCGACGCCCTGAAGGCGTTCTCCGCCTATGTCGGCTTCATGGAGGAAGTGCGCCTGCGCTACGTGAACGAGGGCAAGAAAAAGGAGGACTGGTATGACCTCATCCAGCTCCTCCCCACGTCCTATCACCAGATGCGGACCTGCACCTTAAACTATGAGACCCTGCACGCCATCTACCACGCCCGCAAGAACCACAAGCTCGAGGAGTGGCACACCTTCTGCGACTGGATCAAAACCCTTCCGTACGCGGAAGATCTGATTCTTTTCGGGTGAGTTCCAGCAGCAGGGCGCGCAGGTCTTCGATCCCCTGCCCCGTCAGGGCGGAGATCGTCAGACTCGCCTCCGCCTGAAAGTCCCGGTGGATCTGCCCCGGCTCGCACCTGTCCGCCTTGTTGAAGACCGTGACCACGGGCTTGTCGAGGCTCCCCAGCTCCCGCAGCGTCTCGTAGACCGCAAAGGTCTGCTCCGCGCAGGCGGGATTGGAGGCGTCGACCACGTGCAGCAGGATGTCCGCCTGCAGGGCCTCCTCCAGCGTGGAGCGGAAGGCGTCCACCAGGTGATGCGGCAGCTTCTCGATAAAGCCGACGGTGTCCGTAAAGAGCGCCGTTCTGCCCTCCCCCAGATACCCCGTGCGGGTCAGGGGGTCCAGGGTCGCAAAGAGCAAATCGTCCGTGTAGGTCTGCTCCCCCGTCAGTTTCTGAAACAGCGTGGATTTTCCCGCGTTGGTATAGCCCACCAGAGAGATCGCCGGCTTCCCTGCCTGCGATCTCTTTTTTCTTGCGACTTCGCGGTGGCGCGTCAGATCCTTCAGTTCCTTCTTGAGCTGGCCGATGCGCTGATGGATCCGGCGCCGGTCGATCTCCAGTTTCTTTTCTCCGGGACCGCGGGTGCCGATGCCGCCGCCCAGACGGGACAGGGCCTGGCCCATGCCGGTCAGGTGGGTCGCGCGGTATTTGAGCTGCGCCAGTTCCACCTGGAGCTTGCCCTCGCTGGTGTGCGCGCGCCCCGCGAAAATGTCCAGGATGAGCAGGGTGCGGTCCATGATCTTGCAGTCTACCGCGTCCGCCATGGACCGGTGCTGGGCGGGGGTGAGTTCATCATCGCAGATGACGCCGGTGGCGTCCAGCTCCCAGACGGCCCCCTGGAGTTCCTCCAGTTTTCCCTTGCCCAGGTAGGTGACCGGGTGGATGCTGTCCCGCTGCTGGATGAGACGGCCGACCACTTTCGCGCCGGCCGTGCGTGCCAGTTCCGCGAGTTCATCCAGGGACCGCTCCGCCGCCTCCGGATCTCCCGTGGAGACTGCCGCGAGAATGACCCGCTCCTCTTCTCCGTGTAATTCGATCAAACTGTCTCTCCTCTAATTCGCGACGACGGAGCGGCTCTTCACGAAGGCCAGTTCCCGCGCCATCTCTTCCGAAAAGTCCGCCTTGTCCGCCGCCTCCAGGAGCGGGATCAGGGCGGCGTCAAACTCTCCCATGTGTTCCAGCACGGCGGCCCGCCCGTACAGCAGGCGCGCGGGGACGTTCTCCCCCGCCGTGTAAATGCCCTCTTCGTACAGCCGCAGGGCCTCCTGCATGTCACCGCCGGCAAAGCTCCGGTCTCCGAGGCGCGCGTACAGAGCCGCGGCGCTCTCCTGCATGCCGTCCGTCCAGCGAAGCCGGGCGAGGAGTTTTTCCGCCTCCGCCTCTTCTCCCAGACCGAGGAGGCACTGCACGTGCAGAATCCCGCACGCCGCCTTCTCCTGCCCGCCGAGGGCGTCCTCCGCCTCCTCCGCGGCCTTCAGGGAAGCCTCTGCCTCCCGCAGGGTCCCGCTCCGATACTGCAGCACGCCGAGACGGTACCAGAGATCTCCGCTCTGGGGGTGGCGTCCGGCCGCCTCGCGGTATGCCTCCAGGGCGCCGGCGTCATCCGAAAGTTCCGTGCGGACGCGCGCCAGGCAGGCCCAGTGCTCCCAGCACTCGGGCTCCTCTTCCGCCGCGGCGGCAAACCTCGATTCTGCTGCTGCGTAATCTCCCCGTGAAAAAGCGGAAAGCCCCTCCTCATGAGCGTGAGCGGCTTTCCGGGTGCACCCGCACAGACAGAGCAGCAGGACCGCCCCCGCCAGCGCGGCGCATAATAGTCTTTTCATTCGTCCTCCGATCAGACGCTCCCGTCCGTGCTGCCGATGCCGCCGTTGCGGATGGCCTCGACCTCATCGTCCGTGGTGATGCCGAAGCTCACGAAGATGCCCTGCACGAAGGCCTGGCCGGCCTTCATCTCCAGGATCTCGTGCTCGCGGCTGTCGTTGATGATGCGCACGAAGATATGTCCCTCGTTGTCAGAGTAGAAATAGTCGCTGTCGATCAGGCCCACGGTGTTGTTCATCTGCAGGCGGTACTTGAAACCCAGGCCGCTGCGCGGGTAGATCTGCAGCACCCAGCCGTCCTCGATATCCACGCGGATGCCGGTGGGAACGGTGAGGCACTCTCCGGGACGAAGAGAGACCGCCATGGGAAGGTAGAAATCGTATCCGGCCGAGCCGGTGGTCGCGCGGCGGGGCAGCCGGATCCCCCGGTAGATCTCCCGGAGGATCTCCGGGTCCATGGGATCGAAGGTGTCCGCCCAGTCCTGCTCGAACCGCTCAAAACTGACTTTATGGAATTTCGCGATCTTTTTCATGCGCTGCGCCTGCCTCTCAAAAAAATGTGTGACTAAGGCTGTAAGCCGGGTTCTGTCTGGAATGGTCATCTATCTGGACCTGCCGTTGCCGGCAGGCTCTAGCGACCTACCCGAAGGCAGACGGGCCGCCTTATGCCTTCTGTTTGGTCTTGCTTCGGATGGGGTTTACATGTGCCCCGCGCGTTGCCGCCCGGGCGGTAGTCTCTTACACTGCCTTTCCACCCTTACCCGCGGGAGCGGGCGGTTTATTTCTGTTGCACTGGCCTGGGAGTCGCCTCCACCGGACGTTATCCGGCATCCTGCCCTGTGAAGCCCGGACTTTCCTCAGCCCCGGAGGGGCCGCGACCATTCGCCTTAGTCACACCATATATTGTAGCAGACTTTTCCCAAAACACAAGATGCACACAGGACGGATTCCGTCACTTCTTTCCTTTTCTTTCCGTTCGGGAGTCCGCGGCCGTCTGCAGATTCTCCCCCGTCCGCACCTCAGCTTTCCGTTCCGGCAGTCCCCCAAAACACCGGAAGACCGGGACCTTTGCCAAAAACTCCCGGGCACCGCAGGGAGCCCCGGCACACGATCCGCAGGGCGCTTTCCCGGCATAAGAAAAGAGGGTGCGAAGGCACCCTCCCGGATCTCTTTTTTGATCGGCATTTCGCTTCCTCAGCCCATCCCGCAGGCCGTCAGGACGAGCCGCACGAGGAGGGCGGCCGCCCAGGCAACGGCGCACTGCCAGAGGACCACGAAGACGGCCCATCTGCGCCCGAGTTCCCGCCGCACGGAGGCCACCGCGGCCACGCAGGGCGTGTACAGGAGGCTGAAGGTCAGCAGGGTCGCGGCCGCGAGGGAGCTCATCACCGCCGCGGGTCCGCCCTGCGGCGCGAAGAGGACCTCCATCACGGAGACCACGCTCTCCTTGGCCATGAAGCCGCTCACCAGGGACGTGACGATGCGCCAGTCTCCCAGGCCGAGCGGACGGAACAGCGGCGCAAACACGCCGGCGATGACGGCCAGGATGCTCTCATGCTGGTCGGTCACGATGTTGAACCGGAAATCGAAGGTCTGCAGGAACCAGACCACGATGGTCGCGATCAGGATCACGGAAAAAGCACGCTGCAGGAAGTCCTTCGCCTTCTCCCACAGCAGCTGCAGGACGTTCCTCGCGCTGGGCATCCGGTAATTCGGAAGCTCCATGACGAAGGGGACGGCCTCGCCTCGGAAGAAGAACTTCTTGTACAGCATCGCCACCAGGATCCCGGCGACGATTCCGCCCACGTACAGGCCGACCATGACCGCGGCCTTGTACCGCAGGAAGAAGGCGTTTACGAAGAAGGCGTAGATCGGGAGCTTGGCTGTGCAGCTCATGAACGGCGTCAGCAGGATGGTCATCTTGCGGTCCCGCTCGCTGGGCAGGGTCCGGGTGGCCATGACGGCCGGCACCGTGCAGCCGAAGCCGATCAGCAGGGGCACGATACTGCGCCCCGAAAGCCCGAGCTTGCGCAGGAGCTTATCCATCACGAAGGCCACGCGGGCGATGTACCCGGAATCCTCCAGAATCGAGAGGAAGAAGAACATCGTCACGATGATGGGCAGGAAGGACAGGACGCTGCCGACGCCCTCGAAGATCCCGTCGATCACGAGACCGCGGAGCACGTCATTGACGCCCCCGGCGATGAGCGCGCTCTCCGTCATTCCCTTGAGGGCGTCGATTCCCTTCGCCAGAAGATCCTGCAGGAAAGCGCCGATCACGTTGAAGGTCAGGAAAAAGACCAGGCCCATGACGCCGATAAAGACCGGGATGGCCGTGAACCTTCCGGTGAGCAGACGGTCGATCCGCTCGCTTCGCGCCCGTTCGCGGCTCTCCTTCGGCTTGACGACGCAGGACTCGCAGACCTTCGTGATGAACGAAAACCGCATGTCCGCGATGGCGGCGCTGCGGTCCAGGCCGCGCTCCTTCTCCATCTGCAGGGCGATGTGCTCCAGCGTCTCCCTCTCGTTCTGGTCCAGGCCGAGCTGTTCGATGATGCGCTCGTCCCCCTCGATGGCCTTGGACGCGGCAAAGCGCACGGGCAGATCCGCCGCGGCCGCGTGGTCCTGGATCAGGTGGATGACCGCGTGCAGGCACCGGTGCACGGCGCCGCCGTGGTCGCTCTCGTCACAGAAGTCCTGGCGCGCGGGGCGCTCCTGGTACTTCGCGATGTGGACCGCGTGTTCCACGAGTTCGTGCACGCCCTGGTTCTTGGCCGCGGAGATGGGCACGACCGGAACGCCCAGCATGGTCTCCATCGCGTTGACGTCGACGGAGCCGCCGTTGCCGGTCATCTCGTCCATCATGTTGAGAGCTACAACCACCGGGATCCCCATCTCGAGGAGCTGCATGGTCAGATACAGGTTGCGCTCGATGTTGGTCGCATCCACGATGTTGATGATGCCCCTGGGCTTCTCGCGGATGACAAAGTCCCGGGAGACCAGTTCCTCGCTGGAATACGGGGACATGGAGTAGATGCCCGGCAGGTCCGTGAGCAGGGTGTCCGGGCGGCCCAGGATGGCGCCGTCCTTGCGGTCCACCGTCACGCCGGGGAAGTTCCCGACGTGCTGCTTGGCGCCCGTGAGCTGGTTGAACAGGGTGGTCTTGCCGCTGTTCTGGTTGCCCACCAGGGCAAAGGTCAGGACCGTGCCCTCCGGCAGGGGATCTCCGTCCCCCTTCGCGTGAAAGCGGCCTCCCTCGCCCAGGCCGGGGTGTTCTTTTTTCCGGGGCGCGCGGCGGGCGGTCTCCTCCGCGCCGGCCGGCGCAGGCTCCACCTCGATCTGCGCGGCGTCATCCAGGCGAAGCGTCAGCTCGTACCCGTGCAGCGTCACCTCCACGGGATCGCCCATCGGCGCGTATTTGACCACTTCGATGCGGGTACCCGGGATGATGCCCATGTCCAGAAAATGCTGGCGCAGCGCACCGCTCCCGCCCACACTTGTGACTGAGCCGGCCTCGCCTGTTTTCAGATCCCTTAATGTCATGGATATGCCTCTTACACCTTAAAGCATCCGCCGCCGATGAACTCGCGCAGGACGGAGTTGGTGGGCACTTCTTCCCGGCCCACCGGAAGGAAATAATCGAAGAATTTGAGAAGGCGCTTTGCCTCCTCCGCCTCGGGACAGTCCTCCGGCACCTGGAACAGGATGGGCTCCGTCAGACTCTTGAGGACGGCGAGTTCGTACACCAGGGCGGAGTTGAAAACCACGTCCGCGTCCTCCTGGAACGGGAAGATGTTGCGCTCCTCGCCGCGGCGCACGGAGGGCCAGCGGCGGATAGTGGCCTGGCCGGAATAGCCGCGGTGCGCGAAGTCGCGCGTCATGCGGCGGATCAGACGCCCGTCGGTGGTCGGGATGCGGTTGTGCTCGTCGATGTTCAGCGTCGTCAGGGCGCTGATATAGATCTTGTACTTGCTCTCGCCGGGCAGATCGTAGCTCATCGCGTCGTTGAGCGCGTGGATGCCCTCGATCACAATGATGTCCTTCTCGCCCAGCTGCATCGCCTCCGGGCGCGGCGAGGACTTGCCCTCGATGAAGTTGTACCTGGGCAGATGCACGGCCTCTCCGCGCATCAGGGCCAGCATGTCCTGATTGAAGCGCACCAGATCCACGCACTCGAGGGCCTCGAAGTCATACTCTCCCGACGCGTCGCGCGGGGTCCTGCTGCGGTCCACAAAATAGTCGTCCACGGGGATGGGGTGCGGCGACAGGCCCAGGGCGCGCAGCTGGATCGAGAGCCGGTGCGAAAACGTGGTCTTGCCCGAGGAGGACGGCCCGGCGATCATGACGAAGCGCACGTCGGGGCGGTCCGCAATCTCGCGGGCGATCTGGGCGATCTTATGCTCCTGCAGAGCCTCCTGGACCAGGATGAGGTCCGAGAGCCCGCCGCTGCAGATGGTCTCGTTCAGACCGGCCACGGTCTCCACGCCCATGCGGCGGTTCCAGGCCTCTGCTTCGAGCAGGGCCTGGTGCACCTTGGGCTGGTCCCGGAACGGCGCCACGCGGGACATGTCGCTCCGGTCGGGCACCAGCAGAAGGATCCCCTTTCCGTAGGGCTTCAGGTCAAAGACCGGCGTCGCGCCCGTATGCGAGAACATCGGGCCGTAGAAATAATCCACGTAGCCGCCCAGGTCGTAGACGTTGACGCTGGAGACGCGGCGGAACCGGAACAGGCGGTCCTTGTCCTGCATCCCCTGCGCGCGGAACAGCGCGCGGGCGTCAGCCAGGCGCATCTTCGTGGAGTGGATCGGGACGTCGGCGCTCACCAGAGATTCCATGCGCACCTTGACCCGCGCCAGGAGGTCCTCCGTGACCTCCATGCCGTGGACCTCCAGATAAAGGCCGCGGCGCACGGAAAAGAGACAGGAAACGTTTCCGGTCTCTCCCGTCTCATCGGAAAACGCCTTCAGGAACAGAAGCAGAAGGCTCCTCTCATAGGCGGCGCTGTGCGCCGAGGAGACCTGCTCGCCCGGGGCGATCTTTTCTTTGTTCATACGGCATCCTCTCCCGGGACGGCCGGGTCCGGCCGCCCCGTATCAGGTGTCATTTTCGGTCCCGGTTCAGTTGCTGGAACTGGGCATGTAGCGGAAGAGTTCCAGGGCGGTCTGATAGATGGGCATGGACTGCAGAATCACGTGGCCCGGGCCGTGAACGACGGTGTTGAAGAAGCCCTCGCCGCCGAACAGGACGTTTTTCGCGCCCTTCACGGACTGGATGTCCATGGAGCAGCTGGCATCCATCATGGCGACGTAGCCGGTGTCGATGATCTTCTTGTCGCCCGCGGCGATATCGTACTCGATCGCGCTGCCGTCGATCTCAAGGAACACGATGCCGGTGCCGGAAAACTTGTGCATCAGGAAGCCCTCACCGCCGAAGAAGCCGGAGCCCATCTTTTTCTGAAGAAACACGGTCTGCTCGATGTTTCCGAATGAAGCCAGATAGGATCCCTTCTGCACGATGATGGGGCGGTCGGGCGTGATCTCGATGGCGCGGATGGAGCCCGGGAAATGGGACGAGAAGGCGATCTCGCCGTCGCGGCGCGCGACGTAGTGGTTCTGGAACATCTTCTCTCCGGTCACAAGACGGCCGAACATTTTGCCCAGGCCGCCGGCCTCGGTCTGCATCTCGATCTCGTCGTCCATCCAGGACATGGCGCCGGCTTCACACGTGACCTTCTCTCCGACATGAAGCTGCAGCAGCAGAACAGGCAGGTTATCTCCAACGATACGGTATTCCATGTTTCCTCCTTGCAGTGATATGGTTATTGGGTTACATAACATCAAACGGCCGAGGGCCGTTTTCGTCTGTTTTCTTCGGTCCGGCGCTCCACGCGTCCAGCCCTTCCCGGACGAGCGCAGCCTCCGCCAGAACGTCGGCGCGGCGGCGGCTCTCCTGCGGCATCTTCTCGAGAATCCGTGCGAGGCGATCCCTCTTGGATTTCAGGATCCCGCGCAGCAGGCCGTCCCGGCGCTCCAGGAGCCGGGGCCCGAAGGCCGCCTGCACCTCGGAGAGACGCTCCTCACCGGGCTCCGCGCAAAGCAGAAGGTAGGTCTTTCCCTCCTCCGTGAGCAGGTCTTCCCGCGCGATGCGAAAGCCGTTGTCCGACAGCCACCGCCGCACCAGGCTCAGCTGCGACTGAGGCGACAGAATCAGTTTCCCTGCGGTCAGGGCCGCCTCTCTCCCGCGCTCCAGGATCCCGGCGACGGTCTCTCCGCCCATGCCCGCGATCACGATGCAGTCCGCCTCCCCGGGAGAAAGCCCCGCGAGTCCGTCGGCCAGGCGGAAGTCCACGCGGTCCGACACGCCGGCCGCCGCGGCGTTGCGCCTTGCCGCCGCGAGAGGTCCCTCCCGCAGGTCGCAGGCGATGCACCGCTCCGCCCGCCCCTCCTTCAGGGCGAGGATGGGAAGCAGGCCGTGGTCGGTTCCGATGTCCGCGGCACACCGGCAGCCCTCCGGCAGGAGGGACGCCAGCGCGCGGATCCTCTCCGGGACGCGCATCAGGACAGGTCCTCCTTCCGGATCCGGAACGACGCCAGGGCCTTCTGCTGCCGCATGATCTCCTGCAGCCGGCTGATGTCCGCGCTGCGGCTCATCTCCTCCAGGCGCGCTTTCTTCACGCGCACGTAGGCCTCCTGCACCACCTTGGCGGTGTCGGTCTCTTCTTCCTCAAGGCGCGGGTGGGTCTGGAACAGAGCCGCCGCCTCGCGCTCGGCATCGTCGTCCCCCGCGAAATGGCTGATGATCTCCGCGGGCTTCGCATCTCCGGCCTCCAGCTGCGCGAAGAGAAGCTCCGCGGCTTTTCTCGCGGTATCTCCGGTAAAGTCCTCCGGGGTCAGTTTTCCCTTGAGCAGGGCGTAGACCCGGGGGTCTTCGGACAGGTACGTGAGGAGCAGGGCCTGGCTGGTCTTCGCGCCGGTGTCCTTCTCCTTTTTGGGGCGCGGCGGACGCGGGGCCGTCTCCGGCTCCTCCGGGCGCACGCCGCGGGCCGCCATGCGGCTGACCAGGTTCTTCATCTCCTGCACGGGGATGGACCAGGTGCGGCAGGCCGCCTCCAGGTAATTGTTTCTCTCCAGCTCCTCCGGGAATTCGAGAAGTTTTCTGGCCACCGAGCGGTGGAAGGCCGTGAGCTGCTCCGGGTCGGAGAGATCTTTTCCCTCGCGCGCGCAGCGCACTTCGAAGAGGAAGGCGTTCTCCGCCTCCTCGATGCGTTTTTCATAGGCTTCCCGCCCCAGGGCGCGGATGAATTCGTCCGGATCCTTGTGCGGCTTCATGGAGAGGACGCGGACCGACAGGCCGGCCCCCTTCAGGATGGGGATCGCGCGCAGGGCGGCCTTCTGGCCGGCGCCGTCGCTGTCTTAGGAGATGACCACGCGGCCGGTGTAGCGCTTCATCAGCGAGGCGTGCTGCGGGGTCAGGGCCGTGCCCAGGGAGGCCACGGCGTTGTCAAAGCCCGCCTGATGCAGGGCGATGACGTCCATGTAGCCCTCGCACAGGATGAGATAGTCCTTCCGGCTCGCGCGCGCCAGATACAGGCCGTAGAGGTTGCGGCTCTTGTCGAACACCTTTGTCTCCGGCGAGTTCAGATACTTCGGTTCCCCGTCCCCCATGACGCGCCCGCCGAAGCCGATCACGCGCCGGTTCGCGTCCATGATCGGGAACATCGCCCGGTTCCAGAATTTATCGAAGGCGCCGCGCTCGTCGATCGTGAACAGCCCCGTCTCCTTGAGGAGGCCGTCCGAATAGCCCTGAGCCTTCATGGCGCGGTACAGGTCGTCCCGGAAGGGATTGGAGTAGCCCAGGCCGAATTTCACGATGGTCTCTTCGGACAGGCCCCTTTTCAGAAAATAGTCGTGGGCGCGCTTTCCGCGCTCGCTCTTCATCTGATGATAGAAGTACAGGGCGGCCTTTCGGTTGACCTCCAGGATGGCGGCCCGCAGGTCCGACTCGCGCTTCTGCTCCGCGCTCTCCTCCTCTTTGGGGAGGGTCACGCCGGCGCGCTCCGCGAGGACCGTGAGGGCCTCCTGAAAACTGTAGTTTTCGTATTCCTTGAGGAAGGTGAAGACGTTGCCGCCCTTGCCGCAGCCGAAGCAGTAGAACATCTGCTTTTCCCGGGAGACGGAGAAGGAGGGGGTCTTCTCGTTGTGGAACGGACACAGACCGAAATACGTCCCGCCCTTTTTCTTGAGCGCGACGTGCTGTGAGATCACGTCCACGATGTCATTTCTGACCCGCACTTCCTCGATGATGTCTTCCGAATAGTACATGCTCTCTCCCGCTGCTTACAGCCGCCATGCCTGCGGCACGAAGAGCTCTTCGTACCGGGCGATGGCGTAGTGATCGGTCATGCCGGCGATGTAGTCGCAGGTCACGACCTCCGGCCGCTCCCCACCGCGCTCCAGGCTGCGGCGGCACTCCGGTCCCATCTGGTCCGGGTGCTCCAGATAATACCCGTACAGGGCGCGCACCACGTCGGCCGCCTTGTCCCCCTCGCGGCGCACCATGGGCGACAGATACACGGCCCCGAACATGAAGGACCGCAGGCCGTACATGGCCTCCAGGGTCTCCGGGCTCATGCCCACCTCCCCCGTCTCCAGCGAGTGGAAAATGAGGTCCTTGATGAGGTGGTCCAGCCGCTCCTTGACGGTCTGTCCGAGAACGCTGCGGTACTCGGACGGGACGTCCTCCTCCGTGAGGATCCCGGCGCGAATGGCGTCGTCGATATCGTGGTTTAAGTATGCCACCTTGTCACAGAGACGGACGATCTTCCCCTCCCAGGTGGAGGGATGCCCGCCGGTGCCGTGGTTGCGGATCCCGTCTCGCACCGCCTTCGTGAGGTTGAGGCCGCGCCCGTCGTTCTCCAGTTTTTCCACCACCCGCACGCCCTGTTCCGCGTGGGAGAAGGACAGCCCGAAGTTCCTCATCTGCGCGTTGAGCGCGTCCTCGCCGATGTGGCCGAAGGGCGTGTGCCCCAGGTCGTGGGCGTAGCTGATGGCCTCCGTGAGTTCCTCGTTCACGCGCAGGGCCTTGGCCACGGTGCGTGAGAGCTGCGCCACCTCCAGCGTGTGGGTGAGGCGGTTGCGGTAGTGATCTCCCTCCGCCACCAGAAAGACCTGCGTCTTGTCCTTGAGCCTGCGGAAGGATTTGCAGTGGATGATGCGGTCGCGGTCGCGCTGATAATCCGTGCGCACGTCGCACGGCACCTCCGGATTGTCCCGCTCCGCGTGGATGCTGAGAGACGCGTGAGGGGAAAACAGTTCCTGCTCCCGCTCTTCCGATATTTCCCGAATGGTCCTTTTCTCCTGCATTCGCCGATTCCTCTGTAACGGCGGGGCATGACCGCGCCCGCCGGATTCGCCTTTGGATTTAGTATACCATACTTCCCGCGTTGATGCGACGGTTTTTCGCCCGTTTTTTCGATGTTTCGAAGCGGGGCGGTGCCCTCCCGGAAAGGGACGCGGACGCAGCCTCCGCACGATCGGCGCATCCGCTCTCCCGCCGGCGCCTCCGGCCCGAACATCCTCCGATATCTGCGTTTTCTCAGGTCCCAGAACGTTTACAATCAGGTCAAAAAAAGCTATAATACTGTATCATCGCGCGGGAGACCGCAGCGCGTTTTCGGAGGGGCGCACCGTCCCTCCCGAAAGCGAAAAGGAGGAGCCATGAGCGAGAAAAAGAGACGCCGCACCTGGGGAAACCGCAAGGACGCCCGCTGGGCAAAGGATGTGACCGGCCTTCAGGTCATCATGTCCCACGTGCTCAAAAACCGCACGGACTGTGAGGTCTGCTTCCAGGACACCTTTGACGCGACCGAGGTCGTGAAATTCCTGGAGGCCAAGAACCTTCAGCACGAGAACTACAAGACCACCATCTTCCACTGCATCCTCACGGCCGTTGCCCGCATGGTCAAGGAGCGCCCCCTGATGAACCGCTTCGTGCAGGGACGCCGCTTCTACGAGCGCTACGGCATTTCCCTGGCCTTTGTCGCCAAGCGGCGCTTCAAGGACGGCGCGGACGAGGCCATGATGTTCATGGACGTCACCGACGAGGACACCCTGGATTCCATCTCCCACCGCGTCTACGGAGACGTGCAGGAGGTGCGCAAGAGCGAGCACTCCACCGGCGGCATCGACGGTATCATGGACTTCCTGGCCAAGCTCCCCCGGCCTCTTCTCATGTTCGTGCTCGGCATCATCAAGGTCCTGGATTTCTGGGGCATCAACCCCGACTTCCTGACCGATGGAGACCCGAACTACTCCTCCGTCTTCCTTGCCAACCTGGGCTCCATCCAGTGCCCCTCCGTCTACCATCACCTCAACAACTACGGCACCAACTCCATCATGATCACCGTGGGTACCCTGCGCAAGGAGCAGAGGTCCATGCCCGACGGGACCATGCAGATGCGCGACGTGGTGGACATCAGCGTCACCATCGACGAGCGCATCGCGGACGGCTTCTACTTCGCCCGGAGCTTAAAGCTGATTCGCCACATCCTGGCCAACCCGGAACTTCTCGACAGGCCTCTGGGCGAACCGAGCGGCTTCGATTACAAGTAAGCTGAGGTGTGCTGCCGCCCTGTCCCGCGGATCCGCATACCGGGCATTTTCCTCCCGGAAGGACCCGGGTAGCGGAGCCTCGCATCCCGTCTTGACACTTTCATACCTGTCTGGTAAAGTAAAGGAGCGGCCATTCCGGCCGCTCCTCGTTTTTTCTTCTGCCGCGTTCGCGGCACATTTCCCATGTTTGAAACGCAGACTCCGCAGCTTTGTTTCGCGCGCCCGAAAACGGGCACGCCGCGCCGCATGCTGCGCCGGACCGGTGCTTACTGGTCCAGAAGCTTGTCTCCGCCGTTCCAGCTGTACAGCTTGCGGATCTCCTCGCCGACCTTCTCCGACGGATGCTCCAGAGCCTTGCGGCGCATCGCGTTAAAGTGCACCATGCGGCCGCTGCCGCTCATGTCGCCCAGGAAGTCCTTCGCGAAGGTGCCGTCCTGGATGTCGGCCAGGATCTTCTTCATGGTCTTGCGGGTCTCTTCCGTGATCAGCTTGGGACCGGTCACGTAGTCGCCGTATTCCGCGGTGTTGGAGACGGAGTAGCGCATGCCGGCGAAACCGGACTCGTAGATCAGGTCCACGATCAGCTTCATCTCGTGGATGCACTCGAAGTACGCGTTTCTGGGGTCGTAACCGGCCTCCACCAGCGTATCGAAGCCGGCCTGCATCAGGGCGGTGACGCCGCCGCAAAGCACGGCCTGCTCACCGAAGAGGTCGGTCTCGGTCTCGGTGCGGAAGGTCGTCTCAAGCACGCCCGCGCGGGCGCCGCCGATGCCGAGCGCATAGGCCAGGGCGATATCCTGGGCCTTGCCGGTGGCATCCTGCTCCACGGCGATCAGGCAGGGAACGCCCTTGCCGGCCTGGTACTCGCTGCGCACGGTGTGGCCCGGGCCCTTCGGAGCGATCATCGTCACGTCGACGAACTTCGGAGGCTTGATGCAGCCGAAATGGATATTGAAGCCATGGGCGAACATCAGCATGTTGCCCTCTTCCAGGTTGGGCTCGATCTCCGCCTTGTACATGTCGGCCTGCTTCTCATCGTTGATCAGGATCATGATGATGTCGGCCTGCTTTGCGGCCTCTCCGGCCGTGAAGACCTGGAAGCCCTGCTCTTCCGCCTTCTTCCAGGAACGGCTTCCCTTGTACAGGCCGATGATGACCTTGCATCCGGAATCGCGCAGGTTCATGGCATGCGCATGTCCCTGGCTGCCGTAACCGATGATCGCGATGGTCTTGCCCTCCAGGTAAGAGAGATCGCAGTCTTCCTGATAAAAGATCTTTGCCATGATATGCCTCCTCTTCTTTTCGCGGCCACTGCGGCGCGCGTCATGTCTGTTGTTTCTTCTTTATGTCTGTCCCACGCTTCGCGGGAAAACACCCTTACTCCTCTTCCAGCGCAGAACCGCGGGACAGGCTGGTCACGCCCGTGCGGGACAGTTCCAGCACCTTGAACTGGCTGAGCAGCCGGACCCAGGCCGACAGTTTTTCCTGCGACCCCGTCATCTCGATGAGCATGCTGTGATCCGCCACGTCCACGATGTTGCCGCGGAAGATGTTGGCGACGGAAATGACCTGCGGGCGCTCCTCCGGCTCCGCTGCGACGCGCACCAGAAGAAGCTCGCGGGAAACGGACGTCTCCGCGGGGAGTTCTTTCACGGAGATCACATCCTCCAGTTTCGCGACCTGCTTTTTGATCTGTTCCAGAGTCTCGGGCTCTCCGCTGGCCACCACGGTGATTCGGGAGACGGAAGGATCCTCCGTCACGCCCACCGTCAGGCTGTCGATATTGTAGTTGCGGCGGGAGAAAAGTCCCGACACACGGCTCAGGACACCGGCCTCATTTTCCACGAGCACTGAGAAGACCTTTTTTGTCATTCCGATCACCTTCCGAAAAGCTTTCCGCTAGTATAGCACACAGATATAGGAAATGCAATTGTGAAAACTAATGATTATACCTCTTTCAGGCATTGCGTCCGCAGCACTTTTTGTACTTCTTGCCGCTCCCGCAGGGGCAGGGATCGTTCGGGAATACCTTCTTGCCCTTTACCACGGTGGTGCTGCTCTTCTGCTCCCGGTAGAGCTCTTTCCGGCGCTCCTCCGTCAGGATGTCCGCCCAGGCGGGGAGGTTGTAGAGCCAGTCCGCGCGCGCGGCCACCATGTTGTAATACAGCTTCTCCGGATCGAAGGCCAGGGAGACCTCCGTGTCCTCTTCCATCGTCTCGATGGGATTCTTCTCTTTCAGGCTGTCGTTGATGCCGTCCAGAAAGCCCGCCATCTGCACGGCGGTCAGGCCGTATTTGTCCGCGAGTTCGCGCACCGTGCCGCGCACTTCTTCCTGCGGCGCCGCGAGCAGCTGCTCGTAGATCCCCTTCTCCAGTTCAAAGTAGGTCGCCCAGAAAAGGTTGGCGGTCCGGCTGTCTCTCTGGGTCTCGTAAGCCTGCGTTCTCCAAGTCTCAAGTAACGTCATGTATCCACCTCATTTCAAAAGAAGCGGCCTTCCCGCCGCATGTCTACACTATATTCCATTCTTTTCAAAAAATCAACACAAACGCGGGGCCGGCGCCCGTCCGGCCAAGCGCCGTTCATCCGCAGGAACACCGAACGTTCTGCTGCCGTCCCGCATCCCGTCAAAACAAACGCGGGGCCGGCGCCCGTCCGGCGCCCTGCCCCGCAGATCAGGAGGAATCTCTATGTTTCAGAACACTGCTGCCGGCATGCCGGCCAAAAACGCGCCGTCTCTCAACGTCCCCGCCCTGACGCGCCGGGAGGCCGCTTCGCGCCTCGCCCTGCATCTGGACGGCCCCCACGCGCTTCTCCCGGACGAGCTGGTGACCCGCCCCGCGGCGGACCTCGTCCTCTCTATGCTGCTTCTCCTGACGGAGGGGGCAGAGCGTCCCGTCTATGCGCGCGTCACGCGCGGCATGCTGCACGCCTGGGACATATCGGAGCAGGAGGCCTTTGCCATGGCCGAGGAGAACGCCCCGCGCCTGCTCCCGCCCTCGCTCGCCGTCCTCTCGGAGATCCTGCAGGAACTCGCGGAGAGCGGCGCCATGCAAAGCGTCAGCATCGAGGCGCCCACCCCGGACGAAACGCTGGCGCGCATCTTCCGCGGGGAAACGCCCGGGTGCGACCTCGTCCTGTCCAACATTCACTTCCGCTCCGGCGCCGCGGCGATGTTCTATCCGGGCCTTCTGAGGCGCATTGCGGGCGTCCTGGGGAGCGACCTGTATCTGCTGCCTTCCAGCGTCCACGAGGTCATTCTGGTCCCGGTGTCCATCCCTGCCACCAGGCTGGACCTGGCGCGCACCGTACAGGAGATCAACCGCACCGTCGTCCGGGAGGAGGACCGCCTCTCCGACCGCGTCTATGTCTACCGCAGGGAAACCGACACTTTTTCGTGAGCGGGATTTGACAGACGGCCGTCAGTTTCTGGGGTAACGGTCCCGGATCCTCTTCAGTTTGAAGCTCGAATACACGATCAGGAACACATACAGAACAAACATGATTCCATAGAACCACAGCCAGAAGGCAGACATTTTTCCATCAATTGCCCTGAGCAGATTCGGAACCACGATGCAGAGGAAAATGATCGTCAGGGGAAGGACGCGCTGACGGACGATCCTGCAGGCCATCTCCGCCTTGGACGCGCCGTCCGAGAACAGTTCCCCGTCCTCTTCCGGGGCCGCGGGATCCGCGGGCTTGCGAAAATAGAGCCATCCCATGCACTTGGCAAAGTACTCCCACCCGAAGTCCGCGGCCATCTGCATGTACTCCGGCGACTGCTCGTTGTTCTTGAAATCGAGGCGGTAGATCACGTCCTCCGGCTCGCACTCCTCAAACACATAGAAGCAGGGAGGCGTCATATCCACGAGTTTCCATCCGCTCCTGTGCTTTTCGCGGAGGAAGGCCTCCTCTTCTTCATAATCCGCGATCGTAAAAATGTGGACCTCTGTCTTACGCATCGATGCTCTCCCCTCTGCTGTTTTTATACAGCCTCTCAATTCTCGCAAGCTCCGCGTCCAGCACCTCCCGCCCCAGGGCGGTCAGCGCGTAGAGCTTGCGCTTGTCCTCTTCGCTGTGGAACCGGATCAGTCCGTCCTTCTCCATCTTGGACAGGGTCCCGTACATGGTGCCCGCGCTGATGGCGACGGCGCCTCCGGTCATTTTTCTGACCTGCTGGCTGATGCCGTATCCGTGCTGCGGCTCCTGCAGACAGTACAGGATGTAGAAGCCGGACTCGGTCATCGGCACATAGATTCGTTTGATCTTCTCGTCCATTGTCCCTCCGTATCGCCGTGAGGCGCTTTCCGGCACCGGTCCATGGCTCCGGTGCCTTGCGGTCCGATGCATTTAACCTCGATGTATCGGACTTCGATATATGTTATATCGGACTTCGATACATTTGTCAAGCAATAATTTCAAAAAAAGCACCCGGGCGTCCGAAAATCGGATTCGTGCCGGGTGCATTGTGCCATTGTGTAAGTTTATCCAGAACAGGGAGCTTCGGGCAGCCTTACGCGAACGGGTTCTCCGTCGGATACGGCAGGGACTTCGGCTGATTGTACGCGATGTCCTTCACGCCGAGGAATTTGAAGACCTCGAAGAGGGCTTTGCCGTAGTGACCGAAGGCCACCGCACCGTGATGCGGGTAGCGCTTCTGGATCAGCACGTGGCGGTAAAAACGCCCCATCTCATGAATGGCAAAGACGCCGATTCCGCCAAAGCTCGTGGTCGCGACGGGCAGCACCTCGCCCTCGGCGATGTAGCTGCGCAGAGTTCCCTCGGAGTCGCACTGCAGACGGTAGAACGTGATCTCGCCCGGGGCGATGTCTCCCTCCAGCGTGCCGCGGGTGAAGTCGGGATCGGATCCTTCCGGCTCCAGCAGGCGGTGCTGGATGAGCTGGTATTTGACGGCGCGGTCGGCGCACATCTTGCAGGACGGCGTGTTGCCGCAGTGGAAGCCCATGAACGTGTCGGTCAGGCTGTAATCGAATTTGCCGCGGATCTGCTCTTCCCACATCTGCTTCGGCACGGAGTTGTTGATATCCAGGATGGTCACCGCATCGCCGGAAATGCAGGAGCCGATGTACTCCGACAGCGCGCCGTAGATATCCACCTCACAGGCGACCGGGATGCCGCGGGCGGCGAGACGGGAGTTGACGTAGCAGGGCTCGAAGCCGAACTGCTCCGGGAAGGCGGGCCAGCACTTGTCCGCAAAGGCGACGTATCTGCGCGCGCCTTTGTGCTGCTCCGCCCAGTCGAGCAGGGTCAGTTCGAACTGCGCCATGCGCTCGAGCAGATCGGGGAAATACTTCCCCTCGCCCATTTCTGCGGCCATATCGGCGCAGACCGCGGGAATGCGCGCATCGCCCTCGTGGGCCTTGTAGCTCACGAGGAGATCCAGCTCGGAGTTCTCCTCGATCTCCACGCCGAGCTCATACAGGCCCTTGATCGGCGCGTTGCAGGCGAAGAAATCCTGCGGGCGCGGACCGAAGGTGATGATTTTGAGATTCCGCACGCCGATGACCGCGCGGGCGACGGGCACGAACTCTTCGATCATGCGGGCAATGTCCTCCGCCGTGCCGACGGGGTACTCGGGGATATAGCCGCTCAAATGGCGCATGCCGAGATTGTAGGAGCAGTTCAGCATGCCGCAGTAGGCATCGCCGCGGCCGTTGACGAGGTCGCCGTCGCCCTCCGCGGCCGCCACGAACATGCAGGGGCCGTCAAAGTATTTGGCGATCAGAGTCTCCGGCGTCTCGGGACCGAAGTTGCCCAGGAAAACGACGAGGGCATTGCAGCCGGCGGCGTTCACGTCGGCGACGGCCTTCAGCATGTCCGCCTCGCTCTCCACGGTGACGGGACACTCATAGATCTCGCCCCTGTACGCAGCCGTAATGGCGGCGCGGCGGCGCTCCGAGAGAGAGAGAATGAAGCAGTCGCGGGACACGGCGATCATGCCGAGCTTGACTTCGGGAATGTTCTGCATTGAAAGATCCTCCTTGATATCGATGTTGACGTTCGTCAGTCCGATGTTAGCGCCCTGCGCGGCCTCCGCGGAATCCGGATGGGCGAGACGTCGTTTGCTGCGCGTCAGAAACAATGTACGTCAGACTTCGGTTCCGTTCCAATCGGCAAAAACCGGTTTCAGCGCCGGATACAGGCGCCGGAACTTCCGGTACCTCTCTTCATACCGCTCCGCCAGAGCCGGGTCCGGGGACACCGTCTCCCTGACGCTGCACAGGGCATCCGCGCAGGCCTGCACGCTTTCGTAAGCGCCGGTGCCCACCATGGACAGCATGGCCGCCCCGTAGCCGGGCCCCTCCTCGGTCTGAGGGATATCCAGAGGGAGATTCAGGACATTCGCCATGATCTTCCTCCAGAGAGGACTTTTCGCTCCGCCGCCGCAGAGGCGGGAGCGGTCGACCGGAATGCCGAGCGACCTCGCCACTTCCAGACTGTCACGCATGGCAAAGGCCACTCCCTCCAGGACCGCCTGGACCAGATCGGCCCGGGCCGTGTCCATGCTCATGCCGATAAAGCAGCCGCGCGCGTCCGTGTCGTTGATGGGACTGCGCTCGCCCATCAGATACGGCAGGAAGAAAACGGGGTCGCGGCCCAGCATGTCATCCGTGATGTCCGCCTGCTCGCCGGCGTAGTCTCCGGTGTGCAGGATGTCCTCACAGAACCACTTGTTGCAGGACGCAGCCGAGAGCATGCAGCCCATGAGGTGCCAGCCGCCGTCCGCGTGACAGAACGCGTGAAGGGCATTGTTCGGATCCACCCCGAACGATCTCGAAGAAATGAACAGTGTGCCGCTGGTGCCGAGGGAGATGTTGCAGCCGCCCTCTCCCACCACGCCGGTGCCGACGGCCGCCGCGGCGTTGTCTCCGGCTCCGGCCGCCACAAGAACGGCTTCGGAAAGCCCCAGAGCCTGCGCCGCCCCAGCGCTTAAGCTGCCGATGACTTCATAACTCTCGAAGAGCTGCGGCATCCACTCCTCTTTCACGCCGCAGATCTCCAGCATTTCCCGGGACCACCGGCGGTTTTTCACGTCGAGCAGCAGCATGCCGCTCGCATCGGAATAGTCGCAGGCGTGGACGCCGGTGAGTCTGTAATTGATATAGTCCTTCGGCAGCATGATCCGACGGATCCGGGCATACTTCTCCGGCTCATTCTTCTGCATCCAGAGAAGTTTGGGGGCCGTAAACCCGGCAAAGGCAATGTTGGCCGTCAGTTCCGACAGTTTTTCCCTGCCGACCGTGGTGTTCAGCCACGCCGTTTCCTCCGCCGTCCTTCCGTCGTTCCAGAGAATGGCCGGACGGATGACCCTGTCCTCTTCGTCCAGGGCGACCAGTCCGTGCATCTGACCGCCGCAGCCGATTCCCCGGACAAGGCTCCTGTCGAAGCCGTCCAGAAGGTTCGGAATGCCTTTCAAGACCGCGTTCCACCAGTCCTCGGGGCGCTGCTCGCTCCAGCCGGGACGGGGAAACGCGATGGGATACGCCTCGGTGACAGCGTTCAAAATCACGCCGCCCTCATCCACCAGCAGCATCTTCACGGCCGATGTGCCGAGATCAATACCGATGTGATACATGGATACCCCCCTTCCGGTGTTTTCTCCACACATCATAATAATCAGGCAAAAAGGGATGAAATGCAAGATTTTTCATCAAAACCGGGACATCTCCTTTCGGAAGATGTCCCGGTCTTTTTTGTTTCTTATGATCTCAGGCCGGACCCATGTCTCAGGCCTTCACGACCTGGGCGAACTCCGTCTTGAGGCTGGCACCGCCGATCAGGCCGCCGTCGATGTCGGGCTTGGAAAGAAGCTCGGCCGCATTGCCGCCGTTCATGGAGCCGCCGTACTGGATGCGGACCGCCTCCGCGGTCTCCTCTCCGTAGAGCTCGCAGATGAGGGCGCGGATGGCGCCGCAGACTTCCTGCGCCTGATCGCTGGTCGCGGTCTTGCCGGTACCGATGGCCCAGATGGGCTCGTAGGCGATGACGACCCTGGCCGCCTCCTCCGCGGAAAGACCCGCGAGGTCGCTCTTGAGCTGCAGACGGATGAAGTCGAGGGTCACGCCCAGCTCGCGCTGCTCAAGGCTTTCGCCGCAGCACAGGATGGGGGTGAGGCCGGCCGCGAGGGCCTTTTTCACCTTCTTGTTGAGCAGGACGTCGTCCTCTCCGAAGTAGCCGCGGCGCTCGGAGTGGCCGAGAATCACGTACTGCACACCGGCATCCAGCAGCATGGGGGCAGAGATCTCGCCCGTGAAGGCGCCCTTGTCCTCAAAGTACATATTCTGGGCACCCAGGCCCACGTTCGTTCCCTTCAGGACCTCAGCCACGGGCACGATGTCGATGGCGGGCACGCAGAAGACCACGTCGGCCTCCGCACCTGCCACTAACGGCACGAGCTCCTTCGCCAGAGCCACGGCCTGCGAGGGGGTCATGTTCATCTTCCAGTTGCCGGCAATGATTCTCTTTCTCATGGCAGCATCACTCCTTCTCGTCGGCCGCCGCCACGCCGGGCAGCTCCTTGCCTTCCAGGAACTCCAGGGAAGCGCCGCCGCCCGTGGAGATGTGGCTCATCTTGTCGCCGAAGCCCAGGCTGTTCACGGCCGCAGCGCTGTCGCCGCCGCCGATGATGGTCGTGGCCTCGGTGTTCGCAAGGGCCTCCGCCACGGCGATGGTGCCGGCGGCGAAGTTCGGGAACTCAAAGACGCCCATCGGTCCGTTCCAGACCACGGTGCGGGCATCCTTCACGGCCTCCGCGAAAAGCACGCGGGTCTTGGGACCAATATCCAGACCCATCTCGTCCTTCTCCATGGAGCCCTCGACCACGCGGGACGGGGCGTCGTTATTGAATTCCTTCGCAACGACGGTATCCACCGGAAGCAGGAAGTTCACGCCCTTCTCTTTCGCCTTCTCGATCATCTCTCTGGCGTACTCCAGGAAGTCGTCCTCCACCAGGGAGGTGCCGATTTCCTTGCCCTGCGCCTTGAAGAAGGTGTAGGCCATGCCGCCGCCGATGATCAGGGTGTCGACCTTGTCCAGGAGGTTGTTGATGACGGAGATCTTGGAGGAGACCTTCGCGCCGCCCAGGATGGCGACAAACGGACGGACCGGATCTTCCACGGCGTTGCCGAGGTACTCGATCTCCTTCTGCATCAGGTAACCGACGGCGTTATTGCCGCCCTTTTCCGTGATGAATTTGGTCACGCCGACGACGGAGGCATGCGCGCGGTGCGCGGAGCCGAAAGCGTCGCAGACGTAATCGTCGGCGAGGTCCGCGAGCTCGCGGGAGAACGCCTCACCGTTCTTGGTCTCTTCGCTTCCGCGGAAGCGGGTGTTCTGCAGCAGGACCACATCGCCGTCTGCCATCGCGGCCACGGCGGCCGTCGCGGCCTCTCCGGTCACGTTGTAATCCGCCACGAAGTTCACGGGCTTGCCGAGCTTCTCGGTCAGGGCCTTCGCGACGGGAGCCAGGCTCTCCTTCTCGTTCGGGCCTTCCTTGACCTTGCCCAGATGGGAGCAGAGGATGACCTTCGCGCCCTCACCGATCAGTTTCTCGATGGTGGGAAGGGCCGCGGTGATGCGGGTGTCATCCGTGATAACGCCGTCCTTTAACGGGACGTTGAAGTCGCAGCGCACCAGGACGCGGCGTCCGCGCAGGTTCTTGAGATCGTCGACTGTCTTTTTGTTCAGCATATTACTCTTTCGGAAGCGCCTTCGGAGCGCTCCCATCCTTTCTCCCGGCCGCGCCGGGACCTGTGTTTACGAGAAAAAACCCGCGCCCCCAGATGGGGACGCGGGGATCCGTCGCTTGTGCTTATTAGAGCTCCGCCATGTACTTGATGGTGCGGACCATCTGGCTGGTGTTGGTGTTCTCGTTGTCGTACCAGGACACGACCTGGACCTGGAACAGACCGTCAGCGATCTTGCTGACCATGGTCTGGGTGGCATCGAAGAGGGAGCCGAAGCGCATGCCGATGATATCGGAGGAGACGATCGGATCTTCGGTGTAGCCGTAGGACTCGTTCGCGGCGGCCTTCATGGCGGCGTTGATGCCTTCCACGGTGACGTTCTCACCCTTCACGACGGCGACCAGGATGGTGGTGGAGCCGGTAGGGGTGGGCACGCGCTGGGCGGAGCCGATGAGCTTGCCGTTCAGCTCGGGGATGACAAGGCCGATGGCCTTGGCAGCGCCGGTGGAGTTGGGGACGATGTTCGCGGCGCCGGCACGGGCTCTGCGAAGGTCACCCTTGCGGTGAGGGCCGTCCAGGATCATCTGGTCGCCGGTGTAGGCATGCACGGTGGTCATGATGCCGCTGACGATCGGATAGGCGTCATTCAGGGCCTTGGTCATCGGGGCCAGGCAGTTGGTGGTGCAGGAAGCGGCGGAGATCACCTGATCCTC
>JAFRUR010000051.1 GCA_017438775.1 Lachnospiraceae bacterium | reverse complement strand
CTGGGTCGTTTCTTCGGAAACGAGGAAAACTTTATATTGAATGGGATCATAGCTCAGCTGGGAGAGCATCTGCCATACAAGCAGAGGGTCATAGGTTCGAGTCCTATTGGTCCCATTGATGCCGGCGTGGCGGAACTGGCAGACGCCCGGGACTTAAAATCCCGTGGGTAGTGATACCCGTACCGGTTCGATCCCGGTCGCCGGCATCCTTCCCAGACGGGAACTTCAATTTGATCTTTCATGTGCGCGTAGCTCAGCTGGATAGAGCACTTGGCTACGGACCATGGTGTCGGGAGTTCGAATCTTCTCGCGCACGCTTGAAGATAGACCGCGGATGATGCGTCATCCGCGGTTTTTGTGTGCCCTCGCGGCGGGTCTTCCTGCTGCGGGGGCTTTTGTATTCTCTGTGGACGCGGCGGGGCGAAGTGTGTATAATGGAAACGATTTCCCGCGGATATGGCGGAATTGGCAGACGCGCCGGATTTAGGTTCCGGTGGGGAGACCCGTGCAGGTTCGAGTCCTGTTATCCGCAGTTTTTCGTTTGCTGCAACAAGCATATGGAGGATACGTCGTGAAGAGGATTCTTGGCAGGGCCCTGATCGTGATCCCTGCGGTTTTTCTGCAGTTGATCTGGTATTTTCTTGTCCTGGCCGTTCTGGATCATCTGTTTCAGGGACATCTGGGAGAGGTGCTGAGCGCCCTCTTTTCTGTTCTGGCGATCGTGTTTGTGACAAGCCTGGTGGCCAAACGCGACGAGGGCTCTTACAAGATGCTCTGGGTCATGCTGATCATCGCAACGCCCATCCTGGGCGCCATGCTGTACTTCTTCTGGGGAAACAAGGGCACCGGGCGAAAACTGAAACTTCGTCTGCAGAGATCCGCGGAAGCGCTGCCTGAGGTCCTTCGGGAAGAAAGTCAGAAGAACCTTGCCGCGATCAAAGCCGGGAATCTGCGCCTCGGTCAATCGCTGCAGCATGCGTCTTCCTCCACGGGGTTTCCTGTTTTGAAGAATGAGACCGCGCGGTATTATCCCCTCGGCGAAGACATGTTCCGTGACATGTGCGAGGACCTGAAGAAGGCGGAGAAGTACATCTATATTGAGTACTTCATCATCGAGAAGGGCGTCTTCTGGAATACCCTGACGGATATTCTGGCCGAGCGCGCCGCGGCGGGTGTGGACGTGCGCGTCATATATGACGATCTCGGCAGCATCGGCACGTATTCGATGAAGGACGCCCTCGGACTTGCCGCAAGGAAAATCAAGTGCGTTCCGTTCAATCCGGTGGTCTTTCTCCGGCCGCAGCTGAACAACCGCGATCATCGCAAGATCATGGTGATCGACGGGGAGGTCGCCTACAGCGGCGGCGTGAACCTTGCGGACGAGTATATCAACGAGGTGGAGAAGTGCGGCCACTGGAAAGATATCGGCTTTCGCCTGACGGGACCGGCCGTCCGCAGTTACACCTATATGTTTGCGGAGTTCTGGAACGCCTTCTCCGGAGAGAAGATCGACTTTGGTGCCCTGGAAAGCGCGGTGATGGCGGCAGAGGAGGCCGCGGTGCCTGCGGAAACGTCAGAGGCGTCCGCAGGAGAGGCCGGGTACGTCTTCCCGTACTACGATTCTCCCGTCCGTGAGGAACACACCAGCAACGAACTGTTTCTGGAGGTGCTCTCCCTTGCAACGGACTACGTCTGGTTCTATACGCCGTATCTGATTTTGGGGGATTCGCTGTTCGATGCCCTGATCCGGGCCGCGAGACGTGGCGTGGACGTGCGTATCGTGATGCCGGGCGTTCCGGACAAGAAGATCGTGTACCGGCTTTCCCGCAGTTATTACACCGATCTTTTGAAGGCCGGCGTGCGCATTTTCGAGTATACGCCCGGCTTTGTACATGCGAAGGCCTTCCTGGCGGATGATGTCATCTGCGGCATCGGGACCGTGAACCTGGACTACCGCAGCCTGTTCCTGCATTTCGAGTGCAGCTCGGTGTTTTATGAGGCGGCTATTCTGAAGGATCTGAAGGCGGACCATCTCGCGACGCAGGAGAAGAGCCGGGAGCGTTTTGCCGAAGATGTGAAGAAGGGGCCGTTCTCCCGCTTTGCCGACAATGTGCTGCGCATCATTGCTCCGCTGATGTGATGTGAAAAGCAAGGCGCCGGCCGAAGAGGGCAGGACGTTTTGAACAAAGTTGATCGTCCGAAACGGTTTGTCGGACGCGGCCGGAAAGGACAGGCCGTTTTGGACAAAGTTGATCGTTTGAAACGAATTGTCGGAGGCGGCCGGAAAGAACAGGCCGATCCGCGCTGCGGAGCCTTGCCGGAAAGGCTGTGCGGCGACCGTCCGGGGAGGGCATTCATGGAAAGAAAAAGCACCTTCGATCTCATCTATGACGTGGTCCGACAGATCCCCCGCGGGAAAGTGGCCAGCTACGGACAGGTGGCGGCTCTGGCCGGAAATGCGCACTGGGCGCGCGTGGTGGGCTACGCCCTGCACGTCAATCCGGATCCCGACGGCATTCCCTGCTACCGGGTCGTCACCAAGGACGGGAGACCGTCATCGGCCTTCGCCTTCGGCGGAGAAAACCGTCAGGTGGAGCTGCTCCTCGCGGACGGCGTGCGGTTTGAGGACGGGCATGTGGTCATGGAGGAATTCGCCTGGCAGCCCCTTCCCCCGGATGACGGAGGGTATTATCTGTAGCCGGATCGATGAAAACGCAGGCATTATGTGATGCATTTCTTCTATATTAGAATGTGCAAGATATAGTGGCTCATCCTGTTGCTTCGGGTATATGTTGTGGCCCGGGATGTTTTCCGCTCCGATAAAACACATGCTGTCCCGCCGGCGCGGACAAGTCGGAATGACATGCGTCCGGCAGCGCCGCGGGGACGGCCAACGCCGGGTGCGCGCCTGACAGCGCCGCGAGGATGACCGACGCCGGATACACTTGTTTTTGGAGAAAGTCTATGAAGATCACCATGCTGGGAACGGGGAATGCCCTCGTGACGGAATGCTACAACACCTGCTTCGTCGTTGAGGATCGCGGCGGATACTTTCTGGTGGACGGGGGCGGCGGCAACGCGCTCCTGCATCAGCTGAAGGCGGCCGGCATCGACCGAAATCAGATCCATCACATTTTTGTGACCCACAAGCACCTGGATCACATCCTGGGCGTCCTCTGGATGATGCGGGTCATCTGCCAGGCCATGAACCGCGGAGCCTATGAGGGCGACGCGTACGTCTACTCCCACAGGGAGGTCCTGGACCTCCTGCAGGATATGGCGGAGAAACTGATCCGCGGAAAAGACGCCAGGCTCATCGGCGAGAGGCTGCATCTGGTGGAGGTGCGCGACGGAGAGACCCGGGAGATCGGCGGGCGCAATGTGACGTTTTTCGACATCGGCTCCACCAAGGCGAAGCAGTTCGGTTTCTGCATGGAGATGGAGGACTGCGGGAAACTGACCTGCTGCGGGGACGAGCCTTGCTCGCAGGCAGGAGAGGCGTACGCGGCGGGGAGCGACTGGCTCCTGCACGAGGCCTTCTGCCTGTATTCCCAGCGGGAGGTCTTCGGCCCCTACGAAAAGCATCACTGCACGGTGAAGGAAGCCTGTGAACTCGCGGAGCGCCTGAAGGTGAAGAACCTTGTCCTGTATCACACCGAGGATAAAAACCTGCAGGACAGAAAACGGCTGTACGCAGAAGAGGGGGCGCAGTACTTCCGCGGAAACCTGTATATTCCGGATGACCTTGAGGTGCTGGAACTGTAAATCGCCGGGCGTGCAGAAGGGCGGCTGCTCCGGAGGCCCAGCGAAACGTGCACGGAGAAAACAGCCTGAATGACCGGAAACACAAACTGCCCGGGATGTCGGCAGGCACAGCGCAGGAGAACCGATGGAAAAAGTGGACGCGGCGGCCGTCCGGCTGGCGCCGATGACAGACGAAATGTACCACAGCTTCTTCCGGGAGTATGAAAGCGACCCGGATCTGCTCATGGAAGGGCAGCCGTATGTTCCGTATGCTTTCAGCGAAGAAAAGGTCGAGCGGTACATCCGGAGACAGAAGGAGCTTGGCCGGGTGCCCCTCGCGATCCTTTGCGGCGGGGAGATCGCCGGCGAGATCGTGATCAAAGACATCGAGGCGAAAAAGAGCGCCGTGATGGGACTGACCCTGAAAAATGCGGGATACAAGGACCGCGGGATCGGCACGGCGGCGGAAAAGCTGGCGATTCGCCATGTTTTTGAGGAACTGGACATCCCGGTCCTGTACGCGGATGCGCTGCTCACGAACACCCGCAGCCTGCACGTTCTCGAAAAAGCCGGATTTGTCCCGATTCGGGAGGACGGACAGTTCCGGTATTATGTGATTGAGAGAGAATAGGGGTGCGGCGTCCGAACAGGCCCCTCCGGCCCCAGCCGGCCCCCAAAAAAGGCCTTCGGCTCCTGCCGGGTTCCCCCAAAAGGCCCTCGGGCCATGTCGGCTTCCTCAAAACTGATTTCCGGTTTTGCGGGACCCGAAAAGAAGCTCTCCGGCCCCTGCCGGCTTTCCCAAAAGGCCCTCCGGCGCTGCTGGATCCGCGTCCCGGACAAGGCTGCAGAGGGGCAAAGAAAAAACTGCCCAAAAATCACGTCCGAAAAAGCCCGAATTTCTTTGAAAAATCGTGAAAAACAGAGAAAAAAGTGCTTGCAATCTTTTTTCTGTTCTGTTATGATAGCGGTTGCTGTGACATTGATAGCTGTGAAGTGTCAGATTGCTGCCCGGGGCGCCATACCTTGCGGCAGGGAACTGCGCGGAGCGAATGTCAAGTTAGAAAACTGGCGACAAGTCACTGTACCGCATACCATCTGCCAGGGGCAGAGATGACGTGTGTGACCGCTGTGGTCTGTGGATCATGGGACACACACGGGCAAGTGTACAGTCACCGCTTGTCGCACGAAACAAAGTGCGAAGGAGGCGACTTTTTTTATGGCAAGTCAGGTAATGAGGATCACCCTCAAGGCGTATGACCATCAGCTGGTCGATCAGAGTGCAGCAAAGATCATCGAGACCGTCAGCAAGACGGGCTCCAAGGTGAGCGGCCCGGTCCCGCTTCCTACCAAGAAGGAAGTGGTCACCATTCTGCGCGCCGTCCACAAGTACAAGGACTCCCGTGAGCAGTTCGAGCAGAGAACGCACAAGCGTCTCATCGACATCATCATGCCCACGCAGAAGACGGTGGACGCCCTGTCCCGTCTGGAGATGCCTGCCGGCGTGTACATCGACATCAAGATGAAGGTCAAATAACAAAAAGGAGTACAACGGAAGATCCTTGGCGCACAGCGCCGTCTAGGATGAACGCGAGATGCGTTCCGCTGTAGATGAAGGGAGGACGTTTCATTTATGAAGAAAGCGATCTTAGCAACCAAGGTCGGCATGACTCAGGTCTTCACGGAAGAGGGTCAGCTGGTCCCCGTCACCGTCCTGCAGGCAGGTCCCTGCGTGGTCACCCAGGTCAAGACGGAAGAGAACGACGGCTACAAGGCCGTGCAGGTGGGCTTCACCGACAAGAGGTCGAAGCTTGTGAACAAGGCCGTGAAGGGCCACTTCGACAAGGCCGGCGTCTCTTATAAGAGATTTGTCCGCGAGTTCCGCTTCGAGAACGCGGAAGAGTACAGCGTCAAGGACGAGATCAAGGCCGACATCTTCGCCGTGGGCGACAAGGTCGACGCCACCGCGATCTCCAAAGGTAAAGGATACCAGGGCGCCATCAAGCGCTACGGTCAGCACCGCGGCCCGATGAAGCATGGTTCCAAGTTCCATCGCCATCAGGGTTCCAACGGCTCCGCCACCACGCCCGGCCGCGTGTTCAAGGGCAAGGGAATGCCCGGTCACATGGGCAGCGTGAAGAAGACGGTCCAGAATCTGGAAGTCGTCCGCGTCGATGCAGAGAACAATCTGCTTCTGATCAAGGGCTCGGTGCCCGGACCCAAGAAGGCTCTGGTCACTGTCAAAGAGACCGTGAAGGCCTGATAGGAAAGGAGGAGCACACAGATGGCAAACGTATCTGTATACAATATGCAGGGCGCTGTGGTCGGCAGCATGGATCTCTCCGATGCGGTCTTCGGCGTCACGATCAATGAGCATCTGGTCCACATGGCTGTCGTTGCGCAGCTTGCGAATCAGAGACAGGGCACCCAGAGTGCCAAGACCCGCGGCGAAGTCTCCGGAGGCGGCAGAAAGCCCTGGAGGCAGAAGGGTACGGGCCATGCCCGTCAGGGTTCCACCCGTTCGCCTCAGTGGACCGGCGGCGGCGTCGTCTTCGCGGTCAAGCCGAGAGACTACAGCATCCGTCTGAACAAGAAAGAGAAGAAGGCTGCCTTAAAGTGCGCGCTCACGAGCCGCGTTGCGGAAGGCAAGTTCAAAGTGGTCGACGAGATCCGCACCGAGGAGATCAAGACCAAGAACGTGAAGGCCATGCTCGACGCGCTTGAGACGAAGAAGGCCCTGATCGTGCTGGACAGCCTGGATCAGAACGTGATCCTGTCCGCGCGCAACCTTCCCGGCGTCAAGACCGCGCAGGTCGGCGGCCTGAACGTCTTCGACGTCCTGAAGTACGACAACGTCGTGGTCAGCCGCAAGGCTGTCGAGGCTATCGAGGAGGTGTATGCGTAATGGCAGCGCTGGAATATTATGACGTCATTTTAAAGCCCGTCATCACCGAGAAGAGCATGAACCAGATGGCGGATAAGAAGTACACCTTCCTGGTGCACCCGGACGCCAACAAGACCATGATCAAAGAAGCTGTTGAGAAGATGTTCTCCGGCGTCAAGGTCGCTTCCGTGAACACCCTGAACCAGGACGGGAAGGAAAAGCGGCGCAACACCCGCGGCGGCCGCGGCATCGTGGCCGGCAAGACCGCGAAGACCAAGAAGGCCATCGTCAAGCTGACGGCCGACAGCGCCGACATCGAAGTCTTTGCCGGTCTGTAAGGCAGAGACACCTATACGCACAAAAGCGTGAGAACAAATGATTGGAAAGGAGCTCTAAGTTATTATGGGCATCAAAACCTATACCCCCTATACGCCTTCCCGGAGACATATGACGGGTTCGGACTTCGCGGAGATCACCAAGAAGACCCCCGAAAAATCCCTTGTCGTCTCCATTAAGAAGAATGCCGGCCGCAACAATCAGGGCAAGATCACCGTTCGCCATCAGGGCGGCGGCGGCAAGAAGAAGTACCGCATCGTGGACTTTAAGCGCCGCAAAGACGGCGTGCCCGCGAAGGTCGTCGGCATCGAGTACGATCCGAACCGCTCCGCGAACATCGCTCTGATCATCTACGCGGACGGCGAGAAGTCCTACATCCTCGCTCCCGAGGGCCTGACGGACGGCATGACCGTCATGAACGGCGAGGAAGCGGAAGCGAAGGTCGGCAACTGCCTGCCTCTGTCCCGCGTCCCGATCGGTACCCAGGTCCACAACGTGGAGCTCTTCCCCGGCAGAGGCGGCCAGATGGTCCGCAGCGCGGGCAACAGCGCCCAGCTGATGGCCAAGGAAGGCAAGTTCGCCACCCTGCGCCTGCCCTCCGGAGAAATGCGCATGGTCCCCATCGAGTGCCGCGCCACCATCGGTATCGTCGGCAACGGAGACCACAACCTGATCAACATCGGTAAAGCCGGGCGCAAGCGTCACATGGGCATCCGTCCTACCGTGCGCGGTTCCGTCATGAACCCGAATGATCATCCTCACGGCGGCGGCGAAGGCAAGACCGGTATCGGCCGTCCCGGCCCCAGCACCCCTTGGGGCAAGCCTGCTCTTGGTCTGAAGACCCGCAAGAAGAACAAGGGCTCGAACAAGATGATCGTGAGAAGACGTGACGGAAAGAGCATCAAATAAGGAGGAGAAAACATGAGTCGCTCGCTTAAAAAGGGTCCTTTCGCGGATGACCACTTACTGAAAAAAGTCGATGCCATGAACGCTTCCGGTGAGAAGCAGGTCATCAAGACCTGGTCCCGCCGCTCCACGATCTTCCCGTCCTTCGTCGGACACACGATCGCCGTTCACGATGGCAGGAAACATGTGCCGGTCTACGTCACCGAGGACATGGTGGGTCACAAGCTGGGTGAGTTCGTTGTCACCCGCACCTACCGCGGCCACGGCAAAGATGAAAAGAAGACCGGACGCTGATCCGTTTCAGATAAGAGAGGAGGATAAGCGAAATGGCCAAAGGACACAGAAGCCAGATCAAGAGAGAAAGAAACGCCAATAAAGATACCCGGCCGCATGCAAAACTCATGTACGCCCGCGTCTCCGTGCAGAAAGCCAACTTCGTGCTGGAAGCGATCCGCGGCAAGGACGTGCAGACCGCGCTGGGCATCGTTGCATACAACCCCCGCTACGCCTCGAGCCTGATCGAGAAGTTGCTCAAGTCCGCGATCGCGAACGCTGAGAACAACAACGGGCTGAGTGCTGAGAACCTCTACGTTGCAGCCGCCTACGCGGACAAGGGACCGACGATGAAGCGGATCCATCCCCGCGCTCAGGGCCGTGCCTACCGCATCGAGAAGAGAATCAGCCACATCACCATCGTTCTGGACGAGAAGAAGTAAGGAGGAAGAGTATGGGACAGAAAGTTAATCCGCACGGCCTCAGAGTCGGTGTCATCAAGGGCTGGGACTCCCGCTGGTACGCCGAAAAAGAGTTCGCGGATAATCTGGTCGAAGACCACAAACTGAGAGTCTACCTGAAGAAGAGACTGTTCAAGTCCGGCATCTCCCGCGTGGAAATCGAGAGAGCCTCCGACCGCGTGAAGATCATCATCCACACCGCGAAGCCCGGCATCGTGATCGGCAAGGGCGGTCAGGAGATCGAGGTCCTCAAGGGCGAGCTCGCGAAGCTCACGGACAAGAAGCTCTTCGTGGATATCAAAGAGATCAAGCGCCCCGACCGTGATGCGCAGCTCGTGGCTGAGAACATCGCGCAGCAGCTGGAGAACCGTGTGTCCTTCCGCCGCGCCATGAAGTCCGCCATGTCCCGCACCATGAAGAGCGGCGCGCTCGGCATCAAGACCTGCGCTTCCGGACGTCTGGGCGGCGCGGATATCGCCCGCTCCGAGTTCTACAGCGAGGGCACCATTCCGCTGCAGACGCTGCGCGCGGATATCGATTACGGTTTCGCTGAGGCGAACACCACCTACGGCAAGGTCGGCGTCAAGGCCTGGATCTACAAGGGTGAAGTGCTTCCCACGAAGGCAGCGAAGGAAGGGAGCGACAGATAAAATGTTAATGCCGAAGAGAGTCAAACGTCGTAAGCAGTTCCGCGGCACGATGCGGGGCAAGGCCCTGCGCGGCAATACCATTTCCTACGGTGAGTACGGCCTCATTGCCCAGGAGCCCTGCTGGATCAAGTCCAATCAGATCGAGGCGGCCCGTGTTGCCATGACCCGTTACATCAAGCGCGGCGGTAAGGTCTGGATTAAGATCTTCCCCGACAAGCCCGTGACCACCAAGCCCGCCGAGACCCGTATGGGTTCCGGTAAAGGTTCCCTGGAGTACTGGGTGGCGGTCGTGAAGCCCGGACGCGTGATGTTCGAGATCGCCGGTGTTCCCGAAGAAACGGCAAGAGAAGCCCTGCGTCTCGCGATGCACAAGCTTCCCTGCAAGTGCAAGATCGCTTCCAAGGCGGATTTAGAAGGCGGTGACAACAGTGAAGAGTGATGCTTACGTGAAAGAGCTGAAGGACAAGACTCCCTCCGAACTGCAGGAGGAGCTCGTCTCTGCCAAGAAGGAACTGTTCAACCTGAGATTCCAGAACGCGACCAATCAGCTGGACAACACCAGCCGGATCCGCGAGGTGCGCAAGAACATCGCGCGCATCCAGACCGTGATCACCGAGAAGTCGAAGAACGCGCAGTGACGGGGAGGAGATAGAAAATGGAAAGAAATCTTAGAAAGACCCGCACCGGCAAGGTCGTTTCCGACAAGATGGACAAGACCATCACGGTCGCCGTCGAGGATCACGTCAAGCATCCGCTGTACGGCAAGATCGTGAAGCGCACGTACAAGCTGAAGGCCCATGACGAGAACAACGAGTGCGGCATCGGCGATGTGGTCAAGGTCATGGAGACCCGCCCGCTGTCCAAGGACAAGCGCTGGAGACTGGTCCAGATCATCGAGAAGGCGAAGTAAGCAGGATTCCCAGGAAGGAGAAATACTATGATCCAACAGGAAAGCAGACTGCGGGTCGCCGACAACACCGGTGCAAAGGAACTTCTCTGCATTCGCGTGATGGGCGGTTCTACCAGACGGTATGCCCGCATCGGAGATATCATCGTCGCCACGGTCAAGGATGCGACCCCGGGCGGCGTGGTGAAGAAGGGTGACGTCGTGAAGGCTGTCGTGGTCCGCACGAAGGCCGGCGCGCGCCGCAAGGATGGTTCTTACATCCGGTTCGACGAGAACGCGGCCGTCATCATCCGTGAGGATAAGACGCCCCGCGGCACCCGTATCTTTGGACCGGTGGCCAGAGAGCTCAGAGAGAAACAGTTCATGAAGATCGTTTCCCTGGCTCCCGAAGTGCTGTAAGGAGGTGACTGACGTGTCAACGATGAAAATCAAAAAGGGTGATACCGTCAGGGTCATCGCCGGAAAAGATAAGGACAAAGAGGGCAAGGTCCTCCGCGTCGAGCCCAAGACCGGGCGCGTCGTGGTGGAGGGCGTGAACATCGTCACCAAGCATATGAAGCCCAGCGCTCAGAACCAGCAGGGCGGCATCGTGACGAGGGAAGCCCCTCTGCACGCCTCCAATGTCATGTACCTTCACAACGGAAAGCCTACCCGCATCGGCTTCCAGATCACGCAGGAGAACGGCAAAACCGTGAAGAAGCGCGTGGCGAAGTCGACCGGAGAGGTCATCGACTGATAGGAGGATAAAACATTGGCAGCAAGACTGAAAGAGTTATATCTGAGCGAGATCAAGGACGCGATGGTGAAGAAGTTCGGTTACACCAACGTCATGCAGATCCCGAAGCTGGATAAGATCGTCATCAACATGGGTGTCGGCGAGGCGAAGGAAAACGCCAAGGTGCTCGAGAGCGCGGTCAAGGATCTGGAGACCATCTCCGGTCAGAAGGCCGTCATCACCAAGGCGAAGAAGTCCGTGGCCAACTTCAAGATCCGTGAAGGCATGCAGATCGGCTGCAAGGTCACCCTGCGCGGCGAGCGCATGTACGAGTTCCTGGACAGACTGGTCAACCTGGCTCTGCCCCGCGTGCGTGACTTCCGCGGCGTGAACCCCAACGCCTTCGACGGTCGTGGCAACTACGCCCTGGGTATTCGTGAACAGCTCATCTTCCCGGAGATCGAGTACGACAAGGTAGACAAGGTCCGCGGCATGGACATCATCGTCGTGACCACTGCCCACACGGATGAAGAGGCGCGCGAGCTGCTGGTGCAGTTCGGCATGCCGTTCGCGAAAGCGTAAGGAGGAGACCATGGCAAAGACTTCAATGAAGATCAAGCAGCAGCGCGAGCCCAAGTTCTCCACGAGAGAGTACAATCGTTGCAGGATCTGCGGGCGCCCGCACGCTTACCTCAGAAAGTACGGCATTTGCAGAATTTGCTTCCGTGAGCTGGCTTACAAGGGCCAGATTCCGGGCGTGAAGAAGGCAAGCTGGTAATTTTCGAAAGGAGGAAAGACAAGTGACACCTACGAGCGATCCTATTGCAGATATGCTGACCCGTATCCGCAACGCCAATACGGCCAAGCACGATACCGTCGATGTGCCCGTTTCCAAGATGAAGCTGGCGATCGCGGACATCCTTCTGAACGAGGGCTACATCAAGGGTTACGAGACTGTGACCGAGGGCAAGATCCAGATGATCCGCATCGCCCTCAAGTACGGCAAGGACAAGAGCGAGAAGATCATCTCCGGTCTGAAGAGGATCTCCAAGCCCGGTCTGCGCGTGTACGCCGGCAAGGAAGACCTTCCCAAGGTCCTGGGCGGCCTGGGCGTGGCCATCATCTCCACCAACCAGGGCGTCATCACGGACAAGAAGGCCCGCGAACTCGGCGTCGGCGGAGAAGTTCTGGCTTACATCTGGTAAGCAGAGCACTTAACGAAAACGAGCGGAGCGAAGTTTGAGTTTAGTGCGAGCTTTCTTCCTGAGACTCAGCGAGCCAGCCGCGTTTTTTGCGGCGCAGCGAGCGCTAGTCGAAGGAAGTTACCGCAGCTTCCCCGAGTCCGAGCCGGAGCGCCAGCGGAGGGAAGTTACCGCTTCCTTCGCGGCAAGCGCTAGTCGAAGGAAGTTACCGCAGCTTCCCCGTTCAACCCAACCTATTTTAGTTTAACCCGCGCCCCGCGCGCGTGGCGAAAAGTTAATAGTGAAGAGTGGAGCGATCAGGGCCTCCCTGGCTCCGCTCGCGCTAGTAACGAAAACTATTAACACAATCACAGGAGGAAGAGACATGTCACGAATTGGCAAGATGCCGGTCGCGATACCGGCAGGTGTGACAGTCACGGTCGCGGACAACAACGAAGTGACCGTGAAGGGTCCCAAGGGTACCCTTACCAGAGTGCTCCCGGCCGAGATGGAGATCAAGGTCGAGGGTGCTGAGGCCGTCGTCACCCGGCCCAACGATCTGAAGAGAATGAAGTCGCTTCACGGCCTGACCCGCACCCTGCTTCACAACATGGTAGTGGGCGTGACCGAGGGCTACGAGAAGAGGCTGGAGATCAACGGCGTCGGTTACCGCGCCGCGAAGTCCGGCAACAAGCTCACGCTGAGCCTTGGCTATTCCCATCCGGTGGAGATGATCGACCCCGAAGGCCTTGAGGCCGTCGTGGACGGACAGAACGTCATCATCGTGAAGGGCATCAACAAGGAGCGCGTGGGTCAGTACGCTGCGGAGATCCGCGCCAAGAGACCGCCGGAACCCTACAAGGGCAAGGGCATCAAGTACGCGGAAGAGCACATCCGCCGCAAGGTCGGTAAGACCGGCAAGAAGTAAAGAAGGAGGTCAGCGAAAATGGTATCGAAGGTTTCCAGAAGCGAAGTTCGCGAGAACAAGCACAGAAGAATGCGCAACCGTTTCTCCGGCACTCCCGAGCGTCCTCGTCTTGCGGTCTTCCGGAGCAACAATCACATGTATGCGCAGATCATCGACGACACTGTCGGTAAGACGCTCGTGTCCGCCTCCACCGCTCAGAAGGATGTCAAGGCTGAGCTGGAGAAGACCAACAACGTGGACGCCGCCGCATACGTGGGCACCGTCATTGCCAAGAGAGCTCTGGAGCAGGGCATCACCGAGGTCGTGTTCGACCGCGGAGGCTTTATCTACCAGGGTAAGATCAAGGCACTTGCAGATGCAGCCCGCGAGGCTGGCCTGACGTTCTGATCACGGAGGACAGGAGAATGAGAGATAAGATGATCGATCCCAAAGGATTGGAATTAGAGGATAAGGTCGTTGCCATCAAGCGCGTTTCCAAGACCGTCAAGGGCGGCCGCACCATGCGCTTCTCCGCGCTGGTCGTGGTCGGTGACCGCAACGGTCATGTGGGCGCCGGCGTCGGCAAGTCGGCCGAAATTCCGGAAGCCATCCGCAAGGGCAAAGAGGACGCGGTCAAGAACATGATCGAGATCCCGTTAGACGAAAACTACAGCATCCCTCACGATTTCATCGGCAAGTCCGACAGCGCCTCCGTCCTTCTGAAGCGCGCTGCGCTCGGTACCGGCGTTATCGCCGGCGGCCCTGCCCGTGCGGTGCTGGAGCTGGCTGGTGTGAAGAACATCCGTACCAAGTCCCTGGGCTCCAACAACAAGCAGAACGTCGTTCTTGCGACGATGCATGGCCTGAAGAGCCTCAAGCGCCCCGAGGAAGTTGCCAAGGCGCGCGGCAAGTCCGTCGATGAGATCGTCGGCTGATAGGAGGGAACATCATGGCAAAACTTAAGATCACGTTAGTGAAATCCCCGATCGGCGCCATCCCGAAGCAGAGAGCCACGGTGGCTGCCCTCGGTCTGAAGAAGCTCAACCACACCGTCGAACTTCCGGACAACGAGGCTGTCCGCGGCATGATCTGGCACGTGAAGCACCTCGTGAAGGTCGAAGAGATTTGAGCAGGGAGGGAGAGACAATGGAATTATCGAACTTAAGACCTGCTGAAGGCTCCAAGCACAGCGACAACTTCCGCCGCGGCCGCGGCCACGCTTCCGGAAACGGCAAGACGGCCGGCAAGGGCCACAAGGGCCAGAAGGCCCGTTCCGGCGCGCCCCGCATCGGTTTCGAGGGCGGCCAGATGCCTCTGTACCGCCGCATCCCGAAGAGAGGCTTCACCAACCGCAACACCAAGGAGATCGTTGCCCTCAACGTGAGCGCTCTTGAGTGCTTCGAGGACGGCGCCGAGGTCACTGTGGAAGCCCTGATGGAGATGGGCATCGTGAAGAACCCCCGCGACGGCGTGAAGATCCTCGGCAACGGAGATCTGACCAAGAAGCTGAACGTGAAGGTTCAGGCATTTTCCGAAGGAGCGAAGGCCAAGATCGAGGCCGCTGGCGGCACTGCCGAGGTGATCTGATATGTGGCAGACGTTGCGTGATGCCCTGCGCATTAAGGACATCCGGAGCCGACTGCTTTTCACGTTCGGCATCCTGGTCCTGATCCGCATCGGCTGTCAGATCCCGACGCCCGGCGTGTCCACGACGTACATCGCACAGTGGCTCGCCAGCCGGACCGGAGATTCCTTCAACTTCTTTGATGCGATGACGGGCGGCTCCCTGACGAGCATGTCCATCTTCGCGCTCAACATCAGCCCTTACATCACTTCGTCCATTATCATGCAGCTGCTCACCATCGCCTTCCCGGCGCTGGAAGAGATGGCCAAGGACGGAGAAGAGGGCCGCAAAAAGATGAACAAGATCACCCGCTACGTGACCCTGGCTCTGGCTCTGATCGAGTCCTCCGCCATCGCCATCGGGTTCGGCCGTCAGGGCCTGATCCCGGACATCACGTTCTGGAAAGCGGCGGTCGTCGTCATCTGCCTGAGCGCAGGCGCGGTCGTTCTGATGTGGCTGGGTGAGCAGATCACGGAGAAGGGCATCGGCAACGGCATCTCCATGGTGCTGTTGATCAATATCCTCTCCAGCGTCCCGACGATGGCCGGCGCCCTGATCGAGCGCTTCGTGACCAACGCGAGCAACGTCGCAACCGCAGTGGTCGCCGTCATCGTGATCCTCGTGGTCGTGGCTGCCCTGGTCGCCTTCGTCGTCTTCCTGAACGACGGCGAGCGCCGCGTGCCGGTGCAGTACTCGTCCAAGATGATGGGACGCCGCAGCTACGGCGGCAACAGCTCGAACCTGAACATCAAGGTCAACACGGCGAACGTGATCCCCGTGATCTTCGCCTCCTCCCTGATGAGCATCCCGAGCCTGATCGCCCAGTTCTTTACCGTGGATTACACGAAGTGGTACGGCAAGATCCTGACCCTGCTGTCCACGCAGTCCTGGTTCCGCAGGGAAGCCCCCTGGTACACCCTGGGCGTGCTGATCTACATCGCGCTGATCATCCTGTTCGCGTACTTCTACACGAGCGTGACGTTCAACCCGGTGGAGATCGCCGGCAACCTGAAGAAGAGCGGCGGCTTTGTCCCGGGCATCCGTCCCGGCAAGCCCACGAGCGACTATCTCAAGAATATCCTCAACTACCTGATCCTGATCGGCGCTGTCGGCCTTTGCATCGTCGTGCTGATTCCGATCATCGTGACGGGTATTTTCAGCCTCTCGTCTCTTTCCCTGGGAGGAACGTCCATCATCATTATCTGCGGCGTTATCCTGGAGACCCTGCAGCAACTCAGCGGTATGCTCAAGCCCCGCAACTATGAGGGCTTCAGCTTCCTGAACTAAGGAACTCACTCAATAACGGCGGGCCCGCGGCCTTACGTCCGCGGGCGTCGCCGGGGAGAAAAGACGTGAAGATCATCATGCTGGGAGCGCCGGGTGCCGGCAAGGGCACGCAGGCGCAGAGAATCGCGAAGGACTACGGCATTCCCCACATCTCCACGGGAGACATCTTCCGGAAGAACCTGAAGGAGGAGACGCCCCTCGGCCTCGAGGCCAAGACCTACATGGACCGCGGCGCGCTCGTTCCCGACGATCTGACCATTCGGATGCTCCTGGCCCGCATCGGCGAGGCGGACTGCAGAAACGGCTACGTGCTGGACGGATTTCCCCGCACGGTGCCGCAGGCAGAGAAGCTGACCGAGGTGCTGGCCCAGACCGGAGATAAGGTGGACTTCGCCCTGGACGTCACTGTCCCGGACGAGGATATCGTGGAGCGCATGAGCGGACGCAGGTCCTGCCCCGGCTGCGGCAGAACGTACCACATCGTGTACGCCGCTCCGCAGAAGGAAGGCGTGTGCGACAGCTGCGGCGCGGCCCTGGTGCTGCGCGCGGATGACGCGCCCGAGACCGTGCTGAAGCGCCTGGCCGTCTATCACGAGCAGACTGAACCCCTGATCGCCTACTACGAGGGACAAGGCGTCCTTCGCAGGATCGATGGGACCGTGAGCATGGAAGACGTCTACGCACAAATCGTCGCCCTGCTCGGGGAGCCCGCGGAGGCCTGACGACCGTGGCGGAGATACGCTGCGGCTCGGTGGTCCGGTCGACCGCCGGTCATGACTTGGGAGAGATCTACGTGGTAACGGGAAGTGCCGGGGGCAGATGCCTCCTCGCGGACGGTGTCCGCAGGAGCGTGGAGTCGCCCAAGTCCAAGAACCCGAAGCACCTCGTGTGCATCGGCGAAACGTCGGAAGTGTTGACCAACGAGACCGTCAAGTCCGTGATCCGGAAGGTGAGGAGGAGTTTAGCGGATGTCGAAAGCTGATATGATCCAGATCGAAGGGCGCGTCGTGGAGAAACTGCCCAACGCCATGTTCAAAGTGGAACTGGAGAACGGCCATCAGGTGCTGGCGCACATCAACGGAAAGCTGCGGATGAACTACATCCGTATCCTGCCCGGCGACCGCGTCACCATGGAACTGTCGCCCTACGACCTGTCCAAAGGACGGATCATCTGGAGAGACAAATAAGAAAGCGGATTTCCGCTTGCAATCTCTTTTACGGCATGATATAGTAAAAGACGGACTTTTTTTGAGGTTTATTTGAAAGGAGGGTATCTCATGAAGGTGAGATCTTCTGTCAAACCGATCTGTGAGAAGTGCAAAGTCATCAAGAGAAAAGGCAGCATCCGGATCATTTGCGAAAACCCGAAGCACAAGCAGAGACAGGGCTGATCGGCCCTTTTCGGCATTCATAAAAACAGGAGGTATCTACCCACATGGCTCGTATTTCAGGTGTTGATTTACCGAGAGACAAACGGATCGAGATCGGTCT
>JAFRUR010000050.1 GCA_017438775.1 Lachnospiraceae bacterium | reverse complement strand
GGTGACGCCCTGCTCCCGCAGGCAGGCGTACGCCTCCCGCGTCCGGTCTCCCACGGAGGCCATGACGGGGTTCTTCGCCTTCTCTTCCCTGTCTCCTAGGCTCAGGTAAACGGCCCCGCAGCGGGGCGCGTCCTCCTCCATGAAGTCCGTAAATCCCGGGAACCAGAGCGAAGCGGACGCGGCCGCGGCGCCCCGAAACCGATCGGTCTGATAGACCGCCCACAGCGCAAAGAGCCCCGCCAGGGAGTAGCCCCCGATGACGTAGGTCTTCGACCCGTCCTCGCAGAGCCGCCTCACCTTTTCCAGGGTGCGCGCCGCCCCGCCGGAGAAGGCCTCGTTTCCGAACACGGCCGGCGCCTCCCACGGCGACAGATCCGTGTTCCAGTTCTCCACGGGGACCGCCAGAAGCCGGAAGGGCTTTTGGCTGTGCTCCCGGATCCATTTCACCTCGTTCTCCATGCCGGCGAGGTCGTGCCCATCCACCGGCTGGATCAGGACGGTGCCGGCGTCGGGATCGCCGTAGGACAGGGCGCCCTCCGCCTCCGGGCCCGCGCCGCCGAGGCGGTACATCCGCGTCATTTCGGGCTCGCCGTCACCCTGCACCATGCACAGGAACTCCCAGCCGTAGCGCTCGTAAAAGCCAACGTGGTCGGTCACCAGATACAGGGGCCAGATCCCCCTGCGCCGCATTTCCCTGGCGGCAAGATCCAGGAGCCGGCCGGCGATGCCCTGCCGACGGCAGTCCTCCTCCACGTAGACGGCGCAGACGTTCGGGGTCAGGTCCTTGCGGTCGTGAAAGTCGTTCTCGATGACGCCCAGGCCGCCGACGATCCTCTCCCCTTCCAGACACAGATACCACCCGAGTTCCGTCCGTCCCTCGAGATAGGCCTCCATGCAGTCGAGATAGGCCTCCACCGGGACGCCCCATTTATCGCTGAACCAGAGGGCCGCGTCGGTGATGATCTCCGGCCGCTCCCGCAGCGTGACATACGAATATCCGGACATTTTTTCTCCCTCCGGCAGAAACTTCAAACACTTTCGGCCGCGGCCGCTTCCTGCTGCCGCTGCGCTGCCCTCTCCTCCGCGATCGCGATCAGTTCCCGCTCCGCCGCGGCCTCGCCGGGGTAGGGGTAGGAATCCGCCGCCTTCTCGAACTTCTTCCGGAGGGACGCCGCCTTCTCCGTATCACGCTCCGCGAGAAGGGCATATGCATAGTCCGTGCGGATCACCGAAAGGAACGTCTGCATCGACTTCATGATCTTCAGCTGGTCCTTCGTGCGCATGCTCTCCAGCACGTCGGGGCGGGCATCGCCGATCAGTTCCACATACATGCGGTCGCACACCATGAGGTTCCGGTACAGCCCGACGATCGCGTTCTCCTGCGCCAGATAATGCTCCATCAGGGCGTCCGCCTCGGCAAACCGGTGCTCGTCCATCAGACGGCCGCAGGCGCTGACGCCGGCGGCCGCGGTGATGCCGTTCTGCATCTCCGCGTCGGACGGAACCGCAAACCACGCCTCCGGCATCTCTTTCAGCCGCACGCCGCGCGCCTGCTCTTCCGTCACCTTGAGCTGGGTCCAGAAAGCCCGCACGGCCACGGGGTCGCGGGCCAGATCCAGGGCGTTCCTGCCGTCGTTGTTGACCGGCCCCATGTGCAGCGGCAGCCCGTTGATCAGGGCAAACGCGGCGCCGATGACAGCCAGGAAAACCAGGAACAGCCATACCGGCGTATAGGCGGGAAACAGGAGCGAGAGTCCCGCGGACAGCGCGGAAGCGATCAGGTTCATCAGGGATCCGCCGAAGTTGTACAGCATCACCGGGATCTTTCCGTCCACCATGTCCGGAGGCGCCATCAGGCACTGTCCGCCGGTGCCGGCCACATTCATCCGGCGAAGGCGCAGTCCCCCCTCCTCCTTCGCCAGCATAAAGCTGAAGATGCGGAAGGAACTGAAGCGGTAGCCCGAAAGCAGGCCGAACACAAGGTGTCCCGCCTCATGGATGATGATCTGCAGGATCATCGCCGCGTACATGAGCACGAGCAGAAATGCCATAGACAGCAGGAGCCCGGAGAACCTTGCGCCCGCTTCCGCCTTCAGGTCGATATAGCGCACGATCAGAAGGCCGCACGCGGCTCCGATCAGCAGATAGATCGCGACGCCGAACCACTGCCCGAAGCCGCCTTTTGTTTTTTTCTTCATGGTGTAAGCTCCGTTTCGGATAAGAGTTCTCCGGACAGTGTAGCAGAAACGGACCGTTCCTGCAATCTGCTCCGCGCTTCCCGGCCGCTCCGGACGCAAAAAAGCGGGAGCCCGGAATGACCGGTCTCCCGCCGTTCTGTTTTCTTCTCTCCCCGGGATCCGGGGCAGCCGTCACGTTTTCTGCAGGGCCGCGTCCCTCTCCCGGATGGCCGCTTTGAGGGCCAGGAGGGACTGCGCCGCGCTCACCAGAATCAGGAGCACCACGCCCAGGATGACCGTCTTTCTGTCCGGCTTCACCTTCTGCCTCCTCTTTCGTTACGCCTGCTCTCCGCGCTCCTCCAGGATCTTGTCGATGCTCTCGATTTTCACGCAGAGCACGAAGAGGCGCGCGGCCTCCTCCAGATCCTCCAGCGACGGGAACGACGGGGCAATGCGGATGTTGGTGTCCTGCGGATCTCTGCCGTAGGGGTAAGCCGCGCCGGCGCCCGTCAGGGTGACGCCCGCCGCTTTGGCACGGGCCACGATCTTCTTCGCGCAGCCTTCCAGGCTCTCGAAGGAAATGAAGTATCCGCCGCGGGGACGCGTGAAGGTGCCGATGCCGTAGCCCTCCAGCTCTTCCTCGAAGATGCGCTCCACCAGTTCGAACTTGGGACGCAGGATGGCCGCATGCTTCTTCATGTGGGCCTTGATGCCGTCCAGGTTCTTGAAAAAGCGCACGTGGCGCAGTTCGTTCAGTTTATCGAAGCCGATGGTCTGGATCGCGAGAGCCGCCTTGATCTCGTCCTTGTTCTTCTGCGAGGTGGCCAGGGCCGCCACGCCGGAGCCGGGGAAGCTGATCTTGGACGTGGACACGAACTTGTAGACCATGTCCGGATGGCCCGCGCGGGCGCACTCGCCCAGGATCTCCAGAATGACGTCCTGCTTCTCGGGCTCGTCATACAGGTGATGCACGTTGTAGGCGTTGTCCCAGTAGATGCGGAAATCCTCTGCCGCGGGATTTAAGGCCGCGAAGCGGCGCACGGTCTCATCCGAGTAGGAGTAGCCCTGCGGGTTGGAGTACTTGGGCACGCACCAGATGCCCTTGACCGCGGGATCGGACTCCACATAGCGCTGCACCAGATCCATATCGGGGCCGTCCACGGTCATGGGAATCGGGATCATCTCGATGCCGAAGTGCTCGCAGATCGCGAAATGACGGTCATAGCCCGGGACCGGGCAGAGGAACTTCACGGAATCCAGTTTGCACCAGGGGGTGGAACCGCAGACGCCGTGGGTCATGGACCGGGACACCGTGTCGTACATCACGTTGAGGCTGGAGTTGCCGTAGATCATGATGTCCTGCGGGGACACCTCGTTCACGGCCGCCAGAAGCTCCCTGGCCTCGCGGATGCCGGACAGCACGCCGTAATTGCGGCAGTCCACGCCTTCGCGGCACATCAGGTCCGCCTCGGAGTTCAGCACGTCCATCATGCCCATCGACAGGTCCAGCTGTTCCTTGCAGGGCTTGCCGCGGGACATATCCAGTTTCTTATTCCGCGCCTTGAATTCCCCGTAGTCCCAGCGGAACGCCTTGCGGGCGTCGCGCAGGTCTTCCGTGCTCCATTCCGCATACGGGATCCTGGCAGTTTCTTTGTTCTGGTTTTCCATCCGCGACTCCTCTCCCGGCCGCACGTCGGCCGCTTCCGTCGGATTTACGGTATTTTCGATCTATTATACGCCGCTTTCTCTCGGAATAAAAGCATAGCGGCGTATACTTTTTTGTCATATCTGAAAAAATCGAGGTTATCTTCCCTCGCGTCCGCCCGCGCCGCAGGATATGACACAGGCATGGACAAGGCGGGCGCGCTCCTCCCGAACAGGCAGAGAACGCCTCACCGCGCGGAAAGAAGTCTGTCCGCACCGTGCGGATGATCTGCTGTCCGCTGCGCACTCTCCGGAACCGGCAGAGATCCTGCCGCCCCGCCCGCACTGGGCCTGCTCCCGCGCAGCAGAAAGCAAAACAGCGGCCCCGCACGGGGCCGCCGCTGTGCTCTTATGCTTTTCTCTGCAGACGCACGTAGCTCTGCGTCGTGGAGATGTCGGAGTGGCCGAGGATCTGCTGCACGGTCTTGGGATCCTTGCCGCTCTCCAGCAGGTGCGCCGCGCAGGAATGGCGCAGCGTGTGCGGCGTGAGCTCCTTCTTGATCCCGGCGCGCTCTCCGTAGCTCTTGATGAGCTTCCAGAAGCCCTGGCGGGACAGGCTTCCGCCGGCGCAGTTGGTGAAGAGTTCCTCCACCTCTTCGCGCGCATACACGGGGCGCGACTGCTCCAGATACAGGCGCAGGACCTTGGCCGTGCGCTCCCCGAAGGGAACGATGCGCGTGGTCCTGCCCTCGCGGCAGGTCAGATATCTCTGGGTGAGGTTCACGTCCTCCACCTTGAGGTTCATCATCTCCGAGACGCGCAGGCCCGTGGAGCCGAGGAGGCGCAGCATCGCCTGGTCGCGGATCTCCTTCGGATGATCCAGACCGGGCTCGCTCATCAGGCGCTCCATCTCCTCTCCGGTGAGGATGGTGGGAAGCTTCTTCTCGACCTTGGGAGCCTTCAGCACTTCCGACGGATCGGTATCCACCCAGCGCTTCCTGACCGCATAGCGGAAAAAGGCGTGCATGGACGCCACATTGCGGGAGATGCTGGCCGGCGACAGGTTCTCGTCTTCCAGCCACATCACGTAGGAGCGAAGGCTTGTGGGGGTGACCCGCTCCACTTCGCGGATGCCCTCTCCCTCCAGGAATCCCTGAAGCTTTTTGAGGTCTCTGCGATACGAGAGACAGGTATTCTCCGATGCTCGCTTCTCGTTCTTTATGTAATCTAAAAAGGCCTCGATCCTGCTTGTCATACTCCACCCCGAAAGTCTTATGTCACTTACGACCTATTATACCGTTTTTTCCGGGAAAGGCAACCACAAAAAAAGCCAAAAAATCACGCATTTATGCGGATTTTCGGCCAAAACCACAAGATGTGGAGGCAGGGCGCACCCGGTCTCCACATCTTGCGTTATGTAAAGAAAAAATATTTTTTTGAGGCGATTTCCGCCCCAAAAACCGCTCCGTTTTTCCCAAATCTCCGGCATGCCGAAAAAGCGCGATACCACAAGGGAAAACGCTTATGTCCCGGGCTTGTCCTGCCGGTCTGCGGTCTCGCATCCATGGCCCGAATCCCGCCCTGCGGGCGCAGACGCCCCCTGTCCGGAAGGTCCGGTCCGCGCCTTGGGTCCCCGGGGATCAGGCCTCTCCGCGCATCCTCTTCACAGCGTAGGCGCAGAGTCCGGCGATGGTCTTTCCGTCGGTCATTTCCCCGGCGTAGATCTTCTCCAGCAAATCGTCCAGTTCCCAGGCCTCGGGCTCCACGTATTCGTCGTCGTCCAGGTGCTGCTGGGTCTTCACCAGATCCTCGGCCAGAAAGACGCCGATGCGCTCGGTGCAGAAAGCCACCGTGGTATTCACGTCGATCAGGTGGGTGAGTTTTCGACAGGCGTAGCCCGTCTCCTCCTCCAGCTCCCGCGCCGCGCAGACCTCGGCCGGCTCCTCGCGGCCGTTCTTGGCTCCGGCCGGAAGTTCCAGCGTGAAACGGTCCAGGGCGCTGCGGTACTGGCGCACCATCAGGATCTTCCCGTCCTCGCGCACCGGCACCACCGCGGCCGCGCCCTTGTGGTCGATCAGGTCCCAGATGGCCTCCCTGCCGTCCGGAAGGCGCACGGTATCCTGATAAAAGTCAACGATCTTTCCGTGAAACTTAAGTTCGCGTTTGACGCGCTCGATCTTGTCCATATGACTCCTCTTCTCTCCTTTGCGGGATCTGCGGTCCTTGAGGGTCTGCACCCCCGCTCTCATCGCGGGATCCGGGGGCCTTGTGAACCCGCAGTTTTTCTTCGCAGGGGCCGTCCGCCTCGGGCGGATGCAGCCCCTCTCTGCATCGTACAGTCCGCGGTCCTCGTGAAATCTCAGATCCAGACTTCATCGCAAGAACCGCTCCCCTCGGAAACCCGGGCCCAACGTTTTGTACAACAGTCTGACTATATCAGAAAAGTGCGGAGATGACAACCGCGGCCCCGCAGCAAAAAGGCGGCAGCGCCTGCGCGCTGCCGCTCTGCTGACGGTCTCCCGTCTTTTGTTTTGATATGTACTGTGCGCCTGCAGCGATGCCGCGGCAGAGACTCAGTCGTCCAGTTCCTTCTCCGCCTTCAGGACAGTGCCCTTGTACGCGTCGATCTCGTAGCTGTACTCGTATCCGCCCGCCTTAAAGTCCACATCGTAGTGATCTCCGGTCGGCTCGCGGTCCAGTTCGATCTCGAGTGCCTGCGCACCCGCCTCCGTCACGCCGGCATGGGCCAGGGCCGCCTTTTTGGCCGCGGCTTCGCCGATCACGGTTTTGGAGCCGGCAGGATTCTGCTGAGACGTGCCACCCTGGGAGGCCCCGCTCTGGGACGTGCCGCCCTGCGCGGTTCCGCCGGAAGTGCCGGCGCCGGCAGCGTCGTCGTCCTTCTCCTTCTCGAACTTCACGATCTCTCCGGTCAGGGCATCCACTTCACAGTCGTACTCCCAGCCGCCCGCGGCAAACTCCACGTCGTAGACCGCAGGGATATCGTCCGTATCGAGCTCCACGCGCATGCCCTTCGCATCCCCCGCCTTCACGCCGGCACGGGACAGGGCGGCCTGACGGGCGCGCTCTTCTCCGATGTAAGAACCGGTCTGGCCGGGCTGAGCCGGCTCCGTCTTCGGAACGACCGGCTGGGTCGGATCCGGGATGTCCGGTACCTCGATGAAGGGACTGGGATCGGTCTGGATCGGGGACTGCGTCTCTCCCGGCTTGCCCTGATCCCTGCGGCCGGTCTCTTTGTCCGGTTCGAGGTCCTCATATCCGACTTCCACGCCGCTCACATCGCCCGTCAGGGCATCGATCTCGTACTCATATACCTTCAGACGGGGACGCCCGTTCTCGTTCTGCGTGGCGGGCACGGTAAACTCGACCTCGAAGACGATCCGGCCGTTGTCCGCGTCCACCTCGATCTCTGCCGTGTGCAGATCCGTTTCCGCGACGCAGGCGTGCGCGAGGGCGATCTCCAGCGCCTTCTCGGGCGAAATGTAGCCGTCCCGGCTGGCGTTTCCACGGGCCGTGACTTTTGCCGAAGCCCGCGAGGAGATCTCTTCTATCTGTTTCTCAGTCTCCCTTTCCCGCAGCCGTTTCTCCATGGCCTCGCGCAGGATATTCAGCTCGTTGACGGAGAAACCCGCCAGATCCTGCGCCGTATGGCCTTCACTCAGTTCCGCGCTCATTTCGGCGATCTCCCGGATGAGTTCCGCCTTGCCGGCGGAAACGCCCAGTTCTTCCGCCAGGGCGTCCCTGGCGTCGTCCTTTTTGTCCAGGACCTGGCTCAGCACGGCGCCCTGCACGCTTCCCTCGCGCAGCATGGCCTCCACTTCTTCGCTCAGACGCTTCTCAAGGCCGGCCACCTTCGCGGCGTCACGTCCGTCCACGCTGATCAGGATGGAGTTGGCCACCTCGCTCAGGTAGCCGTTTTTCAGCATGGAGCCGATCAGGGCGTTGACCGTCATTTCCAGGCTGCTGCCCGCAAAGTCCATCTGACCGATCACGGCCGCACCCTCTTCGTTGCGCGGCGTCACAGACAGCACGCGCTCCCTGCGGTTCACGGTGATCTCGATCGAGGGGTTCACGTCCAGAAGGACCCGGGACGCCACGTCGTGCTCCGCCTTGTAGGCCATCACGCCCATCCCCGCGCAGAGCGCCAGGACCAGAGCCGCGGCCGTCAGTGCCATTCTTCTCAAAAAGCCTCTATTCTTTTTCTCTTCCGGCATGGGAATTACCTTTCCTTTCTCCTGTGTCGCATCGGAAAGGATCCTGTCGAAGAGATCCGGTGCCGCGTGATTCCACGCAGTATTCAGTTTGTCTTTGATTTCGGCATGCTCCGGCGCCCGCATCATCCGACCTCTCCTTTCTCCAGCCTCGCCCTCAGTTTTCCGATCGAGCGATGGTACTTGGACAAAACCGTGGATACGGGGAGCGCGAGGATCTTTGCGATCTCGCGGTGCTTGAAACCCCAGACGGCGTGCAGCAGAACGATCTGCTGCTCCTCCGCGGTCAGCTCTGTCAGGCTGGCCTTCAGAAGGATCCGATCTTCGTGGGACAGGCCCTCCCGCGAGGACAGGAATGCCTCCCAGTCCTCCTCGGGCAGGTCCGACGTGCGCGTCCTCTCCCGGAGCTTCATCCGGCAGAGGTTGCGCGTGATCGTCAGGATCCACGCCATGGGTTTTTCCCTGCTTTCGTACCTGTCTGCCGCCTCATAAACGGCGAGGAAGCAGTCGTGCAGGACATCCTCCGCATCCTCTTTGTTTCTCAGCATGGAGAGGGCGAAGCCGTAGACTTTTCCGGAAACCAGCTGGTAGAGTTTCGCGAAAGACGCAGTCTCCCTGCGCGCAACGCCGGAAAGGATCCCTTCCAGGTCGGGCTCCTGCGCCATGATCTCCATCTGTTTTCCGGGTAAAACCATCTCCACGGCCTTCCCTCCTTTCTGACATATTAATGCGGCAGAGGTCCGTTTTATTGCACGGAAGAAAAAAAGATTTGACGCCTGCGGCTTATCCGGTCGCAGGCGCCAGGAAAATTCGCCAATTTACGCTCAAAACAGCTGCGGTTCCGGCGCGGCGGTCGCAGTTTGAGATCTGCACCGCATATCCGGCCCGCGCTTCGGTCACAGCTTGAGGTCTCCGTTCCTGATCCGGCCGGCGCGGCGGGCTCCCCCGGCTCACGCAGATGCCGGCGCTCCGGTCACAGTTTGAGGTCGCCGTCCTTGACCCAGCCGGCGCGGCGCACCAGCGCGTGGATACCGAGGGACAGGACCGCGGGAAGGATGAAGCACACCAGAACGAGACCGATCCAGTCCATCGCCGTGATGGCCGCCTTCGCGCCGGAAGCAACGTCGTTGACCCAGCCCGTATACACGCCGATCTGACCCACCAGACCGCAGGTGCCCATGCCGGAGGAGACCGGCGCACCGTTCATCTGAAGCCGGAAGATGCAGGTGGCGATGGGGCCCGTGATGGCGGAGGCAACCGTGGGCGCGATCCACACGCGCGGGTTCTTCACGATGTTGCCCATCTGGAGCATCGACGTGCCGATGCCCTGCGAGACGAGGCCGCCCCAGCGGTTCTCGCGGAACGAGATCACGGCAAAGCCGATCATCTGGGCGCAGCAGCCCGCGACCGCGGCGCCGCCGGCCAGGCCCGTGAGCCTCAGAGCCGCGCAGATGGCCGCGGAGGAGATCGGAAGCGTCAGGGCCATGCCCACCACGACGGACACCAGGATGCCCATCAGGAAGGGCTGCAGCTCCGTGGCCCATTTAATGAAATCTCCCACGTACATGGCCGCGCGGCCGATGGGCGGGGCGATCAGATAGGCCAGGATGGTGCCGACCAGGACGGTGACCAGGGGCGTGACCAGGATGTCCACCCGGGTCTCTCCCGCCACGGCCTTGCCGACTTCCGCGGCAATGATCGCGATAAAGAGCACGGCCATAGGACCGCCGGCGCCGCCCAGGGCGTTAGAGGCAAAGCCCACGGCCGTCATCGAGAACAGGACGAGGGGCGGGCACTTAAGGGCGTAGCCGATGGCGACGGCCATGGCCGGTCCGCTCATCGCGGAGGCGATGCCTCCCACGGTGTACGGGATGTCGCTCACGGTGGCCACGGTCTGCGTCAGAAAGCCGATGTGCAGCTGCGTCCCCAGTGTGCTTAAAATGGTACCGATCAGCAGGGAGCAGAACAGACCCTGCGCCATCGCGCCCAGCGCGTCGATGCCGTAGCGCCGCAGCGAGATCTCGATGTTCTTGCGCTTCAGAAACGCCTTCACATTCTCCATGACAGTCTCCTTTTGCGGCGGAACTGACGGCCCGCCGCGGGCCTTCACTCTTCTCTCATGCGGGCACGCAGCCCGGGATACCCGTCCCGCTGCGCCGCTTCCATACGCCGGCCGTTCTATTCCGGCAGCCATGCGCAGCGCAGCCTGCGGGGTCACATCCCGAACAGGTCCGCCGTCTTCTCCATACGCTCGGCAATGGCGACCTCGAAGGGACAGCGGCTCTCGCAGCTCTGACATCCGATGCAGGAGGAAGCCGTCACAGAGAGCGCGCGGTAATGCTCTCTCACGCTCTCGGGCACCTCCGGCTGGGACGTGGCCAGATCGTACAGTTTGTTGACCATCGCGATGTCGATGTCCATCGGGCAGGGCCTGCAGTGCCCGCAGTAGGTGCACTGCCCCTTGTAGGAATGCAGCGGCGCACCGGCCAGCACCGAGGCATAGTCGCGGGCCGCATCGTCCGCTGTCTCATAGGCGACGGCCTCGTCCACCTGCTCCTTCGTATCGAAGCCGCACATAACGGAGGTCACGCCGGGGCGCGTCAGCGCGTAGTGGATGCACTGCGCCGCGGTGAACGGCACGCCGAAGGGCGACGTCTTCGCGTCAAAGAGACGGCCGCCGAAGAAGCCCTTCATCACGGTAATGCCGACGCCTCTTTCCTCGCAGAGGCGGTAGAGCTCCGCCCTCTCCGGGTCGATGCCGGCAAAGTCCGTGTTCTCGTATCCCTCGAACATGGAGTCCAGGTCTTCCGTGGCCGGACGCATGTCAAAAGCCGGATTGATGGAAAAGAGAATCATCTCGATCAGGCCGGTCTCCACCGCCTTCTTCGCGATGCGGGGGTTGTGCGTGGAGAGGCCGATGTGGCGGATCTTCCCGGTCTTCTTCAGGTTCTTCACGTAGTCGATGAACGGCCCGTTCATCACGCGCTCCCACTCCGCCTCCTCGTCCACGTAGTGAATGAGGCCGAGGTCGATGTAGTCCGTCTTCATGCGCGTGAGCAGGTCCTCAAAGGCCGGAATCACCTTTTCCATGTCGCGCGAACGCACGTACTGGCCATCCTGCCACGTGGAGCCGATCTGCCCCTGCACGATCCACTCCTCACGGACGCCTTCCATGGCTGCCCCGATGATGTCGCGGCTCTTCGGGTCCGACATCCAGCAGTCGATAATGTTCACGCCCAGAGAGTGCGCGTAGCGCATGAGCTCCACCGACTCGTCAAAGTCGTGGCGCTCCAGCCACTCTCCGCCGAAGCCGATCTCCGAGACCATCAGGCCCGTTTTTCCAAGTTTCCGGTAGTTCATCAAAACCTCCTGCTCAGAGCTCCTCGTGAACGAAATACGCCTCCACCTCTCCCACCGTGACCATCACGGACTCCTGGTGGAAGAAGGCACACAGGTCTTTTGCGATCTCGTGCGCCGTCTCCTCGGGGACGTCGATCAGGGACAGGACCAGCGATGTCTCCTGCGTGTAGCGGCCGTCCTCATGGAAATAACCGCCCTCCTGCGTCGAAAAGGAAAACGCCACGCGGTAGCTCCTGCACATGTTCCTGAGCACGCGGATATAAGTCTCCGTCTCGTGCTCCTGCTGCAGGGTCTCCGAATCGTTCAGTCCCACATAGATCCTGGTCTCTCTCAAAAAATGCCTCCCGCGGCCGCTGACGCGGCGCTCCTCTGACCCGTCTCCGGTCTCCCCGGAAAAAGGCTTTTCGCTCATTATACCACAGAATTGAAGAAAGGGAAGAAAAAACGAAACGACAGGCCCCGCGCCGAAAGCAAAAGACCGGCGCCCGCATCTTTTCGGAAGCGGGGCCGGTCTGAAGCGGCCTCTTACGGCCGTGGGTCATGCCGCGCTCTCAGGCGCCGCGCGGCGCCCGGGAGACGCAGATCTGATACTATTTACTTGTTCTCCGCGATCGCGGCCTGCGCGGCGGCAAGGCGGGCGATCGGCACGCGGAACGGGCTGCAGGACACGTAGTCCAGACCGATCTTGTGGCAGAACTCCACGGAGGAAGGATCTCCGCCGTGCTCGCCGCAGATGCCGATGTGCAGCTTCGGATTCACGGGCTTGCCGAGCTCGATGGCCATCTTCATCAGACGGCCCACGCCCTCCTGGTCCAGCTTCGCGAACGGATCGTTCTCGAAGATCTTGGTGTCGTAGTAGGCGTTCAGGAACTTGCCGGCGTCGTCGCGGGAGAAGCCGTAGGTCATCTGGGTCAGATCGTTGGTGCCGAAGCAGAAGAAGTCCGCTTCCTTCGCGATCTGGTCCGCGGTCAGGCAGGCGCGCGGGATCTCGATCATGGTGCCGACCTCGTACTCAAGGCTGGAACCGGCGGCCGCGATCTCCTTGTCCGCGGTCTCCACGACCACCTTCTTGACGAAGCGAAGCTCCTTGATGTCGGACACCAGCGGGATCATGATCTCGGGACGGACCTTCCACTCCGGATGCTCCGCCTGGACCTCGATGGCGGCGCGGATGACGGCGCTGGTCTGCATGCGGGCGATCTCGGGATAGGTGACAGACAGGCGGCATCCGCGGTGGCCCATCATCGGGTTGAACTCGTGCAGGCCGCTGATGATGTCGCGGATCTCCTGGACGGTCTTGCCCTTCGCGGCGGCCAGTTTCTCGATGTCGGCCTCTTCCGTGGGCACGAACTCATGCAGAGGCGGATCCAGGAAGCGGATGGTCACGGGGTTGCCTTCCAGGGCCTCGTAGAGAGCCTTGAAGTCTGCCTGCTGGTAAGGCAGGATCTTGGCCAGAGCCTCCTCGCGCTCTTCCACGGTGTCGGAGCAGATCATCTCACGGAAGGCGGCGATGCGCTCCGGATCGAAGAACATGTGCTCCGTGCGGCACAGGCCGATGCCTTCCGCGCCCAGCTCGCGGGCCTTCTTCGCGTCGGTCGGGGTATCCGCGTTGGTGCGGACCTTCAGGGTGCGGTACTTGTCCGCCCAGCCCATGATGCGGCCGAAGGTGCCGGCGATGCTGGCGTCCACCGTGGCGATCTCGCCTTCGTAGATGTTGCCGGT
>JAFRUR010000007.1 GCA_017438775.1 Lachnospiraceae bacterium | reverse complement strand
CTGTCCGGATCTCACGTGGAAAATGCGGTTTATCTGGATAAGAATCTTGAAAACATTGTAGTCGGACGTGTGGAGTCAATAGAGAAACATCCCGATGCTGACAAGCTGATCGTCTGCCAGGTGGATGTAGGAGAGAAAAAAGTACAGATCGTCACAGGCGCACCCAACGTCACAGAGAGCGCTCTGATTCCGGTAGTCCTGGACGGCGGCCGCGTGGCCGGCGGACATGACGGCGGGCCCCTTCCCGAGGACGGAATCGCCATCCACGCAGGAAAACTGCGCGGGGTGGAGAGCGCCGGCATGATGTGCTCCATCGAGGAGCTCGGCTCCTCCCGCGACTTCTATCCGGACGCCCCCGAGGACGGGCTCTACATCCTTCCGGAGGACGCCCCGGTGGGCGCGGACGCGCCGGAGTACCTGGGCCTGCGCGACGTGGTCTTCGAATACGAGATCACCTCGAACCGTGTGGACTGCTACAGCGTGCTGGGCATCGCCCGCGAGGCCGCTGCGACTTTTGAAAAACCGTTCTGCCCGCCCGAGGTCAAGGTGACGGGCAACAGCGAGAACGCGGCGGACTACATCTCCGTGCGCGTGGAAGACACGGAGCTCTGCCCGCGCTTCTGCGCCCGCGTCGTGAAAAACGTGAAGATCGGTCCCTCCCCGGCCTGGATGCAGCGCCGGCTTGCGGCCAGCGGCATCCGTCCCATCAACAACCTGGTGGACATCACCAACTACGTGATGGAAGAGTATGGTCAGCCGATGCACGCCTATGACCTGTCGACCATCCGCGGCCGTCAGATCGTCGTGCGCCGCGCGAACGACGGCGACACCTTCACCACCCTGGACGGACAGGAGAGAAAGCTCGATAAGGACGTCCTGATGATCTGCGACGGCGATGGCTACGTCGGCATCGCCGGCATCATGGGCGGAGAGAACTCCATGATCACCGACGACGTGCACGAGGTGCTCTTCGAGGCCGCGAACTTTGACGGCACCAACGTCCGTCTGTCCGCGAAGCGCATCGGTCTGCGCACCGAGGCCTCCGGCAAGTTCGAGAAGGGTCTGGATCCCAACAACGCATCCGCGGCCATCGACCGCGCCTGCCAGCTGATCGAAGAGCTGGGCTGCGGCGAGGTCGTGGGCGGCATGGTGGATTCCTATCCGGTCCGCCGCGAGCCGTCGGTCGTGAAATTCTCCCCGGAGAAGGCCAACGAACTGCTCGGAACGGACGTCTCCCGCGAGGAGATGCACCGGATCTTCGAGCGCATCGAACTCGACTGGGACGAGGAGGCCGGCACCGTGACCGCGCCCACCTTCCGTCAGGACATCGGCTGCCAGGCGGACCTCGCGGAGGAGGTCGCGCGCTTCTTCGGCTACGCCAACATCCCGACCACCCTGCCGGCCGGCGAGGCCACCACGGGCAAGAATTCCTTCGGACAGCGCGTCGAGGCCATCTGCCGCGACATCGCGGAATACTGCGGCTTCTCGCAGGCCATGACCTACTCCTTCGAGAGCCCCCGCGTGTTCGAGAAGCTCCGCTTTGCGGAAGGCGATGCGCGCCGCGCGGCCGTGAAGATCTCCAACCCTCTGGGCGAGGATTACAGCATCATGCGCACCAGCGCCTGGAACGGCATGCTCCAGAGCCTGGGCACCAACTACAGCCGCCGCAACAAGAACGTGCGTCTGTACGAGCTCGCGAAGATCTACCTTCCGAAGGCCCTGCCTCTGACGGAGCTCCCCGACGAGCGCACCCAGCTCATCCTGGGGGCCTATGGCGAGATCGACTTCTTTGAGATGAAGGGCGTGCTGGAGGAGCTCCTGGAGCGCCTCGGCATGCGCTCCCGCGTGCACTACGATCCTGCGGCGGGAGAGGCCTTCCTGCATCCCGGCCGTCAGGCCCGCGTCTTCTACGAGGGCCGCGAGATCGGCGTCCTGGGCGAGGTACATCCGCAGGTCGCGGAGACCTACGGCATCGGCGAGCGCGCCGTCGTGATGGATCTGGATCTGCCTGTGATCACGGAGATGGCCGATTTCGACCGCAAGTACCTGGGCCTGGCCCGGTTCCCGGCCGTGACGCGCGACCTGTCCATGGTGGTGCCGCACGAGGTTCTGGCCGGCCAGATCGAGGACGTGTTTGAGAAGCAGGGCGGAAAGCTTTTGGAGAGCTTCTCCCTGTTCGATATCTACGAGGGCGCACAGATCCTCGCGGGCTTCAAGAGCATGGCTTACAGCCTGACGCTGCGCGCGGCGGATCACACCCTGGAAGAGAAGGAAGTGTCCGCGGTGATGGACCGCATCCTTGCCGGACTCAGGGATCTCGGAATCGAGCTGAGAGCGTAAGAGCCGGCAAGACTCCCACAGCCAGCTGACTTTGCGAAAACGGTGCTGCCGAGCAGGCATAAGAACGCAGCCCGCAGGAGCGGAAGAGCAAACAGATCACACATTTATAGCGCAGCCTCCCAAGGGGGCTGCGCCTTTTTTATGCACTCAGTTTATAAATTGTTTAGAAAAATTATTAGCCAACGGGCTTGACGAGTGCTAATTGATGTGTTATATTACGGCTAGAACAAAGAGAACATCAGACGCAGGGAGTTGGATCCACCGGCAGTCCGAAGGCGCGAAGGCGCCGGGGGCCCGCGGCTGAGAGAGCGCCCGTCACAAAGGAGGTACATCATGTTTATGCCCAGTGTGTTTGGTGAGAGTTTTCTGGATGATTTCTTCCGCTTCCCGGAATGGAACTTTGAAGGCGAACGCCGTGTCCCGACCAGAGCTGCCGTGCGGCGCGAAGGTCTGATGCGTACGGACGTGAAGGAGACCGAGGGCGCGTATGAGCTGTCCATCGATCTGCCCGGCTTCGAGAAAGGCCAGGTCAAGGCGGCCCTGGAGAACGGGTATCTGACCGTCTCCGCGGAGCGCAACGAAGAAAATGACGAAAAGGACAAGGAGACCGGCAAGTACATCCGCCGCGAGCGTTACATCGGATCCATGTCCCGCAGCTTCTATGTGGGCGATCATCTGAACAAGGAAGACCTGAAGGCGGAGTTCACCAACGGCGTCCTGAAGATCACCGTCCCCAAGAAAGAAGTTCTTCCTCAGAAGGAGGAGGAGAAATATCTGAGCATTGAGGGCTGACGCCCGGATGCTTCGGCTGACGGCAAAGGTCGGAATGGTTCCGAAACCGTGCCGCACATCTGAATATGTCCCTGTCACGGGCCCGCGGAGCGATCCGCGGGCTCTTTTTTTCTGTTTTCCGGCTGTCATTTTGCGCCGCGCGGGCGGCGCTTTTTGTGGACTTTTCCCCCGATTCTTGGTAAAATCGTTTCAGTGAGGTGTGGCATGGACTGCAAGGAAGCGACAAAGTACGTGCGGCTGTATCTGGACCGGAAACTGGATCCCCTGACCCAGGAGGCGTTCCTGGATCATGTGGAGCACTGTTCAGCCTGCTACGAGGAGCTGGAAATGACGTATATGCTCGACAACGCGTCGGATCTGCTCTCCGCGGGAGACCTGTCGGTGCCCAACATCAGCCGCGCGCTTCACGAGGACATGAATGAGAGGCGCGGTCAGGTCCGCGTCTTTTACCGATTCCTCACCGGGGAGTACTGTCTGTACACCCTGGCATTCTGGGCCTTTCTGACGGCTCTGGCCTTCCAGCTGCGCATCTGGTTCACAAACGGCCTGTTTTGAACGGAGATACTATGGAAAAAATCGTTCTTGTCGACGGATACAGCATCCTGACCCGGGCCTTTTTCGGCGTGCCGCCCCTGACGGCCCCGGACGGAACGCCCACCAACGCCATCTTCGGCTTTCTGAACATCCTCTTCAAGCTTCTGGAGGATGAGAAGCCGGAGCGCCTTGCCGTGGCCTTTGACGTGAAGGCGCCCACCTTCCGCCACAAAATGTTCGATGCCTACAAGGGCACCCGCAAGCCGATGCCGAAGGAACTCCTGGATCAGGTCCCGGTCCTGAAGGATCTGCTGCACGCCATGGGCGTGTGCACGGTGGAACTGGCCGGCTACGAGGCGGACGACCTTCTGGGCACGCTTTCCGCGCGCGCGGCGCGGGCCGGCATCGACGTCAAGCTCGTGAGCGGCGACCGCGACATGCTGCAGCTTGCCAAAGAGACGGTGGAGATCCTGATCCCGAAGACGAAGGGCGGTCAGACGGTGGTGGAGCACTATTATCCCGCCGACGTCGCGGCCCTCTACGGTGTGACGCCCGAGGAGTTCATCGACGTCAAGGCCCTGATGGGCGACGCCTCGGACAACATCCCCGGCGTTCCCGGCATCGGAGAGAAGACGGCCGGCGCCCTGATCGCGGCCTACCACAGCATCGAGGCGGTCTACGAGGACCGCGCGAATATAAAGCCCCCCAAGGCTTCCCGCGCCATGGAGGAGCACTACGACCTCGCGGTCCTGAGCAAAAAGCTCGCCCGCATCGAGACCGACGCCCCGCTGGAGACCTCCCTGGAGGAGACCGCGCTGGGCGATTACCGCACCGGAGAAGCCCTGGCGCTGCTGCGCCGGCTGGGCCTTCGGACCTTCCTCGCCCGCTTCGAGAGCGCCGCGGAGGAAGCCCCGAAGGAAGAGAAGGCGGCCTTCCGCGAGGCCGGGACCCCGGAGGAGGTCCGCGCACTTGCGGATTCCGCCGCGGCTCTGCCGGAAGCGGCATGGATCGGCCTGTGGGCGGGCGCTCTGGACGGCGATATCGCCTGTTTTGCCGCTTCTCTGCCGCAGGGAACGCTTCTCGTGCGCCCGGGCGCGCAGATCAGCCCGGAGGACGTGCGCGCGGCGTTCGCGGCCATTCTCGCGGCCCCGCCCCGCAAGGTGATGCTGGACCTCAAGGAGAACTGGCCCGCCATGCGTCGCGCCCTCGGCACGGAGGAAGAGGCCCCGGCCTTGTGCGCGTCCCTTCACGACGCGGCCCTGATGAAATACCTTCTGGACCCGCTGTCCGGACGGGCGCAGGCACAGGAGATCGCCGCGGCGGCAGAGCTTCCCGACACCTTCCCGTCCTATGCGGAGCTGTGGGGAAAAACCTCGCCGGAGGACGCGGTGCGCGAGCTGACCTCGCCCCGCCTGACCGGCGCCGCGGAGGAACTGCCGGAGAAGGAACTCCATTTCTGCCGCGAGGCGGACGTGCTGCGGCGCGCCGTCCCGGTACTCATGGAGAAACTGGGGCAGACGGAGATGGAGGGGCTCTACCGCGAGATCGAACAGCCCCTGGTCTTCGTGCTCGCGCGCATGGAGACGGCCGGCGTCATGGCGGACCGCGAGGCCCTGCGGGCCTATTCCGCGCAGCTGGGCGAGCACATCCGCGCGCTGGAGCAGGAGATCTACGAGGAGAGCGGGGAGGTCTTCAACATCAACTCCCCGAAGCAGCTGGGAGAGATCCTGTTTGAGAAAATGAATCTCCCCTACGGAAAGAAAACGAAGAGCGGGTACTCCACCGCGGCGGACGTCCTGGAGAAACTGGCGCCCACACACCCCTTCGTCGGGAAGATCCTGGAGTACCGCACCTATACCAAACTGCGCAGCACCTATGCGGAGGGCCTGCAGTCCTACATCGGGCCCGACGGGCGCATCCACGGGAAATTCCACCAGATGGTCACGGCCACGGGGCGGCTCTCGTCCTCGGACCCGAACCTGCAGAACATCCCGGTGCGCATTGCCCTGGGGCGGGAGCTGCGGCGCGTCTTCACGGCGCCGGAGGGCTGCGTCTTCCTGGACGCGGACTACTCCCAGATCGAACTCAGGATCCTCGCCCACATGTCGGGCGACGACCGTCTGATCGATGCCTACAACAGCGCGCAGGACATCCACGCGCTCACGGCCTCGCAGGTGTTCCACGTGCCTCTGGAGGAGGTCACGCCGGAACTCAGGCGCAGCGCTAAGGCGGTCAACTTCGGCATCGTCTACGGCATCAGCGCCTTCGGCCTCTCGGAGAACCTCTCCATCAGCCGGCAGGAGGGCGCGGACTACATCGAGCGCTATTTCAAAACCTATCCCAGGATCAAGGCTTACCTGGACGGGCTTGTGAAGGAGGCCAAAGAGAAGGGCTATGTGACGACGCTGTATCACCGGCGCCGTCCGATCCCGGAGCTTGCGTCCGGGAACTTCATGCAGCGCTCCTTCGGCGAGCGCGCCGCGATGAACAGCCCCATCCAGGGCACGGCGGCCGACATCATGAAGATCGCGATGCTGCGTGTGGACGACGCCCTGCGCCGCGAGGGCCTTCAGAGCCGCATCGTCCTGCAGGTGCACGACGAACTGCTCCTCGAGGTCCCGGAGGCCGAGAAGGAGAAGGCCGCGCAGGTGCTCGAGCGCGAGATGCGGGGCGCCGCGGACCTCAAGGTCACCCTGGAAGCAGAGGTGAGCGAGGGAAAGAACTGGTACGAGGCAAAATGAAGACGGAAGTGACGTTAAAACGCGTGATCGGCGTGACGGGGGGCACCGGCGCCGGCAAGAGCGCGGTTCTGAAGATTCTGGCAAAGGAGCACGGCGTCCGGGTGATCGAGGCCGACAAGACCGGCCATGAGGTCCTCCTGCGCGGCGGCGCGGCCTTTGCGCCGGTGCTGGAGCGCTTCGGCAGCGGTATCCTCGGGGATGACGGGGAGATCGACCGCGCGAAGCTGGCCGCCGTGGTGTTCGCGGACGGAAAGGCCCTGGCGGACCTCAACGCCATCGTGCATCCGGCCGTGCGGGAGAGCATCGCCGGAAAGATCCGGCGCAGCCGGAAGAGCGTGATCGCTGTGGAGGCGGCCCTGTTCTTCGAGGGAGGACTCGACTCGCTGGTCACGGAGATCTGGGCCGTGACCGCGCCGCTTGCGGTGCGGGAAAAGCGCCTCGCGGAGCTCCGCGGGTACGACGCATCGCGCATCCGCGCCATGATCGCAAAGCAGATGACGCAGGAGGAATTCGTCTCCCGCGCCGATATCGAGATCGAAAACGGGGGAGACCTGGATGCCCTGCGCGGGCAAATCGCCGCGGCGCTCCGGGCCCCTGTGAGCAGGAGGACGCTGCCGTGCGGCTGATGACCTTTGCCAGCGGTTCGAGCGGGAACTGCACCTATATCGGGGAGGGGGACACCCACATCCTTGTGGACGCCGGGATCTCCTGCAAGCGCATCATGGCGGGCCTGGCCCGCGTCGGGCTGACGCCGGCGGACCTGACGGCCGTCCTGATCACCCATGAACACATCGACCACGTCGCGGGGCTTGCTGTCCTGCGCAAAAAGACCGGGGCCGCGATCGTGAGCGCGGCGGAGACGTTGGAGTGGCTGCGCCGCCACGGTCTGGAGGACATCGGGCCGGAGCGGCTCCTCGCGGTCCGCGAGGATGTGCCGGTGCGGATCGGCGGGCTCCGCGTGACGCCGCTGCGGATCTCGCACGACGCCGTGCACCCGCTGGGGTACCGGATCGACGGAGCGGAGTCCTCGGCTGCGGTCATCACGGATCTGGGCTACACGGAGCCCTATCTGGCGCAGAACCTGCAGGGCCTTTCCGCCATCGTGCTGGAGGCCAACCACGACGTCCACATGCTGCAGGCCGGGCCCTATCCCTATCAGCTCAAGCGCCGCATCCTGGGGGACGGCGGGCACCTCTCGAACGAGGCCTGCGGCCAGCTCCTCTCGGATATCGTGAGCGAAAAGCTCCGCTACTGCGTGCTGGGGCATCTGAGCCAGGAAAACAACCTCCCCGAACTCGCCTACGAGGCCGTGCGCCTCGAGGTGGACCTGGGGGAGAACACCTTCCGTGCCGGGGACTTTGCTCTGCGCGTTGCGCCCCGGGAGACGGAGTCGGAACTGTTTGAGTTTTGAGGCGGACGGCTGGCCCGCATTCGGCTGACGGAAGGGCCGGGGCGAATCACCGGACGAAGAACAGCACTTGAGGAACAGAAGGGTTTGCGCAGGCAGGAGGAGAGCCGCATGCAAAAGAGAGTCATCATCACGGTGGTCGGCAAGGACACTGTGGGAATCATCGCCAGGATCTGCACCTATCTGTCGGAGCACCAGATCAACATCCTGGATATCTCCCAGACCATTGTGCAGGAATTCTTCGACATGATCATGATCGTCGACACGGCGCGCTGCGACCGTGCCTTTTCGGAACTCGCAGACGATCTGGAGAAGGTCGGCAAAGAGGTGGGCGTGGACGTGCGCTGCCAGAGCGAAGAGATCTTCGACATGATGCACCGCATCTGAGGGGGACGGCATGATCAGCAAATATGAAGTTCTCCAGACCAACCACATGATCGAGGACGATAACCTGGACGTGCGCACCATCACGCTGGGCATCAACCTGCTTCCCTGCGTCGTGGACGATCTGGACAGGCTGTGCGTGAACGTCTACCGCCGCATCACCGGCCTGGCCGGCAACCTGGTCAAGGTGGGGGAGGAGATCGAGAAGAAGTACCGGATCCCCATCGTGAACAAGCGCATCTCCGTGACGCCCATCGCCCTGGTGGGGGCCTCGGCCTGCCACGCGCCGGAGGATTTCGTCCGTCTGGCCGAGACGCTCGACCGGGCCGCGGCGGAGACCGGCGTCAACTTCATCGGCGGCTACAGCGCCATCGTCAGCAAGGATATGACCCGCGCGGACGAGCTTCTGATCCGCTCCATCCCGCAGGCCCTGGCCCGGACGGAGCGCGTGTGCAGCAGCGTGAACGTGGGCTCCACAAAGACGGGCCTCAACATGGACGCGGTGCGCCTGATGGGGGAGATCATCCGTGAGACGGCCATTGCCACGGCGGACCGCGATTCCCTGGGCTGTGCGAAGCTCGTGGTCTTCTGCAACGCGCCGGACGACAACCCCTTCATGGCGGGCGCCTTCCACGGCGTGACCGAGGGCGACGCCGTCATCAACGTCGGCGTTTCCGGTCCCGGCGTGGTCAAGGACGCGCTCGTAAAGGCCCGCGGCGCCGGCTTTGAGGAACTGTGCGAGACCATCAAAAAGACGGCCTTCCAGATCACGCGTGTCGGCCAGCTCGTCGCGAAGGAGGCATCCGCTCGGCTGGGGATCCCGTTCGGGATCATCGATCTTTCACTCGCGCCGACGCCGGCTGTGGGCGATTCCGTGGCGGAGATTTTGGAAGAGATCGGCCTGGAGAGCGTGGGCGCGCCCGGCACGACGGCGGCCCTGGCGCTTCTCAACGACCAGGTCAAGAAGGGCGGCATCATGGCCGGCTCCTCGATCGGCGGCCTCTCCGGCGCCTTCATTCCCGTGAGTGAGGATCAGGGCATGATCGACGCGGCGGAGCGCGGCGCCCTGACCATTGAAAAACTCGAGGCCATGACCTGCGTCTGCTCCGTGGGCTTGGACATGATCGCGGTCCCGGGGACGACTTCCGCGGCCACGCTGGCCGGCATCCTCGCGGACGAGGCGGCCATCGGCATGATCAACCAGAAGACGACGGCGGTGCGTCTCATCCCCGTGATCGGCAAGGACGTGGGAGACATCGCGGTCTTCGGCGGCCTCCTGGGGCGGGCGCCCATTATGCCCGTGAATACCTGGAGCTGCGAGGCGTTCATTTCCAGAAAGGGCCGTATCCCGGCCCCGGTGCACAGCTTTAAAAACTGAAACGTTTCGCCCCCGGGAGCGCCTTGCTCTCAGGGGCGATTCTGATAAAATCTGTCTGCCGGCACGGATGAATAGAGATGCTGCAGGCGGGAGACCCGGCCGGACCGGCATGTCCGGCGGATGCGCGAAGAGGCGGGGGGAGACATGCTGAAAACGTACAGGATCGCCGTGATCCCGGGCGACGGGATCGGACCGGAGGTCACCCGGGAAGCCGTCCGGGTACTGGAGACCGCAGCTGAGCTGGACGGCAGGTTTGCGTTTGAGTTTACGGAGTATCCCTGGGGGTGCGAGTACTATCTGAAGAGCGGAGAGATGATGCCGGAGGACGGTCTGGACCTGCTCTCCGGAAGCGACGCCATCCTTCTGGGGGCCGTGGGATATCCCGGCGTGCCGGACCACATCTCCCTGCGCGGCCTGCTGCTGAAGATCCGCAAGGGCTTCGACCAGTACGTGAACCTGCGCCCGGTCAGACTCCTCAAGGGGGCTCCCTGTCCCATTAAGGACGTTTCGCCGGAGGACGTCGACATGGTCTTCGTGCGGGAAAACAGCGAGGGAGAGTACAGCGGTCAGGGCGCGTGGCTCTATCCGGGCACCCCGCAGGAGGTGGTCATCCAGGACGGCGTCTTTTCCCGCAAAGGCTGCGAGCGCGTGATCCGCTACGCCTATGAACTTGCGCGCCGGGAGAAGAAGACGCTGACCAGCATCAGCAAGGCCAACGCCCTTAACTACTCGATGGTGTTCTGGGACCAGATCTTTGCCGAGGTGGGGCGGGAGTATCCGGACGTGGAGACGCACTCCCTTCTGGTGGACGCGGCGTCGATGTTTATGGTGAAGGATCCGAAGCGGTTCCAGGTCGTGGTGACGAGCAACCTCTTCGGCGATATCCTGACCGACCTCGGGGCGGCGATCGCGGGCGGCATGGGACTGGCCGCGGGAGCGAATCTCGATCCGGAGCGGCGCTTCCCGTCCATGTTCGAGCCGATCCACGGCTCCGCGCCGGATATCGCCGGCAGGGGCCTCGCGGACCCGCTGGCGGCCATCTGGTCCGCGGGACAGCTCCTGGACCATCTGGGCTATCCGGAGTGGTACAAAAGGATCGTGGATACCATCGAGAGGATGCTCTCGGAGAAGCGCTCCCTGACCCGGGATCTGGGCGGGACCGCCTCGACCGAAGAGTGCGGCAGCGCCTTCGCGGAGCTTCTGCGCGCAGGGATGGAATAACAGGCGCAGAGATCTCTGCGGGGAAAACAGCAGAGGAAAGCGCGGGGAGGGACACAGACGGAAACGGAAAAACGAGGTCCCGGATCGGGATCTGCAGGAGAGATCCGTAAAAGAGATTTGAAAATAGAATGGTTTGAGATTTTTTCCGCAGGGCATGCGTGAAAAGAGATACACGGAACTGCCTGCTGCTGCAGGTCAACGGCGGGAAGCAAGGAGGAACCGCATATGCACGCAATCGAAAAAATACTGGCAAAAAACAGCGGAAGAGCGGAAGTCAAAACCGGCGAGATCGTCACGGCAAAAATCGATTTTGCCGAGATCAACGATCTCTATCTTCAGACGGTGTATTCGTTCTACGAGATGGGCGGAGAGAAGGTATGGGATAACGAGAGATGCGCTTTCGTTTTTGACCATTACGCGCCCTGTCCCGATGTGAAGAGCGCCTCCAACCACAAGGAGATGCGCGAGTTTGCGAAGAAAAATGATCTCCGGTTCCATTTTGACATCAACTGCGGCGTGTGCCATCAGGTGATGCCGGAAGCCGGTCTGATCTATCCCGGCATGATCGTGGTCGCCACGGACAGCCACACGACGACGCACGGCGCCTTCGGCGCCATGGGCACCGGCTGCGGCGCCACGGATATGGCGACGATCCTCATGACGGGCGAGATGTGGTTCCGCGTCCCCGAGATCATCGAGGTGCGCCTCGAGGGCGAGGCCCCGAAGGGCGTTTTCCCGAAGGACGTCATTCTGGCGGTGCTGGGCAGGATCCGCGCCGACGGCGCGGTGTACAAGGCGATCGACTTCACGGGCAACTACGTGGAGAACCTGAACGTCGCCGGCCGCATGGTCATCTGCAACATGGCCGTGGAGATGGGCGCGAAGACCGCCTACATGCAGCCCAACCAGGACGTGCTCGACTATGTGAGCAAACGCGCCGTGCGGCCGTATGAGGTCCAGTTCACCGATCCGGGCTATGAATACGCGGAATCCTACGTATTCGACGTCTCCGCGATGGAGCCGGAACTGGCCTGCCCCAGCAGCGTCGAAAACGTCCACACACTCCGCAGCGTGATCGCGGAGGGCGACGTCGCCTTGAACCAGGGCTATATCGGCTCCTGCACGGGCGGAAGAGAAGAGGATATCGCCGCCGCGGCGGGGATCCTCAAAGGAAAGCACATCCCGCCTTACACCCGGCTGGTCATCGTTCCCGCTTCCGCTGAAGTGATGAAGAACTGCATCGAGAAGGGATACATCCAGGATCTGATGGATGCCGGCGCCACGATCAACGCGCCCGGCTGCGCGGCCTGCCTCGGCGTCCACGAGGGCATTCTCGCCCCGGGCGAGGTCTGCATCACCAGCACGAACCGGAACTTCCCCGGCCGCATGGGCTCCAAGGAGGCCAGTCTCTATCTGGCGTCTCCGGCCACCGTCGCGGCCAGCATCCTGAACGGGAAGATCACGGATCCCAGACACTATCTCTAAGGGGAGGAACGATACATGGAAACGAAACTGACCGGCAAAGTCATTGTTGTGGGAGATAATATCGACACGGATCAGATCTATCCCGGCGCTTATCTCGCGCTGACGGATCCCGCCCAGATCGGCGCTCACTGCCTCGAAGGCGTCAGCGCGGATATCTCGCCTAACTTCCCGAAGGGCGGATTTGTAGTGGCCGGCCGCAACTTCGGCTGCGGCTCCAGCCGTGAACACGCGCCGATCGCGCTTCTTGCGATGGGCGCCAAAGCGGTGCTTGCGGATTCTTTCGCCCGCATCTTTTACCGGAACGCCGTCAACCTCGGCCTCCTTCCCCTCGTCTGCAAGGGAGTTGCGCAGAAGGTGGAGGACGGCATGACGCTGACCCTCGATCTGGACGCCGGGACCGTGACGGTCGCGGAGACGGGGGAGGTCCTCCCCTGCGACCAGCTCGGCGACCAGCAGAGAATGATCCTCGAGGCGGGCGGCATCAAGCCGCTCATGCGGGAGAGATTCGCGAAGAAAAAGGCGTGATTCCGGAAGAAGGGACTGGGGCGGAGCGCGGAGATCGCGTCTCCGGTGCATCTGTGGAAAACAGAGGAGCGGCTGTAAAGCCGCTCCTTTTGCGTTCGTGGAATCGTTATGAAATGTTCTTTGACCGCGTTCGAAGGATCGCTTCGAAAAGCCTCGATCGCAATCGGAGGATCGCTTCAAAAAGCCCTCGATCGCGCTGGGAAGATCGATACGAAAAGCCCCCGGATCGCTTCCCGGAGGATCGATTTGAAAACTGACTTGACATCTGCTGACATTGTGATATCATATTGATATCAAATCAATGTCGAGAGCCAGACGGGCTCTCATAGAAAGGAACGATCATGAAAGAGAAAGTCCTCACCGGCAACAAAAACGGCATGACGATGCTCCTGGTCTGCATCCTGCAGTACCTGCTGGGCGTCGCGGTCCTCGTTTTCGGCATCACGCGCATGGTGCGTGCGGAGGCAGCGGGAGGCCCCTGGGGCATGGCAGTCTTCTTCCTGATCCTGGGCATCCTCTGGATCATCCTGGGCTGGATCCCCTTTCTGGGACTGCGCGTCCTTGGGCCGCAGGAGGCCCTGGTGGTCACCCTGTTCGGCAAATACACCGGTACTCTGCGCGACGCGGGTTTCTACTATGTGCATCCCTTCAGCACTTCGGTCAACCCCGCGGCCAAGACCAAACTCCGCCAGTCCGGCGACGTGGACGGGGGAGAGCAGCACAAGGGTCTGTCGATGGTCCTGACCGGAGGAGCGCAGCTGGACGCGGCGCAGTTTGCGAGCAAGAAGATCTCGCTCAAGGTCATGACCCTGAACAACGCGCGCCAGAAGATCAACGACGTCCTCGGCAATCCCGTGGAGATCGGCATCGCCGTCATGTGGCGCGTGGCGGACACCGCGAAGGCGGTGTTCAACGTGGACAACTACAAGGAATACCTGTCCCTGCAGTGCGACTCCGCGCTGCGTGACATCGTTCGTCTGTACCCCTATGATGTGTCCCAGGGCGTGGACACCACCGGTGACGGCGTGGCCGATGACGGCTCCCTGCGCGGCTCCTCCGTGGTGGTGGCCCAGCGCATCAAGGATCAGATCCAGGAAAAGGTCGAGGAGGCCGGCCTGGAGATCATCAACGCCCGCATCACCTATCTGGCCTACGCGCCGGAGATCGCGGCCGCGATGCTGCAGAGGCAGCAGGCCGCGGCGGTCGTGGATGCCCGGAAACTGATCGTGGACGGTGCCGTGGGCATGGTGGAGATGGCTCTGGAGCGCCTCAACGAGACGCAGATCGTGAACCTGGACGAGGAGCGCAAGGCCGCCATGGTGTCCAACCATCTGGTGGTGCTCTGCGGCAACTCCGAGGCCCAGCCCATCGTGAACGCGGGCTCCCTGTACTGATCCGGCGCGCAGACGCAGCTGCGGCGGCACTTGCGCCGCCGCAGGGAGGATGATATCATGGCAGAGAAAAAGCAGATTCCGCTGCGGCTGAGCGAGAGTCTCTACGCCGCGATCGCGGCCTGGGCCGAGGACGATTTCCGGTCCGTCAACGGACAGATCGAGTATCTGCTGACGGAGTGCGTGAGGCAGCGCAAAAAGACGGGAAAGTACGTCTCCGAGCACCTGGACGAGCCTCCGGAGCTGGATATCTCGTGACGAATCAACGCGGCGGCGGTCCCTGTCAGACAGCCGCTGCTTTCGGCATCCTGAGAGAAACCGCGGATGCGGTTTGAGGAGAGAAAATGGAATTCACAAAAATCGGAACGGAAGCACTGATTTCGCTGTGGGCCGGAGCGGTGCTCGCCTTTGTTCTTCCGGTCGCGATCGCTCTGATCTGGAAGTTCGCAAAGCGGGAGCGCATCACTACGATCGCGATCGGTGGCGTCATTTTCCTGGTTTTTGCCCTGTTCCTGGAAAAGCCGCTGCAGTCGCTTGTGATCTCCGTGGAGCATCCCTTGAGCCGGTTCCTTGCAGCGCACCCGGTCCTGTGGTCGCTCACGGTCGGCCTCTTCCCCGGAATCTTTGAGGAGACGGGGCGCCTTCTTGCGTTCGGCGTGATCATGAAAGGCCGGAGGAACCGCGAGACCGCCATTTCCTATGGCCTCGGGCACGCCGGCATGGAGGTGATCCTGATCCTTGGACTTACCTATGCCACCTATCTAGCGTATGCCGGCATGATCAATTCGGGCGCGTTCGGAGAGGTCGTCGATCTGGCGAGGGCAGCGGATCCGAAGCAGGCCGAATCGCTGATCACTCTGGCCGGCCAGATCGCCGGACTGAAGATCTCCGGCATCGTGCTGGCCTTCGTGGAGAGGGCCTTTGCGTTCCTGTTCCACATCGGCGCCTCGATCCTTGTTTTCTATGCCTGCAAGGATGCGGGCAGGAGATGGCTGTTCCCGCTCGCGGTCGCGTTGCACACGCTGATGGATTTTGTGGCCGGCCTCTCGATGACCGGTGTCCTTCGCCTTCCGATCGCAGGACTGGAGGCGGTGATCGGCGTGATCGGCATTCTGACGTTTGCCGGGGCATACTTCCTGCTGTATAGGAAGGACGGCGCGAAGACAAAGGCCGGAGCCTGATGCCGGCAGCCTGAGACTTCCCGCAGGGAAACCGGCTCGATCCGGTCGGACGGCACATGCCGGTCCGGTGCCTGCGCAGAAGCGCAGGGACGACCGAATCCGAAAAAACAAAAAAGACCGCAGGAGCAGTTCCTTCCGGACTGTCTCAGGCGGTCTTTTCGTCTGTTCTCTATAGGAACGGGGGTGTCCCCCTCATGTCTGCCTGTTTCCGGCCATGGGGCGTTCGAGGAAATGTTTCGGCAAACTGGAATTTACCGTTTCGACCCTTTACGCGTTGTCAATCGCGTTTATAAAATCGGTCATAAAAACATCTCTTGTTTTTTCATCAACTTCAAGCAGAGACAGATACGGATTCAGGTCTTCAAGTTCCACAAGAAGTAGTCTGCCATCTTTCGCCCTGCAGGCGTCAACTCTCTGAATTCCTTTATCTATCGTGTTCCAGACAATAAACTTCTTTGCGAATAATAAATCATCATCGGAGTAATGATATTGCCTGAGCACCCATCTCTTTGTTTTGTCGGGCGCGTAAAGCGCATATTCAAGCTTATCGTTGATGAAATAGAAGGAAAGCTCGTATTCAAAATCTATCCGCGGCTGAATGAGAAATCTGCCGCCGCTGAGGCCACGCACTGCAACCTCTTCTTTTGTAAGGAATTCAAGCCCGATGGAATCCGCGCCGTCTTTCGGTTTAACAACATAATTGTCTGTCTCGGGCAGCATATCAAGACAATCGGCGGAATCGACAGTCGGGATGACAGGGTAGTTTTCCCCAGTCAGGTCAAGCAGATATTGTTTGCCATTCATATCCGCCTTGCCCGTAAATGTGTTAAAGGTTCTGAGCCCCTTTTGCTTTACGCGGTTTACAAATGAATTATATGTTTCTTTATAGCCGATTACGCTGCCGGTGTTTCTGAAAACAATCAGGTCTGCCTCGTCCTCAAACCCTTCGGCACATTCGGGGTGGCAGAGCACGACATCAAAGATTTCTTTCAGCTTCCCGGTTATATAAATATCTTCTTCACTGTAAACTCTTCCCTTTGCTTGATAGTTCAAATCAGTCAGATAGAGTATTTTTTTTCGTTGCATCTTTACCTCCGCAAATCCCGATTTCCCGAACCGTCAGCTTTCGGCGATCGGGTTTTTCAGAAGATACGTCTCCTCGCACAGCGTGCCGTCCTCGTCGTCGTCGAGATACCATTCT
>JAFRUR010000049.1 GCA_017438775.1 Lachnospiraceae bacterium | reverse complement strand
CCGCTCTTCTATGCTAAGATGTTTGTAGTTCATACGCTCCTCCTCTGTAGCTTTGGTGTGTGGTAGCTTCATTCTACACGAGGTTTGTATGAACTTCTTTTTTATTCCGTTAACTGTTGCTCTTGATAGTATAATTCACCATCGCAGAATCAAAGAACTCCGCATTTCGCGGAGTTCTTTTTTGTTTGCGGAACCGGCAGAGATTTTTAGGAGAACGGCTGCGTCTTGTCTTCGTTGTTCCGGGGCCTGCGATCCGCTGCAGCTGCCGGCCGGCCTTTTGCGGCCGGGCTTCGGTCAGAACTTCCGGTATCTCACCGCAGGTCCAGAAATTTGATGATGTGCGACACTGCCTCGTCCATCTTTTTCGGATCCATGAAGCGGTGGTCGGCGTTTTCGACGGAGACGTACTCGATCAGGTTGTCGTCCGCGAAGGCGCGGACGGCCGCGGGCGGGATGATCTCGTCCTTGGTGCCCTGGACGATCAGGATGTTTTCGGCGTCGTCGATGAACTCCATCTTCCGCACGTCGTGCTCCCGCAGCGACTCCAGATACGCGAGGTCGATCTCCACCTTGCGGTCGAAGCCGGCCTGGACCTTTTTGCCCTTGAGGAGTTTTTCCGTCTCCTCCGCCGTGAGGATGGTCTCCGTGAGGGACTCCGCCATGGTGACCGCGGGGCAGCGCAGGGCGAGTTTTTCAAAGGGGTTCCCGTGCTCGGAGATGTACTTGAGGAAGAGGAAGCCCCCGAAACTGGTCCCGTAGCCGTCCAGGCGCTCGGGCCGGAGCGTCGTTTGGATATAGTTCAGCACGTGCCCGAGGTAGAGGTCGCAGTCTTCGAGGCGCAGGACCTTGCGCGCGTCCTCGCCGTGGCAGGGCCAGTCGAAGACGAGGACGGCCGCGCCCCTGTTCTTCTGCAGGACGCGCTCGGCAAAGTGCTCGCAGGCCCGGTTGTCTTTGTGGCCGCCGAAGCCGTGACCGAAGAGGATGAGGCGCCGCAGGGCCTCGCCTTTGTTTTCGTACAGCTTGCAGCGGATGCTGAGTTTGTCTTCGTTGATGGAGAAGTATTTCGCGTTCATTTTTGTAACTCCGGTTTCGGAAGAAGAGAAGGAGCGCCCGCGCAGGGCGCTCCTTCGGTCTTGTCTGCGGCCTGTGCCTTTCGGCTACCTCTCCTCGCGGAAGTAGGAGAGGCCCAGACTGGCAGGCGGCTGATTCTCGCGTTTGTTTCTCATGCTGGTGATGATCAGCACGATGATGGTCACGATGTAGGGCAGCATCTTGTAGAGCTCCTTGACCGAGAGGTTCATGCCGGTCGGCAGGAAGAGGTACAGGATGTAGAGGCCGCCGAAGAGGATCGAGGCCAGGATGCCGACGTTGGGACGCCAGATCGTGAAGATGACGAGGGCGATGGCCAGCCAGCCGCGGTCGCCGAAGGCGTCGTTGGACCAGACGCCGGAGGCGTAGTCCATGACGTAGTACAGGCCGCCCAGACCGGCGATCATGCAGCCGATGCAGGTGGACAGGTACTTGTATTTGGTAATGTTGATGCCGGCCGCGTCCGCGGTCGCGGGGCTCTCGCCCACGGCGCGCAGGTGCAGACCGGTCCGGGTCTTTTTCAGCACATAGGCGGCAATCAGGGAGATAATCACGGCCAGGTAAGCCAGGAATCCATAGGACAGGAACAGCTGGCCGAACCAGCCCGTGGTATCT
>JAFRUR010000001.1 GCA_017438775.1 Lachnospiraceae bacterium | reverse complement strand
CCACAACGGAAGACCTCCTTATGTTGTGTGTTGTGTTTGTGGGAAAACTAACTATAACACAAGGATGGCTCTTCCGTTTTTTTATTTAAGTGCTGTGTAACACATGTATTGTAATCCTACAGACCCGGAAACCGGCGCGGCGCGGAGGCATCCGCCCCGGCCGGACAGGTCCCCGCGCGCCTGCGCCGAAGCGCCGCGCGGCAGGGAGACCGCGGTGTGTGCCGCGTCCGGGATCCACCATGATTCAGCGTCCGGGATCATCCATGATCCGGCTTCCGGGAGCAGCCATCATCCGGCTTCTGGAACTGTCAATAATCCACATGCAGGAGCGTGAGCCCCTGCGGCGGCATGGTCGGGCCGGCCTGCTGCCGGTCGAGGCTCTCCAGCACGGCCGGGATGTCCTCCGGTGCCATGTTCCCGTATCCCACCTCCAGAAGCGTCCCGGTCAGGATGCGCACCATGTGCTGCAGGAAACCGTTCCCCTGGTAGTAGAATCGCAGGTGATTCCCGGAGCGCCGGATCTCGATCGATTTGATGAACCTCACCGTGCTCTTCTTCATGCGGGGGTTGCCGCAGAAGGCCTTGAAATCGTGGGTCCCCTCCAGATACGCCGCTGCCTCCCGCATGCGGTCGATGTCCGGCACCTTCGGAAGGACAGTCACGAACCTGCGCTCGAAGACCGGCTTTTCCTCTCCGATCCAGCAGGTGTAGCAGTACTGCTTTCCGATGGCTTTAAACCGGCTGTGGAAGCGCTCTGCACAGAACTTGACCTCCGCCACGGTGATATCTTCCGGCAGGTACTGCTCCATGTACGCGCGGATCTCCTCCGCGGACATTTCCGTATCCAGGATGGCGTTCGCCACCATGCCCCTCGCGTGCACGCCGGCATCCGTGCGCCCCGCGCCGATCACGGTCACGGTTTCCCCCTCGGGAAGACCCGCCATCCGCGAGAGGACGTTCTCCAGCTTTCCCTGGATGGTCATGTCCGTATTCGGCTGATGCTCCCAGCCGAAATAGCGCGTCCCGTCGTAACGGATCAGAAACTTCACATTCTTTTTCATGCTTTCTGTCGGTTGCCTCACTCAAAAACGGCGCGGTGCAGTCCGCAGCCGGCTCTCCTGTGGCGCCCGCCCGGATAATCTCCGCACTTGCGCCGCGGCGGGAAATGTGTTACTATTCTTACGCTTGCCGGCTTGGCGGAATGGCAGACGCAGCAGACTCAAAATCTGCCGGAGGAAACTTCGTGCGGGTTCAAGTCCCGCAGCCGGCATCTTTAACCCACGTATCTGCGTGGGTTTTTTTCTGCCCTGCCCAACCGTTTCAAGGCTCTGCAGCCGGCACAGGCGGCCTCGCCGCTTTTTGAAACGACTCCCGCCTTTTTCTGAGCGGGAGTCGCTTTGTTTCCGTCAGCCCCGGCTCTGCCGCAGGGGCTCCTCTTCTTTTCGGAGCGGCTCCCGGTCCGTTTCTGCGGGAATCCCCGCTTTTGCCGCTCCCGTATCAATCCCGGAAGACGATGCCCTTTTCCGGGTCCATGCTCTCGATGATGGCGAGGCTCTCCATCTGGATACCGCGGGCGCGGATGACCGTCCCGCCCTTCTGGAAGCCCTTTTCGATCGCGATGCCGATGCCCTCCACCGTGGCGCCGGCTTTTTCGATGATGTCCAGAAGTCCCTCCAGCGCGCAGCCGTTGGCCAGGAAATCATCGATGATCAGGACGTGGTCCTCCGGTCCCAGATACTTTTTGGAGACGATCACGTCATAAGTGTTGCGGTGCGTATAAGACACGATCTGCGTCGTGTAGTTGTCGTTATCGAGATTGATGCTCTTGGCCTTCTTGGCAAAGACCACCGGCACGCCGAACTCGATGGCGGCCACTGCCGCGATTCCGATGCCGCTGGCCTCGATGGTCAGAATCTTGTTGATGTTCTTTCCGGCGAAGAGACGCTTCCATTCCTTCGCCATCTCCTGAAACAGGGCGACGTCCATCCGGTGGTTCAGGAAACTGTCCACCTTGAGCACATTGCCGGGACGCACGACGCCGTCTTTCCGGATTCTTTCTTCCAGAAGCTTCATCCGTTTTTCTCCTCTTGGCAAGAAAAGCTCCGGACCGCGCTGTCGCGCAGCCCGGAGCAGCTTTCTCTGGGTATTACTCTTCTTCGATGATGACGGCGGCTTCCGGAGCGTTCTTCTTGATGGAAGCGATGCCCTTGAGGCAGTTGGCGCGTCTCTTGTAACCCTGGCCGGTGGCAACGATCTGGCCGTTGCTGGATTTCAGACGGAAGCGGAAGGCACCGCCCTTGTCCATGTAGACCTCGAACTTCGGGTTCTTCTGCTTCTCAAACCCTTCAATGGTCTGATCTTCGATCGGGCACCCGCTGTTCTTCTGCACGCTGGCGATGCCCTTCTTGCAGGCATCCAGGGACGTGTAGACTTCCGACGTGGCGACGACCTGGCCGTTGTTGGCCTTCAGGTTGAACATGAAACCGTTTTTAGCTTTCTTGATGACAAATTTCCCCATCTCCCATACCTCCTCCGGGTTTGGAATTAAATTTGCCTTCAGTATACCCCAGAAAGAGCGGCAGTGCAAGATATTTTCAAGGGGTTTTCCGCCGATTTTTGATTTCTTCCGCCGATTTTTCGAATTGTCTGCCCATTCCCGCAGAACCACAGCCCGCGCGGCTTCACGACCTTTCAAGCCCGAGGATTCGCCGCGCGGCCTCACGTCTTCCGCGCCCGGGGATTTGGCCTGCAGCCTCTCGGCCTTCCGCGCCCGGGCTTTGGCCTGCGGCCGGGACCGAAGATCCCGTTCCGGCCCTGCTGCAGCGGGCGAAACGAAGCATCCGCGGGGTCAGTCCTCCCAGCCCCATGCGGCCCAGTCGGGCTTTGCGCCGCAGCCGCTGCATTTCCACCGCACGACGGTCTCCTCCCAGGCCTCCCGTACGGTCACGGTGCGAATCTCGGTGTGTGTCTCCTCGGGATACGGCACGGTCTCAACGACGGGGACATCCCCGTTCGCGTAATGGCTGTGGACGGCGGCCTCCTGCGCGGAGATCTCTCCCCGCGCCGCCCGGTCGGCAAAACTGTCCGCGTGGTGCTCCCACGCGGATCTCTCCCGGAACACGGCGCCGCAGCCGCAGACAAAGCGGGGCTCCCACCCGACGATCACCGACTCCGTCCGGGCCGGCCGGTCCACGACGGTCACCGTCTCTTCCCGGGTCTCCGCGGGATGGATCACCGTATCCTTCTTCGAGACCCAGGTGTGGCGGTGTGCGGTCTGCGGCGGTTCGGTCTGCGGCGGTTCGGTCTGCGCAGGTGCTGTCTCCCTGGGATCTGTCTGCGCAGGTGCGGTCGCGGGCGGCACCGTCTGCCCGGGCGACGTCGCCGGGGGAACGGTCTGTCCGGAAAAAGTCTCCTTCGGCCCGGCCTGCGCGGAATCGTCTCCGGAGGAAGCGGACGGCTGCGGATCTGAGTGAGACACCGGGGCCGAAGATATGTCGGCCGCCGTTTGTGCGTTTCCATCCGCTTTCGCACCTTTTGCAGGAGCCCCGCTTCCTGCAGGATCCGCATCCTCTGCAGAAGCCTCACTTCCGAAAGGCCCCGCATTCTCTGCATGGACTTCACTTCCAAAAGGCCCTGCATTCTCTGTATGGGCTTCACTTCCGAAAGCCCCCGCGTCCTCTCCGGGGACTTCACTTCCATAAGGAGCTGCGCCCTCCGCGGGTGCTCCCGCTTCTGCACCCTCCCCGACGGTCTCGGAATGATCTCCGCCTCCATGCTCTGTCTCTGTCCCTTCAGCAGTGGAATCCGTTTGGCGGGAAGGGTCTCCCTCCTCCGCTTCCCCGGCGCGGGAGGAATCCTCCCACGCCTGCGCGAAGGTGCTGCTCTCCCGGTCCGCGGCGGCCCGGCGCGTCACGCGGGCCGCCATTTTCAGGCCGGAAAACACCGACAGAAGCACCGCGAGGACCGCGGCCGCGGCCCAGCGTCTGTATCGCCGCTCCATGGCTTACCATCCTCTCTGACGGCGGAGCAGCCCGGCAAAAAGCACGCAGAGGGCTGCCGCAGCCGCCGTCAGGAAGGCCCAGAGCCCGGACGGGTCTCCGGTATCGGCTCCCGGCGTCCTCGGCGGTTCTTCGGGCGGGACCTCCGGCGTCTCCGCGGGAGGTGTCTCCTCGGGAACTTCCGGAGGGGTCTCCTCGGGGACCTCCGGCGGCGTTTCGATCTCCAGCGTCTGCTCCGGATCACTCAGATTCTCCTGCACGGCAATCAGGACCAGAGCGCTCTCATCATTCGCAGGGGCATCTCCGGCTGCGCCTTCTCCCGCGGCCGGATCCTCCGCCGCCGGAGCCTGCTCCCCGCCGTTTTCGGGAAGTCCTTCAGGAAGCAGGTACAGTCTCTCAAACGCCACCACGCTGCGCCCCGCGATCTCCCGCGTGTCCAGCGTAAACGCCATCTCCTGCGCGCCGTCCTCCGACGCCGCGGTAAAGACGCGATCCGCCGTCACCGTTTTTCCTCCGATGTTCACCGGCGCACCGGTCTCCCTGTCCATCAGGATGCCCCGCAGCACATAGGTCCGGCCGGGAAGCAGGCCGCGGTGCGTCACGGTATCGACCGCCTCCGCCTCTTCTCCGTACGCAATGGGAGCCCGCTCTCCGCTTCCGTTCTTCAGCACGGTGCCGATCTCCGGGAATACGATCGTCTGGTCCGCATCCTCCGGGTCGTGATGCTCCGCGATGACGTGACCGCCGCAGAGCAGGTCCGCAAAGACCACGGCGCGCACGCCGGCCAGACGGGACGCGTCCACCGTATAGGTCATCCGAATCTCCTGCTTTTCCTTTTTCGCGGTAAAGACGGCCTCCGCGGCCGCGCCGGGCGCTGCCGGCTCCCCGGTCGCCTTATTGATCAGCGTCCCCCGCACCGTGTAGCTGACGCCGGGCCTGAGGCCGGTCATCCGCACGTGATCCGTCAGGGTCATCTGTTCGCCAAAGGCGCCCATGTGCGTCCCGGTCTCCTCGCAGAAAACCTCCGTGTCGAGAGACGGAATCCAGAGGGACTGAGCCGGGTCCTCCGGGTCGCGGTGGCTCCCCAGCTCCGTGCCGTCCTCGGAATACAGGGTCTCGTACGTCACGATTCTCGCGCCGGCGCAGGCCGCGCCGTCAAAGGGAATCTCCACGGTGACGCTCCCGCTGCTCTCCTTCGGAACGAAGGATTTTTTTGCCTTCGCGGGGCTGCCGTCCTCCTTCATAACCGCTTTCCCGGTGCGCGTGTTCACAAGTTCCGCACGCAGGACGTAGGCTCGGCCGGGCACGAGGCCGTCGTAGGTCACGACATCGGTGACGGCCGCTCCGGACAGCGCCCTCCCCGCGCCCGTTCCGGTCACGGAATCCGAGGCGTTCGTGCGCAAGATCACATGATTTTTGTACAGGGCCGTTCCCTCCGCATCATACGAGAGCATCCCTCCGGCCGGGCTCTTCCAGACAAAGGAGGCGCTGCCTTTCTCTTCGTCATACATGACGGCCGCCTCGATCACCTCGTCCGCAGCGATATACCCCTGCGGCGGCTCGATCTCGGTCAGACGGAGCGAGCCCAGCGGAAGGCTGACCTCACCGGAAGGCGTTTTGTAGAAGGGGGCGCTTTCGTACCCCTCCGCGAGATACTCCGGGGCGATCATCAGGGCGCCGGCTTCCGCTCTCACAAACCAGGTGCGCGCCGGCTCTCCGGAGGGTTCCTCCGAGGCAAAGAATTCCGCACGGAACACAGCGGTCCCGGGTACCGGCTCCCACGAGGCGTCGGTTTTGTACAGGCGCACGCGCATCGGGTCGAAAACGGGCACGTCGGCCGCCGCTACCGCGTTTTCTCCCGCGGTCACGGTGTGCCCGATCACCTCTTCGCTCCTGCGGTAGCCGCGGGGCGCCTGCAGCTCCTTCAGCCATACCCGGGCGCCTTCCGCGTAAAATCGGCTCCCCTGCGCCTTGCCGGACGCATCGGTCTCCAGCGTCTCAAGCAGGGTCTCGCAGGCCTTCTCCGCGTAGACGCCGTAGCGCGCCCCCTCCAGGGAATACAGCGGGTTTCCGGCGATCTCCTGCGCGCACGCGGCCGCACAGGTCTTCTTCAGAAGCAGCGTTCCGACATCCACCTTCTGCTTCGCGGACGCGCTCCCGACCTTGGCCGCCACGTCTTCGCGGACCAGGCCCATTTCCTGCGCATTCACGGAGGCATCCTCTTTCGTGTAAAACACGAGGGAGGCCTGCGGGGTCCAGGCGAGCCCGCCGGCGATCAGGGTCAGCTCCGCCTCCTGCGCCGCGAAGGTGATTTTCACTTCGTGCTTTCCGGCCTTCGCGCACTCGCCCGCGAGATCTGCCTCCTTCCCGTCCAGGGTGAGGCGCGCCCCTTCCGGAGCGCCTTTCACTTCGTAGGTCCAGCACGAAAGGCCGGACGCATCCACAGAGAAGACGGCCGTCGCCGTCCCGCCCTCGGCCTCCGCGCCGCGGGCCTTCACTTTGGGCTCCGAGACCGGATCTCCCGCGGGATTTTTCCCGCCGTTCAGACCGTAACTCACCAGGGCCTCCAGGACGGGGATGGCGCGGCCGTCGCGCGGCGATGCGGGACTCTCCTCCAGCATCTGCGTCAGCACGCTGTGCCAGGCCGTGCCGGGTGCGTTCTCGCTCACCTCATCGTACCAGGACTGCCAGCTTCGCGCGGAAAAGCCCGTGATTCGCGTGTTGTCCTCGTGCCCCAGGGCCGAGAGCACGCGCCAGATGGCCAGCTGCGTCACACCGCGCATATCCGCCTCCGACAGTCCCTGTGCGCTCCAGTGGGCGCGGCGCGCCGGATAACCGGCGTCCAGAACGCGGTAGACAGCCTCGCGCTGCGGCTGCGTGTAGGTGCCGGCGTCAAAGTCGGTCTGCCGGTACGAGGCGAGTTCCGGGTTGCCGAGGTCGCGGCTCAGACAGTACGCCACGGTGCCGTCCAGGTCCAGGAAGTTCAGGTCGGGGCGGTAGCCGCCGCCCCAGCCTCCGGTCTGACCGCGGATGTAGTCGTCCGTCCACGCGAAGGAAATATCCGAGCAGACGCTCTCACGGAAGGAACCGACGCTCAGCTGCGAGGCGGGCTGTTTTTCGGCGAGCGATGACAGCGAATTCCCCAGGGAAAGCAGGACGGCAGCCGCCAGCGCGAGCGCGAGAAGAAGCACCGCGAGGTGAAAGGATTTGGATCGATTCATAGAAATGGACTCCTTTACAGGTGGGATGCGGAGAGGACTCTCTCCGGAAAAGAAATGAAAATGGAAATGAAAACAGAGGAAAGTATGAAAAAAGCGAAATAAGATAAGAAAAAAGAAGGGAATCAGGAAGCAGATAAACGTGTGAAAAAGAAGGGGCAACCGGATAAAAGCCGCAAAAAAGAGTACAGCAAACAGGCCTCCGGCCGCTCAGAGCGGCAGGCGGAAGAAGCAAAAACAGAGCCGCCGTCATTCGGTTTTCAAGGTGCGCTGCATGGGGGATTTTGTCCGGAACCGGACGCGGAATGCGGCAAAGAGAGCCGCGGAGGTATAATATCATACGGCACGCAAACTGTCAAGCAAACGCGCTGCCGAAGCCGTGCACCGCTCATGAGAAAGCCGGCGCAGAACAGAACCCCGCACTGCGCAGACCAAAGCCCCTCACTGGACATGCTTCGCACAGGTGAACGGCTGCTGCACCTGCGTGCATCCTTCTTCGCACGAAAAAACGCGGACGAACCTTTCGGTTCGTCCGCGCTCTCTTTCGGTTTCAGTTGGAATCACTTGGCCACGTCCGTGACGCGGGATTCCCGGATCACGTTGACCTTGATCTGGCCCGGATACTCCATCTCGTCCTCGATCTTCTTCGAGATCTCTCTCGCAAGAAGGACCATGTCGTCGTCGCTCACCTGCTCCGGAACGACCATGACGCGCACCTCGCGGCCCGCCTGAATGGCATAGGACCGGTCCACGCCCTTGAACGAGTTGGTGATCTCCTCCAGCTGCTTGAGACGGTTCGTATACGTCTCCAGGGTCTCTCTTCTGGCGCCGGGTCTGGCTGCGGAAATGGTATCCGCTGCCTGGACCAGGACGGCGATCAGCGACTCCGGCTCCACGTCGCCGTGATGCGCCTCCACGGCGTTGATCACAACGGCATTCTCCTTGTACTTCCGGCACAGATCCACACCGATCTGGATGTGGGAGCCCTCGATCTCGTGATCCAGGCTCTTGCCGATGTCATGGAGCAGTCCGGCGCGCTTGGCCAGACGCACGTCGCATCCGCATTCCGCGGCCAGCAGCCCGCACAGATGGGCCACTTCCACGGAGTGCTTGAGTGCGTTCTGTCCGTAGCTGGTGCGGTATCTCATGCGGCCCAGGAGCTTGACAAGCTCCGGATGGATGCCGTGAACGCCCACCTCCAGGCAGGCATTTTCTCCGGCTTCGCGGATCTGGGTCTCCACTTCCTTCTTGGCCTTCTCGACCATTTCCTCGATGCGGGCGGGATGGATGCGGCCGTCCACGATAAGCTTTTCGAGGGCAACGCGCGCGATCTCTCGGCGAACAGGATCAAAGGCGGAAAGAACGACGGCCTCCGGCGTATCGTCGATGATGAGTTCCACACCGGTCATGGTCTCGAGGACGCGGATGTTGCGGCCCTCACGGCCGATGATGCGGCCCTTCATCTCGTCACTGGGGAGCTGCACCACGGAGATGGTGGCCTCCGCCACGTGATCCGCCGCACACTTCTGAATGGCGGTGACCACGTAATCGCGGGCCTTCTTCGCGGCCTCTTCCTTCGCGCGGGCATCATACTCCTTGAGCATGAGAGCGGTGTCGTGCTTGACATCCTCCTCCACCGACTGGAGCAGATACTCCTTGGCCTGCTCGCTGGTCAGACCCGAGATACGCTCCAGTTCCGCGAGCTTTCTGGCCTCGAGATCGTCCAGGTTCTTCTTGCGGTTGTTGAGATTTTCCTCTCTGGCCGCAAGCGACGTTTCCTTCCGCTCCAGCTGCTCCGCTTTCTTGTCCACGTTCTCCTCTTTGCTGAGGACGCGGCGCTCGTACTTCTGCAGCTCTGCGCGGCGGTCCTTGGTCTCCCGCTCGAACTCGTTCTTCGCCCTGAGATTCTCTTCCTTGGCTTCCAGCATAGCTTCGCGCTTCTTCGTTTCCGCGACCTTCATAGCCTCGTCGATGATCTCTCTCGACTTGGCTTCCGCCGTACCGATTTTGTTTTCATACACACTTTTTCGATAGGCGATGGCCGCGAACCAAGCGACGATGCCAACCAGAACAGCGGCACCGACCAGCACAAGCCAGCCGAGTCCCTGAATGATTGCAGTACTTGGCACAGGAACACCTCCTTATGAAATTTTCATTGTACGCTGAAACGTTTACAACATTAAAAATAGTGTACCGAAAATTCAAGGTTATGTCAAGCGCAAGTTCCCCCTCGGACTCGTGCAATTTTGTGCCGCTTCCGAGGGGGAACTGCCTGATTATATAGGGGTTTCCGCCGTCTTACCTTCGTCCGAGATCCTGCATTCCCTTGAGGTACGTGATAAACTGCGCCGCCGTCCGTCCGGACATGCCGCCGTGCGCCAGTTCCCACTTGTTGGCCTCTGCCAGGAGCTCGTTTTCCGGCATCGTGACACCGACCTTTTCCGCCAGATGCACCACGATGTCCTGGAATTCCGTCTTTCCGGGCCGGCCGTAATAGATGGTCACGCCGAAGCGCGCCACCAGGGACATCTTCTCCTGCACGGTGTCGGAGGTATGCATATCCTCGCGGATCTCCTCCTTGTCTCCGTACTGCTCGCGGATGAGGTGGCGGCGGTTGGACGTCGCGTAAATAAGCACGTTCTCGGGACGGCGCTCCAGGCCGCCCTCGATGATGGCCTTCAGGTACTTGTACTCGATCTCGAAGTCCTCGAAGGAGAGGTCGTCCATGTAGATCAGGAACTTGTAGTTGCGGTTCTTGATCAGGCTGATGATGCGGGAGAGATCGCGGAACTGGTGCTTGTAGATCTCGATCACGCGCAGGCCGCGGTCATAGTACTGGTTGATGATGGCCTTGATCGAGGTGGACTTTCCGGTGCCGCTGTCGCCGTAGAGGAGGACGTTGTTGGCGCGCTTGCCCTCCACGAAAGCCTCCGTGTTGTCCGTCAGGCGCTTCTTCTGGCTCTCGTAGCCCACCAGATCCGAGAGCAGGACGTGCTGCGTCTTCGTGATCGGCACAATACGGCAGGTGTCGCCTTCTCCCTCGATGCGGAACGCCTTATGTAAACCAAACATGCCCACGCCGAAGTTCCTGTAGAAATCGCCCACAAGGTGGAGCCAGTCCTCTTCCGTCTCCGCCCCCTCCAGGTCCAGAGCAAGTTTCTGGATCGAATCGCGGATGCGCGTGTTGTAGATCTTGCTCTGTCCGGTGCCGGCCGGATAGGACGCGAGGATACTCAGAAGATCCACATCCTCCGCCTCCGCCGACAGTCCGCGGTACAGGGCCGGATGGATCTCCCGCAGTTCCAGGTCGAACAGGCGCTTTAAAACCGCGAAATCGTTCAGGGCCATCTGGTCTGCCCCGCTCCCGGTCAGGCCGCGCACCTCGCAGGCCAGCGAGAAGGCGTTCTCGTCCTCCGCCAGCACGAGGGCGATGTAGCTGCGCCAGATGTTGCCGGAGAAGCCGTGGGCGCCGGCCACGCGGATGAGCCCGCGGCTCACGGCGCGGGAGAGACGCTGGATCTCGGAGAAGAGGTGCACGGTCTCGCCGACCAGGTCCTGATACAGTTCCTCGTCGTCTTCCTCGTCCCAGTCTTCCTCCGTGGCGTCCTCCGCGGCCTCGTCCTCGAAGTCGTCCCCGTCCATCTCCTCCATGACTTCCCGCAGATCCTCAAACTCCCGGAAGGCATCCGCGAGATCCATCATCGCGCCCAGAAGGCCGTGGCCCTCCTCGATATCGTCATACAGAACCAGACCAAGATCGCGACGCTTCTTTCCGAACCGCTTTTCGTCCTTCATTCCGTTTTTTGCTCCTTTGCGTTATTCCTCTCCTGACGCTCCCGGGACAGATGCAGGATCTCCGAAAACAGAGCCCGCACCTCCTCCGGCAGGATGCCCTCCGGGGCCTTCCCGATCAGGGTCTCGATCAGTTTTTCCTCACGCGCGGCGTCGCGCACCGGCCGTCCGTCCCGCGCCTTGATCGCCCGGATCCGGTCCACGGTCTCCATCCGCTCCCCGAAGAGTTTCAGGATCTGCGCGTCGATCCGGTCGATGTTTTCGCGCTCCAGCGCGAGTTTTTCGTTCGTTCCGTTTCCGTCCTGCATCTGCTGCCTCCGTTCCCCGTTACAGAACGGGACGCTTCTTTCGCTCGAGTTCTTCGGTCACTTCTTTGGCCTCCCGCAGGATGCTCAGGGAACCGAATACGATGATGACGTCGGGGCGCCCTGTCACGGCGATCGCCTGCGACAGCGCCGATTCCATGTCCTTGACCGCCCGCGCCTCACACCCGTGCTCCTCGAAGCATTTGGCCAGCTCTTCCGCGGGCAGGGCGCGCTCCGCGTCCGGAGGCGTCACGGTGAGGACCTGGGAGAACTGGCCCGCGCAAAGGCGCACCATCTCCGGGTAGTCCTTGTCTTTGAACACCCCCATCACGCCGGTCCATTTCTGTCCCGGGAAGTAGTAGGCGAGGGACTCGATCATCGCCCGCACGCCGGCGGGGTTGTGCGCCCCGTCGATGAACAGGTTCGGGTGCTCCCGCAGGAGTTCGAACCGACCCGGCAGGCGAGCCTCCGCCATCCCGCCGATGATCAGCTTTTTGTTGATGTGATAGAACCCCCAGTCGCTCAGGGCTTCGAGCGTCTCCACGGCCACCGCCGCGTTCTCCGCCTCGTAGCGCCCCAGCATGGTGACGGGGATCTCCTCGTAGTTCTTGTACGTAAAGAGCTGCGCCATCTTCCCGCTGGGAAGCAGGGTCATGAAGGGGTCGTGGTCGAAGCGCTCCAGCTGGACCGGGCGGGTCTGGGACTCGCGCTCGCGGGCCACGCGCTCGATGATATCGCGCACCTCCTCGTCCCGGGTCAGATACACCACGGGGCGGTCGGGCCCGATGATGCCGGCCTTTGCCTCCGCGATCTCCTCTTTGGTCTTCCCGAGTTCCTTCGTGTGGTCCAGATCCACCGAGGTGATGACGCTCACGACCTTGCGCGGGATCACGCTGGTCGCGTCTCCGGCGCCGCCCAGGCCGGCCTCCAGGAGAACGATGTCGCACTTCTCCTCCTTGAAAATGACGAAGGCCAGCGCCGTCTCCAGTTCAAAGAGGGTGGCCTGCTCCAGGCCCTCCTCCTTCATCTGCCGGTCCGCCTCGATGACGCGTTCCGCATATGCGGCCAGGTCCTGCTTTTCCAGTCTGGACCCGCCCACACGGAAGCGCTCTTCGTAGCAGAAAACGGCCGGGGAGGTGTACTCTCCCACCCGGTAGGAGCACCGCGTCAGGACGGCGGATAGAAACGCGATCACGGAGCCCTTGCCGTTGGTGCCCGTCACGTGGACGAACTCCAGGTTCCGCTCCGGATGATCCAGCCTGTCCAGCAGGACCCGGATACGCTCCGTGCCGAATCGGCTCCCGCGCTTCTTTGCCTCTTCAAAGTATGACGTCATCTCTTCGTAGGTCATAGGCTCTCCCCCGTATCGCCGCCGCGCCGGAAGGGCCGGCGGCAGGGCGCAAGTGTGATTTTTCTTCAGCCGATCCCCAGATCCGGGATCAGGTCAAAATGCCGGAAGGCGCGGTAGATCCCGTCCTCCGCGATATCGGAGGTCACGTGATCCGCGGCCGCCCTGGCCTTCGGAGAAGCGTTCCCCATCGCGATGGCAAGGCCCGCCATCTCCAGCATCTCGATATCGTTGTTGGAATCTCCGACGGCGATGACGTCCTCCGGACCGCAGCCGTAATGGTCCATCAGCAGACGGATCCCGCCCGCCTTGGAGACGCCCTCCCGGATGACGTCCGAGGCGTTTCCGGTCGCGTACATCGGAAGACGCAGGCCCGGGAAGGCCTCCTCGATCTTCTGCGCGCCGTCCCGGTAGCCGCAGTAAAAGATCTCGTGGACGGCCGCGTCCTGCGGGAGCTCCCGCATCCCGCGAATGGAGAGGCCCAGCGGAAGGATGACGCCCGCCATCTCGTCGTAGTATTTTTCGGTGCCGATGCAGTAGGCCGTCCCGCCATAAATGGCGCCCACCACGAGTCCCTCCTTCTCACAGAAGGAGACGAGCGCCTCCCGTTCCTCCGGGCTCCAGACGGTGTCCAGAAGCACCTGTCCGTCGGCCTCCACGCAGGCGCCGTTGCAGTGCACCAGGCCGTCCGGGTGCACCTGGTCCAGAATGCCGGCGCAGAAGACGTCCTTCATATCGCGGCCGGTCGAAAGGATGATCCTGTGTCCCGCGGCGCGCAGGGCCTCCAGAGTCTTCAGGGCGCTCTCCGGAATCTGCATCGTCGCATGGTCCAGCAGGGTCATATCCACATCAAAACAAACGATCTTCAAATCGGTCTCCTATCGATCCCACTTCCTGGCCAGATTGAGAATCTCATTCATAAACCTGGTCAGATCCTTGTTGGCGCCGCCCTCGTTCCTGCGGATGACTGCCATGAGTTCCTGACCCGCCGCCAGCAGACGTCCGAAGACATCCTGCTTCCTCTGCTCCTTCGGCTTGACCTTCTGCACCGGCACAGGCTCGGGGAAGGTCTCCCATTCGTCCGCCGTGAGGTCATACACGGCGCCGGAGAACGGCGCGCGGGCGTCGTAGCCCAGATCCCGCAGGGTCTCTTCGAAGGTGCTGCAGACCTCGTCTTCCCCGTGGACCACGAAGACCTTCTTCGGGCGCTTCGCGGCGCCGGAGAGCCACTCGATCAGACCGTTTTTGTCCGCGTGACCGCTCATGCCCTCGAGGCGCACGATGGTGGCCTTGACCTCGATCTCCTCTCCGAAGAGGGTGACCGTGTCCGCCCCCTCCAGGAGCTTGCGGCCGAGGGTCCCCTCCGCCTGATAACCCACGAACACCACCGTGTTCTTGGCTTCCCAGAGGTTGTGCTTCAGATGATGGCGGATGCGGCCCGCCTCGCACATGCCGGAGGCCGACAGAATGACCTTGGGGCTGGTGTCAAAGTTGATGGCCTTGCTCTCGTCGCTGGAGACGGCCAGCGTCAGGCCCTCGAAGCGCAGGGGCTTTTCCCCGCGCAGGAACATCTGCATGATCTCGTCGTCGTAGTAGCCGAAGACGTTTTCTTCAAAGATTTTGGTGGCCTCCACCGCGAGGGGGCTGTCCACGTAGACCTTGAAGCTCCCGGCCGGCCCCACGAGTTCCTTGTTTACGATCTCGCGCAGGTAATAGAGCATCTGCTGAGTGCGGCCCACCGCAAAGCAGGGAATGACGACGTTGCCGCCCCGCGCGAAGGTCGTCTTCAGAATCTTCACCAGAGGGCCGATGTAATCCGGAACCTCCCCGTGCAGGCGGTCTCCGTAGGTGGATTCGATCAGGACGTATTCCGGCGATTCCACCGGGTCGGGATCCTTTAAAAGCGGCTGGCGGTCATTGCCGACATCGCCCGAGAAGAGCAGGCTCTTCTTCACGCCGTTCTCCTCGATATCCACGTAGATGCAGGCGGATCCCAGAAGGTGCCCGACGTCCTCGAAGCGAGCGGTCACGCAGGGCGCGGGCTCGATGGTCTGCCCGTAGGAGACGCCGTGGAAGAGCTTTAAGGCGTCCTCCGCATCCTGCAGGGTGTAGGCCGGCTCCACCGGGGGCAGGCCGGCGCGCAGGGCCTTACGGGTCTTCCACTCCGCATCCGACTCCTGGATGTGCGCGGAGTCGCGCAGCATGATCTCGCAGAGTTCGCGCGTGGCCGTTGTGGCAAAAATCGGACCCGAGAACCCGTCCTTGACCAGCCGGGGAAGCATCCCCGCGTGGTCCATGTGGGCGTGGGTCAGAAGAACGGCGTCGATCCGGTTGGCCGGGACCGGGAGATCCGCGTTTTCATACACGTCCCTGCCCTGCTCCATGCCGCAGTCCACCATGACGTACACCCCGCCGGTCTCCAGAATATGGCAGCTTCCGGTGACCTCGTGGTCCGCTCCGACAAAGTAAAGCTTCATGCCTTCTTTTCCTCCGTATGATGCGCCCCGGGCGCGATCCCTACAGTTCCAAAAGCGCGTCCCGCACAAGACGGAACAGAATCTCGTGACCCCGGTCGTTCAGGTGAAGACCGTCCACGGTGTACGCCCGCGCGTCTTCCGGGCGGCGCGGGTCGATCCCGCTCTCCGCGTACAGGTCCAGGACCGCCGCTTCTTCTGCCGCCGCGCACGCGCGGATGCTTTTCACATAGGCGGCGAGGTTTCCGCAGGCGTGAGGATCCGGCAGGACGTAATACTCCATCTCCTCGTACATGCGGTGCACAGGCGTGAGCACGAGCACCGGAGCCCCCGGGCACTTCTCCCTCACAAAGCGGATCAGATGCCGCAGGGCGCCGCAGAAGGTGTCCGGTTCCGTATCCTCCGGGGTGCCCAGGGGCGCGTCGCCGGTGCCGTAGTCGTTGGTCCCTCCGAAGATGACGGCTGCCTCCGTGTCCGCAGGCAGGCGCTCCGCTCTCTCTTCAAACGTCTCGTCAAAGGCGGGATCCTCCGAGGGCTCCCGGTTCGGCGCGATCCGCGTCCCGCAGACGGCCAGCACCGCCGGCATGATGCCGCAGCGGTCCCGAAGCAGGCCCCAGTAGATCCTGTCCGGGGAGGTGACGCCCATTCCTTCCGTAATACTGTCTCCGAGAAACGCGATCTTCGCTCCCGATAGTGTCATGGCAGGCTCCCGGCCGCCGCAGGGCGGCCTTTTCGGTTTCAGGTCATATTACACCCAATTTTACGCATGTATTATATCGTTTTAAGAGGGAAAGTGTCAACCGAAGCGGAGGCCGCCGGCGCGTTTTTTGTGCGGAGACGGAGCGCGGCCGCGCGCAGGCCGCGGAAGGGGGACCCGTGCCTGTGTCATAGCCCGGCCCGCGTCTCTGCGCGGAAGGCAGAGCACCGTTTTCCGGAGAGGAAGGCGACGCTTCCCGAGGGAGGAAGGCTTAGGTTAACATAAAGTCGGATTCGCCGACCTGCCGGAGGAGGCCGGCACACCCGGGCACACAAAAGCCGCGCGCCCTGCGGCGCGCGGCTCAAAAACACTCTTCTGTTTTTCCGGACTCAGCTGAAGTACACCAGCTCCACCGCCGGCGGATCGGTCTCCTGCATGCTCTCCGCATGGAAGACGATGCCCTGTCCGCGGTACGCCTCGTTCCTCTCCATGGCCACCGTGGCCGTGACCTGGTACCACTGGTTGGCCTTCCACTTCCCGCCCTCGGGGACCTTGCACAGGTATCCGATGTACTGGATGTCCTCCGCGCAGCAGGTCATGGCCTGGCGGGCCGGGACGAAGTAGGCGTTGTCCTTGCTGCGGCTCTTTAAAGCCTTGCCGCGGAAGGTGACGCGCTTTCCGATGTAGCTGTCGGGGTCGTCCCGCAGGTCGATGAAGAAGATGCCGAAATCCACGTCGTCGATCACGATGGGATCTGCGTCCATGTCATACGGCACGCCGCTCTCAAAGATGTCGATCAGTTCACCGTCCTCGCGCTCGAAGACCACGTCGCAGCCGGGATTGACGACCTTGACGCCGCGGCGGTAGGACGCGAGAGGCATGTCCTGCGTCGCGCGGTTGAAGACCATCATGTCCGCGCGCTGGCTCATCTCCACGAAGAGAGACTTCATGTTCTTCGAGTAGACGTCGTAGGTGCTCGCGTCGATCATGACCACCTGCTGCTCGATGGTCCAGCCGCGGGGGAGTTTCCTTTCCCAGAGTTCCTTCACGCTCCAGAGCGGGTTGTACTCGATCATGACGCGCTCGGGCTTGTACTGGAACTCGATCCCGCGCAGGAAGTCCAGGGTCAGGTCTTCCTTGTTCTCCACATTGACGACGACGGTGTTGTACTCCTTCAGGATCTCCGGGTCGTATTCCTTCTCGCCCTGTTCGCAGACGAGGAGCACCGTGGTGCCCTCCGTCTGGAAGTAATCCTGCCGGATCGTGTAGTCGATAAAGCTGGTCTTTCCGCTCTCCAGGAACCCGGTGATCACAAAGACCTGCGTTCCCTCTCTCACATCTGCCATAACGCTTTGATCTTCTCTTCCTCAAGTTTGGAGCCGATCACGCAGATGCGGCCCGTGTATTCCACAGAGCCGTCCCGGACCTCGACCTCGCCGGGCACCATGTCGAAGTGGAGCCAGCCTCCCTCCGGAGAGGCGACCATGCCCTTCGCACGCAGGACGACGCCATAGCCCTCGCCCTCGGAGAGCTCGCCCAGGATCTGCTCCAGCTGCGCGCGGGTGTACTTCTTCGAGGTCTCCATGCCCCAGGAACCGAACACCTCGTCGGCGTCGTGGTGATGGTGATGATGATGGTGCTCATGCTCATCTTCGTCATCATCGTGATGGTGATGATGATGTTCATGCTCGTCATCGTCCTCGTCGCCGTCATGATGGTGATGGCAGCCGCACTCGTGATCATCGTCGTCATCGTGATGATGGTGATGATGATGCTCGTGCTCTTCTTCGTCCTCGTCGCCGTCGTGGTGATGATGGCACTCGCACTCGGGGTCGTCGCACTCCTCGCCGTCATGATGATGGTGGTGATGATGCAGGCGCTCGTGTTCCTCGGCTTCCTCCTGCTGGCGGCGCAGAATGGCCTCAAGATCGAGCTTCATGCCCTCCATGATCTCCAGGACCTTGCGTCCGCCCAGATCCTGCGCGGGCGTGGTCACGATGCTGGCCGTCGGGTTGAGGGCGCGGATCATCTCGACCGCCTCGTCCACCTTCTCCTGCGTAGCCTTTTCGGTGTCCGTGCGGGACAGGACCACGGTGCCGGCCGCCTCGACCTGGTTCGTAAAGAACTCTCCGAAGTTCTTCAGATACATCTTGCACTTGAGCACGTCCACTACGGTGGTGGCGGAATTGAGGACCACATCCCCGTCAAACTTCACGTTTTCCACCGCGCGGATGACGTCCGAAAGCTTGCCGACGCCCGAGGGCTCGATGATGACGCGGTCCGGGTGATACTGCGCGATGACGTCCGTCAGGGCCGTGCCGAAATCTCCCACCAGGGAGCAGCAGATGCAGCCCGAGTTCATCTCGCGGATCTCGATGCCGGCGTCGCGGAGGAACCCGCCGTCGATGCCGATCTCGCCGAATTCATTCTCAATGAGGACCACCTGCTGCCCCGCGAACGCGTCCTGCAGCAGGGTCTTGATCAGCGTGGTCTTGCCGGCCCCCAGGAAACCCGAAATAATGTCGATTCTGGTCATATGTATCTCCTTCCTCCCCGTTTTCGCGGCCCGCAGGGCTCTGAAAATCGAAAACGGGTTTCAAATTACTCCGTTCCTATTGTACTCAAAAACCCGATGAATGCAAGCCCGGTTTCGGGGAAAATGAGGCGTTTTCCGGACATCTTCCGCCCCGGCGCCCGGCGCAGGCCGCCGGACCGCCTACAGGTTGACCCGTCCGATCCCCTCTGCAAGGTATTTGTCCAGGTACCCCCGCAGGGCCTCGTGCCCCGGTTCGGAGAGCCCCGGGTCGCGCTTTAAGAAGTCCGTGACGCACTCGCCCGCCGCCTTGAGGATATCCGCGTCCGTGAACACGTCGCCGATCGCGAATTCCACCACGCCGCTCTGACGCACGCCGAAGAAATCTCCCGGGCCGCGCATCCGCAGGTCCTCCGAGGCGATGAAGAAGCCGTCGTTGGATTTGCGGAGCACTTCCAGACGTTTGTTCTGGCGTTCCTCCTCCGAGCCGTTCACAAAGATGCAGTAGCTCTGGTCCGCCCCGCGCCCGACGCGCCCGCGCAGCTGATGGAGCTGGGCCAGGCCGAAGCGCTCCGCGTTCTCGATCATCATCACCGTGGCGTTGGGGACGTTGACGCCCACCTCCACCACCGTGGTGGAGACCAGGACGTCGGCCTGCCCCGCGGCAAAGGCCTCCATGATCTCGCGCTTTTCCTTCCCCTTCATGCGCCCGTGCAGGGACAGGATCCTGCGGCCGGGCAGGGCCTCGCGCAGTTTTTCCGAATATTCCGCGACGTTTTCCACGCCGTTCATCTCGCCCTCTTCCACCATCGCGCAGATCACGTAGGCCTGCCGTCCTGCGGCGATCTCCTTCTCCAGGAAGGCATAGGCCTTCGCGCGGTCCTTCGGACCGATGACGGCGTTCTTCACGGGACGGCGCTCCGCGGGCATCTCGTCCAGAACGGAGATATCCAGGTCTCCGTAGAGGATGATGGCCAGGGTGCGCGGGATGGGCGTCGCGCTCATGACGAGCACATGCGCGCAGCCCCCGCCGCTTTTCTCCGAGAGGGTCTCTCTCTGGCGCACGCCGAAGCGGTGCTGCTCGTCCGTGATCACGAGGCCGAGGTCATGGAACACCACCTGCTCCTGGAAGACCGCGTGCGTCCCGACGATGATGTCCGCCTCTCCGCTCCCGATCTTCACCCGGGCCTCGCGCTTTTCCTTCGCGGTCATGGAGCCGGTCAGGAGCGTCACTTCCCTTTCGATCCCGGCCTTCGCGAGCTGCTCGCGGATCGAGCGCGCGTGCTGGGCGGCCAGGACCTCCGTGGGCGCCATCAGCGCGCCCTGACGCCCCGAATCCGTCATCGCGAGGAGCGCCATCAGCGCCACCACCGTCTTGCCGGAGCCCACGTCGCCCTGGATCAGGCGGTTCATGGCCGACGGGCCGGAAAGGTCCGCGCAGATCTCCTTCCAGACTTTTTTCTGCGCCCCCGTGAGGTCGTAGGGAAGGCTTCTGACCAGCGCCTCCGCCGAGGGAGAAGGCCCGGCCGGAAAGTCGTTTCCGGCGCGCTCGTTCCCCTCGCGCAGGATCCGCAGGGCCAGAATAAAGTAGAAGAATTCTTCAAACACCAGGCGCCGGCGCGCCATGTTCAGTTCGACCTCGTCCCGCGGGAAGTGGATGGTCTGCAGGGCGAAGTTGATCTCCGCGAGATGAAACTCGCGGCGCACCTCCTCCGGCAGCGGGTCGGTCTGCAGGTCGCATTCCGCGAGCGCCTGCTTCACGGCGTCCGCCACGAGGCGGTTCGTCAGCCCCTTGGTCAGCCGGTAGACGGGATAGCGGGTCCCCATCATCTCGCGGTAGCGGTCCGGGCTGTAGAGCAGGGGCTGGTCCATCGTGAGGCCGCTTCCCTTGCGCACGACCTTGCCGCGGAAGACGTAGCGGCTCCCGCTGCGCAGGGCGTTCTTCAGATACGGCATGTTGAACCAGACCAGAGACAGGCGCCCGGAGCCGTCCGCGATGCGGGCGTTCACGATCTGCAGCCCGCGCACGCGTCGCACCGAGGCGTCGGCCTGCAGCGTCCCGCAGACGGTCTGCACGCCCTCTTCCTGAAGCGCGGCGATCTCGACCGGCTGGCCGAAGGTCTCGTAGTCCCGGGGGTAATAGCGCAGAAGATCCCGCACGGAAAAAACGCCGACCTTTTCAAACACGGCCCGCGTCTTTTCTCCGATGCCTTTGATGGCGGTGATGGAACTGCTCTCCTGCATCCCCTGATCTCCGATGTGAAAGCGCTGCGGCCGGACAGGCCGCAGCGGGATCGTTTACTCCACCGAGAGCAGGTAGTAGTAGACCGGCTGTCCGCCGTACTCCACTTCCACGTCTGCCTCCGGGTATTTCTCTTCCAGTTTTTCCGCCAGGGACTGGGCGTCCTCCTCCGTAACGTCCTCTCCGTAATACAGCGTGATCACGGCGGTCTCTTCCGTGGCCATCCGCTGGACGGCCTCCAGGGAGGTGCGCTCGATGCTCTTGCCCACGGCCAGCAGCCCGTGATCTCCCAGAGCCATGATGTCGCCCTCGCAGATCTCCTGGTCCTCGATGTGGGTGTGGCGCACGGCGTAAGTGACGGACGCGGAACTGACGCGGCTGACGGCCTCGGTCATCTCCGCGAGGTTCTCTTCCTTCCCGTGGCCCTCCATGTAGCTGACCAGGGCGGAAACCCCCTGCGGCACGGTGGTGGTGGGGACCACCACGATCTCGCGCTCCTTGCAGATGCGGGCCGCCTGCTCCGCGGCCAGGATGATGTTCTTGTTGTTGGGGAAGACGAAGACCGTCTGCGCCGGCACGCGGCGCGCGGCGATCAGGATATCCTCCGTGCTCGGGTTCATGGTCTGCCCGCCGGTGACGACCTCGTCCGCGCCGAGTTCCCGGAAGATCTCCTCCAGGCCCGCGCCGGCACACACCGTGACAAAGCCCGTCTCCTTCTCCACCGGAACGGCCTCGTCGGTCTGCGGAGCCGGAGCGGCGGCCTTCTTCTGCGCTTCCAGATAGGCCTGCTTCTCGCTCTCCTTGAAGAGGTTCTCCTCATGCTCGATCCGCATGTTGTCGACCTTCATGTTGGTGAGGGAACCCAGAGTGAGTCCCTTCTCGAAGGCCTGACCGGGATGGTTCGTGTGCACGTGGATCTTCACGATGTCGTCCAGAGAGACGCAGACGATGGAATCTCCGATGGATTCCAGGAAGGCCTTGAGGTCCTCCTCTTCGGCATCGCCGTAAGGCTTCTCCAGGTTGATGATGAACTCCGTGCAGTAGCCGAATTTGATGTCCGAGGTGTCGATGTCCGCCGTGGAGACGGCCGTCTCCGCAGAGGCGTGCGCCGATGCGCTCATGCTGCCGTCGGCCAGTTCCACCTCTTTCCCGAGGAAGGCGTCCATCGCGCCGGCGATGAAGGTCATCAGGCCCTTGCCGCCGGAATCCACCACACCCGCCTGCTTGAGGACGGGAAGCAGCTCCGGGGTGTGCTCGAGAGCCGTCTCACCCTCCTGCTGCAGGGCGAGGAGGAAGTCCTCCATGGACATCTCCTGCTCCGAAAGCTCCGCCGCCTTCTCCGAGATGGCGCGGGCCACGGTGAGGATGGTGCCCTCCTTCGGCTTCATAACGGCCTTGTACGCGGTCTCGGTCGCGCGGCGCAGGGCCTCCGTCAGAGACGGGAGGTCCACCTCAGACGCGCTTCGCAGGGCCTTGCAGAAGCCGCGGCACAGCTGCGACATGATGACGCCGGAGTTGCCGCGGGCGCCGCGCAGAGAACCCGAGGAAATGGCCTTCGACAGGGTCTCAAAGGTGACTTCCTTCAGGCTCACCACCTCGCGCACCGCGGAGGTGATGGTCATCGTCATGTTGGTGCCGGTATCTCCGTCCGGCACCGGGAATACGTTCAGTTCGTTGATAGGTTCTTTATGATCGTCCAGGCGCTTTGCACCCGCCAGGAACATCCGCCGCAGCAGCGGCGCATCGATCTTCTCAGCCACGCTTCTTTTCCTCCAGCCAGTTTTAGTCGATCACGCGCACGCCTTCCACATGGATGTGGATCTGCTCCACCTCCACGCCGGAAAACTGCTCCACCTGATACTTCACGCTCTCGATCAGGTTGTCCGCAACTGCGCGGATGCTCACTCCGTACACCACGATCACGTGGAAATCCAGCCGGAGTTTCTTGTCCTCTGTCACCTCCACACGCACGCCGTGGCTCAGGCGCTCCCTGCGCAGGAGCTTGACCAGACCGTCGCGCATGCTGACCCCGGCCATGCCGACCACGCCGAAGCACTCGCACGCCACGGAACCCGCGTACTGTGCGATGACGTCGGTATTGACCAGGATCTCACCCATATCGTTATTTCTGCGAAGTTTCATTTTTTCCTCCGAACCGATAGATGGTCAAAACATCACGGATAGCATTATACAGTATGGGCGCCCAAAATGCCACCTTTTTATCTTCTTTTCACTTTTTTCAAATTCTGCTTGCATTTTCTCAACCCTTTTGATAGAATGTCCTTTGCTATGGACCTGCGGAAATGGTCTCATGGGAAATCTGAGAAGGAGGTGCAGTCATGGCGAAGTGTGCTATTTGTCAGAAGGGCGCTCATTTCGGTAACGCGGTGAGCCATTCTCATAGAAGATCCAACAAGATCTGGAAGTCCAATGTGAAGAGCGTGCGCGTCAACGTGAACGGAGCGGCCAAGAGAATGTACGTTTGTACTTCCTGCCTGCGTTCCGGCTTTGTGGAGAGAGCGTAAGCTTCTTCGGTGCTTTGTGCGCCCCTGTTTCTGAATCCATTGACCCGGCAGAACTCTGCCGGGTCTTTTTTTTGCAGAAGAAAGCCCCGGCTTGTGCCGGGGCTTCTCTTCTCTCTTATACCAGTTCGAGACGTTCGTAAATGTATTTGTCCGTCTCTTCGATCGAGAGATGCAGTGCGACGGACAGTTCTTCCAGGAGTTTTTCCTGCGCCAGGCGGAAATACTTCTGATCCACCTCCGTGAGGCGCTTTCCGGAATCCGCCCGGTCCTGCCTGCGCTGATAGATGGTCTTGGTGATGCGCACCAGGTCTTCGCAGCTGATGCAGCCCTTCCGGTAGAGGATGTCGCGGTAATCCTGCTCCCGGCGTCTCTCGTCTGCCACGTCCACTTCTTCCGTATCCGCAAAGCGGTCGATCAGGGCCAGGGCTTCCTCACGGGAAAGCACCGGCCGCAGGTGGTCCTCCGCAATTTCCACCGGGACGTAAAGCATGCTGTTTTTGCGGTAAAAAGGTTTTAAGGTGTAGTACTGTCTGCCCTTGGTCCGTGGGCTGATTCCGGGATCGCCCACGGCCTGCACCGTGCAGGGTCCCTCTGCTCCGTAAATGACCAGGTCTCCGGGCTGGTACGCCATCACGATCCCTCCTTTCAAGCGTGCTTGCCCAATTATATAACGAACGCGCCCGCAGACCGAGCGGGCGTGCCACTCTCAGGCCGAAGCGGTTCCATGTCTGTATTATACTGGAAAAAACGCGTTTTGTCACGCGTCAACTTTTCATTCCGCGCCTCCCGGCCCACTTTCGGCAATGTGCCGAAAAAACGCCGATTCCCGGCGCTTTGCGGGCCGCTGCGCGGCCTCTTTTTCGGCCATTTTTCCCATAGAAACAGACCCTGTCCGTGCATAAAAAAGCCGAGGCTGTGCCCCGAAAAAAAGCGCGGCGGAAAGCTCCGCCGCACCCTGTGCCGTCTTCAGTTCAGAAGGTCCGTGCCCTCTCCCATGACCGGGATCTCCACCGCCGTGGCATCCTCCAGGTGGAAGACCATCATCTTATAGCCGGTCTCTTCGTTGTAGATGCTCCGCAGATGCGGCATGGCCTCCAGCGCGGCCTCCGCGTATTTGGGATCGGTCTCAAACACAGCGGTGCCGGTGTAGCGCAGCCAGTGCCCGTCGGGCCTGCAGGCGCAGATCTCGACCTTCGGGTTCGAGATCAGCTGCTTGAACACGTCCTTGAAACTTCCCACGCCGAAAAGGATCTTTTCGTCCATCTCCATGTGCAGGCCCAGAGGACGCACTTTGGGCTGGTCTTTGTCGACAGTGGCGAGGAAAAACGTGCCGGCCTCGGTCAGGAAATCGTTGACTTTGCTCATATTCTTCTCCTTTTCTTTATCCGCGCTCCGCGAAGGCGCGCACGGTCTCTTCCATTCTGTCGATATCGCAGACGCCCCTGTGCAGCACCGGCGCCCCTTCCAGGTCCGTGACCGCGGCCGGGATCTCCCAGCCGGTGAGGGCTTTCAGGGCCCTGGCCTGGGCAAAGCCGTCTCCCGCGGCCTCCGCCTCTTTTCCCTCGGCCTTCTGCACCGCGGGAAGGACCGTTCCCGTGAATTTATAGGGGCTGGCCGTGGAGACGATCAGCATCTTCGCGGCATCTCCGCTCTCCCTGCGGTACTTTTCCGCCACCGCGGAGGCCACCGCCGTGTGCGGATCCAGCAGGTACTGATACTCTCCCCAGACGCGGGAGATCTCCGCCGACGTCTCTTCCTCCGTGGCAAAGCCGCTCCGGAACATCTCCAGGCGCGCGGCCATGTCGGGCGAAATGTCGTAGGCGCCGCGCGCGGACAGCTCCGCCATGAGGGCGCGGTCCGCCTCCGGGTCCTCTCCGACCAGGGAGAAGATCAGACGCTCCAGATTGCTGGAGATCAGGATGTCCATGGACGGGGACGAAGTCAGGTAAAACTCGCGGTTGCGGTCATACGTGCCGTTCCGGAAGAAGTCGAACAGAACACGGTTTCTGTTGGAGGCGCAGACCAGTTTCCCGATCGGGGCGCCGATCTGTCTCGCGTAGTACGCGGCCAGGATGTTGCCGAAGTTCCCGGTCGGCACGCACACGTTGAGAAGTTCCCCGGGGGCCAGTTCTCCCTCCGCCATAAGGCGGGCGCAGGCGTAGACGTAGTAGACGACCTGCGGGACGAGGCGCCCGATGTTGATCGAGTTGGCCGAGGAGAGCCGCACGCCCTGCGCCGCGAGGTCTGCCCCCAGGGCGCGGTCCGCGAAGAGCTTCTTGACCCCGGTCTGGGCGTCGTCAAAGTTCCCGCGCACGGCCGTGACGCACACGTTCCCTCCCGTCTGGGTGACCATCTGCGCCTCCTGGACCGGGCTCACGCCGCCCTGCGGGAAGAAGACCGCGATTCGGGTGCCGGGCACGTCCGCGAAGCCGGCCAGAGCTGCCTTCCCGGTATCTCCGGAGGTGGCCGTGAGGATGAGGATATCTTCCGTCAGGCCGCACTTTTTCGCGGCAGCCGTCATCAGATGCGGCAGGATGGAGAGGGCCATATCCTTGAAGGCGATGGTCTGCCCGTGATAGAGCTCCAGGAAGAAATTCTCCCCCACCTTCGCGAGAGGCGCGATTTCCGGGGTGTCGAACTTTTCGTCATAGGCGGCGTCCACGCAGGCAGCGATCTCCTCCTCCGTAAAGTCCGTGAGGAAGAGGCCCATGACCTCGCGGGCGATGCCGCGGTAATCCTTCTTTGCCAGCGCCGCAAAATCCGCGATCGGCTGCGGCATCGTTTCGGGAACGTAGAGGCCGCCGTCCGGCGCGATTCCGCTCACGATGGCCTGTGCGCTTGTGACGCGGTCTGTGCCGCGGGTGCTTCTGTACAGAATCTGCTCTCTCATGTCCGTATCTCCGTCGGTGCGCAGAAAACCTGCCTTTTCCGTGGTATTTTATCACACCTTCCCCGGTTTTTCCATAGTGTTTCCCGCAAAGCGTTTGCTTGCGCTGTAGGATTACAATACATGTGTTACACAGCACTTAAATAAAAAAACGGAAGAGCCATCCTTGTGTTATAGTTAGTTTTCCCACAAACACAACACACAACATAAGGAGGTCTTCCGTTGTGGCTACTATAACACAAGATAT
>JAFRUR010000048.1 GCA_017438775.1 Lachnospiraceae bacterium | reverse complement strand
TTGGATTCGTTATCTCTGCACGCGGGCGTTGCCGGCGTACACGTCCCAGACCTGCTTTTCGTCCGCGGGCTCCGCGTAGTCGTTCAGGCTGGAGGCAGCCAGAACGCCGCTGGCCCAGCCGAAGGCCACCCACTTGTCGGGGGTCCAGCCGGAGAGCACGCCGTAGAGCAGGCCGCCGGAGAAGCCGTCGCCGCCGCCGATGCGGTCCATGACCTGGATGGGACGGGGCTCTTCGACATACCAGTTGCCCTCTGCCCAGAGGATGGCGCCCCAGAGGTGCTCGTTGGCGGAGATGACCTGGCGCAGCGTGGTGGCGTAGGCCTGCGCGTTGGGATACTTCTCACGGACTTCGTTGATCATGCCCTTGAAGTTCTCGATCTTCGCGGCCAGATCCTTTCCGCCCGCCTCCGGGCCCTTGAAGCCGAGGCAGAGCTGGAAGTCCTCTTCGTTGCCGACCAGCACGTCCGCCAGAGAGGCGATCTCATGGAAGGCGGCGGCCAGGTCCTCTTCGCGGCCCTTCCAGAAGGTGGCGCGGTAGTTGAGGTCAAAGGAGATCAGGGTGCCGTACTTCTTCGCGGTGCGGGCCAGTTCCAGGCAGCACTCCGTGGTCTCGGGGCTCATGGCGGCGATCAGGCCGGAGAGGTGCAGGATGCCGACGCCCTCCTGACCGAAGATGCGCTCCACGTCAAAATCCTTGATATTCAGGGTGCGGCCGACTTCTCCGGCGCGGTCGTTCCAGACGCGGGGGGCGCGCAGACCGAAGCCGGAATCCGCCACGTTGAACTGATGGCGATAGCCCCAGGGGCCGCCCTGCGGAACGTTGATTCCTTCGTACGCGATGTTGCGGGCGCGCAGCTGCGCCTTGATGAATGCCGCGATGGGGCTGCCCTCCACGAACTTGGTGAGGGCGAGGCACTCTTTGCCCAGGCTGGAGGCGACGTTGAGGACGTTGGTCTCCGCGCTGGTGGAGGTCATGGTGTAGGTGTTGCTGTTGTGCACGGCCATGCGGTTCACGGGAGTGATGCGGACGCCCATGCTTGTAGGACAGGCAATGGCATATTTGTAGGAGCTGCGGACGTTCATGGGGGTGTCTCCTTTCATTTTTCGGTGCTTCCATTATAGTATAGCCTCTTATAAAAAACAATGAAAACATGAGGATTCCGGGAAAGTGCCGTGAAAAAGGAGACAAAATGACGAAAATGAAGCGATAGTATGACGATGAAAGCGCCAAAACTGCAGTGGGAAACACCCGATACCGCTATAACAGAGGGTGATGATACACTTGTAGAACAAGTCAGAGCAAAAAATGGAATGGCGGAGGGAAACTCCGGGCATCCGGGGCCCCGATGCGGCGGCAGGGCACAGCAGGAAGGGCGGGAGAGGCGGAAGCGAAGCCGGCCCCGCCCGAAACCGACCGACCGCGTCCGAAAGGAGTTGACAGAAGAACGTGTCTATGGTATATTAACGATACAAAGTCCTATTAGCAAAAAGGAGGCCCTGTGGAAGAGAGAAACACGCGCCAGAAAGGGATGATCCTGGACGCCGTGCGCGGGCGCTGCGATCATCCGACGGCGGACGACATCTACCTCGAGCTTCGCGCCCGGGACCCGCGCATCAGCCGCGGCACCGTGTACCGCAACTTAAAGCGCATGGCGCAGACGGGGGAGATCGGCCTGGTGCAGACCTCTCCGGCGGAGCGCTTCGATCTGCGGACGGACCCCCACAGCCACCTGCGGTGCTGCCTCTGCGGCCGCGTCTGGGACGCGCCGGTGCCCTACCGGGAAGAGGACGACCGCATGGCGGAGGAGACGACCGGCTTTTCGGTCCGCGGTCACAGCACCGTGTTTGAAGGCGTCTGTGCGGACTGCCGGAAAGCGCAGGAGGGCTGAAGCGCAGAGGAGAGCATCGCGCCGGAAAAACAGCAAGCGATAACAGAAAACACCCCGCAGGGGAACACCACGTCCGGCACGGCCGGAAAAGAAAGGGAGAAAAACATGGCAAACAAGTATGCAGGCACCCAGACCGAGAAGAACCTTCAGGCCGCTTTCGCGGGAGAGTCCCAGGCCCGCAACAAGTACACCTACTTCGCTTCCACCGCGAAGAAGGAAGGCTTTGAGCAGATCGCGGATCTGTTCCTGAAGACCGCGGACAACGAGAAAGAGCACGCGAAGCTCTGGTTCAAGGAGCTCGGAGAGCTCGGCACCACGGCGGAGAACCTGCTTGCCGCCGCGGAAGGCGAGAACTACGAGTGGACCGACATGTACGAAGGGTTTGCGAAGACCGCGGAAGAAGAGGGCTTCCCGGAGCTGGCCGCCCGCTTCCGCGCCGTCGCCGCGGTGGAGAAGCGCCACGAGGAGCGCTATCGCCGTCTGCTCCACAATGTGGAGATGCAGGAAGTCTTCGCCCGCAGCCAGGTCAAGATCTGGGAGTGCCGCAACTGCGGTCACATCGTGATCGGCCTGAAGGCCCCCGAGATCTGCCCCGTCTGTGCCCATCCGAAGGCCTTCTTCGAGATCTGCGCGGAGAACTTCTAAGACAGAATCTGACATCGGCGCCGCCTTGCGGCAATGCGCTGAGGCGCACAATGCTCCGGCGGCAGCCGCGCCTACGTCCGGCGCCGCCCTGTTTCGTCAGCTGTGCGGCGATGTGCTCCGCTCAGGTGCCATCCGCTCCCACGCGCTGCGCCGCCTATGAGCGGGGGCCTGCACGAACTCGGGCGCTTTCTCCCGATGTCCTGCCGGACGGAGAAGAAAGCGCCCTCAGACAGTCGTCCCCGGCCCTCGCGCTATGCTCGCGCGTCCGGTCGCGGATCCGGCAATCCGCTCCGCACATGCCGCACGCTGACGGGCCGCGGCGCTGTATTCCGTCCGGGTGCCATATGCTTCCGGGCGGCGGTCCGGAGTCTGTCCCGAACGGGTTGAAACCGGGGCGGGGACTGTGGTAATATAAAAAAGAAAACGTGGCAGCTCCGCCTTGCGGCGGGGGAAGGAGTACGATATGAAGTTTTATCTTTGCGAGGGATGCGGCAAGATGGCTGTGATCTTCCGTCCGTCCAAGTGCCCGACCAAGTGCTGCGGCGAGCCCATGAAGGAAGTGGAGATCGGCAGCTCCGACGGCGCGCTGGAGAAGCACGTCCCGGACGTGACCGTGGACGGCAGCCTGGTGACGGTCAAGGTCGGCAGCACAGCGCATCCGATGCTGGAGGCGCACTACATCGAGTGGATCATCCTGGAGACCAACCGGGGCTTCCAGAAGAAGGATCTGGCGCCGGGCGATGCCCCGGAGGCCGTCTTCGCGCTGGCGCCCGGCGAGGTGCCCGTGACTGCCTACGAGAGCTGCAACCTCCACGGCATCTGGAAAAAAGACATCTGACGCGGACGTGACGGCGCCCCTGTTCGCGGGGGCGCCGCATCTGTCATTTTCTGACAGCCGCGGCGGAAAGGAAAACACATGAAGGATCTGGAAAGGATCGCCCTTTTGATCGACGCTGACAACGCGCAGGCGTCCACCATCGAGGCGGTCATCAAGGAGGCCTCTGCCTATGGGCGCATCGTCATCAAGCGCGCCTACGGCAACTGGGCCAAGAAAAACCTGGCGCCCTGGGAGAAGGAGATCAAGCGCTTCGCCATCAGCGCGGTGCAGCAGTTCGATTTCGCTTCCGGGAAGAATGCCTCGGACATGGCGCTCACCATCGACGCGATGGAGCTGCTCTACAGCGGACGGTTTGACGGCTTCGTCATCGTATCGAGCGACTCGGATTTCACCTCGCTGGCCATCCGCCTGCACGAATCCGGCGTCTACGTGATCGGCTACGGCGTGAAGACCACGGTGGAATCGTTCCGCAACGCCTGCGACGAATTTAATTACGTGGAGGACCTCGTTCCGGTGGTCAAGAGCCGCAGGAAGCGCAGTTCCAAAGAAAGCACGGAGTCCCGCGAGCAGAAGGCGCAGAAGAGCCCGAAGGGGCAGCAGGCCGCGAAGGCAAAGAAGGCCGCAGAGCCCGCCGCGGCCGCCGCGCCGCAGGAACCTGCCCCGGCGCAGGAACCCGCGCCCGCAGCGCAGGCCGCACCGGAGGCGCCGGCCCGCACGGAGATCCCCGCGAGTTTTGCGAGCTACGACGATATCTTCAAATCGCTGCAGGGCGGACAGGAGAAAGCGGACGGCCTGACGGAGGAACTTACGGAAGAGATGCCGGAGGAGCACCCGGAGGAGCCCGCGCGCAGGAAGCGCAGCCGCGGAGGACGCGGCGCGGCAAAGGAAGTTCCCGCGGAGGCCGGACAGGAGCCGGCATCCGGGATTCCCGCCGCGGAGCCGGAGATTCCTGCCGCAGAGACGGAGACTGCCGCGGCCGAGACCGCGGAGGCCCCGGAGGAGAGGTCCCTGGCCGAGCAGCTGGACGAACTGGACGAGCTTCTGCACATCGCGGAGGAGAAGTACGCGGACGACACGGGCTTCGTGAACGTCGCCTCGGCCGGTCACTACATCAAGCGCGTGCGGTCGGACTTCAACATCCGCGCCTTCGGCTACAACAAACTCCCGGAATTCCTGCGGGATCATCCGGAGCGCTACGAAGTGGTCGAACGCGACGGCAAGGGCTCGAAACTCGTGATGTACAAGTGCCGGTAAGGCAGGATTGACAGCGCGGGCCTTTTCTGGTATGCTGTCGCTTACAAACGCCGCCGACGGCGGCCACAGCAAGGCCTTGACGGGGCCAAGTAGGGAAGCGGGCTCACCCACAGAAAGCAGCCGGCCGATGAGAGGCGCGGGCAGAGCGCTCCCCGAATACTCCCCTGAGCCCTGCACCGAACCGCCTCTTCGGGTCCTGCTGCGCAGCGCCGCAGCCCGTCCGCGAAGCAGCGCACAGTAGGCTGCAGCGGGTGCGCCCGTTACCGCGCAGGCACATCGGCGCAGACCTGTGTGCCCCGGAGGCAGCGTTCGCTGCGAAGAAAGGTGGTACCACGAGATCCCCCCTCGTCCTTTTCACAAGGACGGGGGTGTTTTTTTGCTGAGGCGGCCCGGAAGGAGCCGCAGACGGCCGCCGGACGGTGCCGGCGGACCGACCGGAAGGGGCGATCGGCGCCCGAAAAGGAGGAGACGAAATGCAGATCTATGAGGAACTGAAGGCGCGCGGCCTGATCGCGCAGGTGACGGACGAGGCGGAGATCCGCGACCTCATCAACAGCGGCGGCGCCACGTTTTATATCGGCTTCGACTGCACCGCGGACAGCCTGACCGCGGGTCATTTCATGGCGCTCACGCTGATGAAGCGCCTGCAGGAGGCGGGCAACAGGCCCATTGCCCTGATCGGCGGCGGCACCACCATGATCGGAGACCCGTCGGGCCGTACGGACATGCGCAAGATGCTCACCAAAGAGGATATCGATCACAACGCGGAGTGCTTCCGCCGCCAGATGGAGCGGTTCATCGAGTTCGGGCCGGGCAAGGCGCAGATGGTCAACAACGCGGACTGGCTGCTGGACCTCAACTACGTGGAACTGCTGCGCGAAGTCGGCACGCACTTCTCCGTCAACAACATGCTGCGCGCGGAGTGCTACAAGAACCGCATGGAGAAGGGCCTGTCCTTCTTTGAGTTCAACTACATGATCATGCAGTCGTACGACTTCTATCACCTGTTTAAGGAATACGGCTGCAACATGCAGTTCGGCGGCGACGACCAGTGGTCCAACATGCTGGGCGGCACGGAGCTCATCCGCCGCAAGCTCGGCAAGGACGCGTATGCCATGACCATCACCCTGCTGACCGATTCGAACGGCAAGAAGATGGGCAAGACGGCCGGCAACGCGGTCTGGCTCGATCCGAACAAGACGAGCCCCTTCGAGTTCTACCAGTACTGGCGCAACGTCGGCGACGCGGACGTCCTCAAGTGCATCCGCATGCTGACCTTCCTGCCGCTGGAGCAGATCGACGAGATGGAGACGTGGGAGGGCGCGCAGCTCAACACCGCGAAGGAGATCCTCGCGTTCGAACTGACGAAGATGGTGCACGGAGAGGAAGAGGCGCAGAAGGCGCAGGACGCCGCACGCGCGCTGTTCTCCGCGGGCAGCGCCGCGGAAATGCCGGAGGTCGTCCTCGCGGCTGACTGCTACCGCGACGGGCGCGCGGACATTCTGGCTGTCCTGGTGGGCGCCGGCCTGTGCGCGACCCGCTCGGAGGCCCGCCGCGCGGTGGAGCAGGGCGGTGTCGTCGTGGACGGAGAGAAGGTCACGGACATCAAAACCTCGTACGCGCCGGAAGACCTGGCGGGCGAGGGCCGCGTCGTGCGCCGCGGCAAGAAGAACTTCTGCCGCGTCCGCTCCTGAAACACGGAAACAAGCGCGAATTGAACGAACATTCTGAAAGCGTCCCGGTCCGCCGGGGCGCTTTTTTTGTAGGAATCGTGCATGATCCGGCGAAGAATGATTGATTTTTGTCAAAATTGTTGTATACTATACCGCAGGGAGTGTCTGTCATTCCCTGGAAACATAGTTACAATTTGAAAGGAGACACTATGAAAAAGAGACTCGTCGCACTGATTCTCGTGACAGCGCTGGTCATGAGCCTGCTTGCCGGCTGCGGCGGCGGAGGAAACACCCCTTCGACGACGTCTGCCCCCAAGACGACTCAGAGCGGCGGAGAGACCAAGGCCCCCGAGACCAAGGCCCCTGAGACCGAGCCGGCCCCCGCGCTTGAAGGCATCGATGCCATCATCGCCGAGGCTGAGGGCATGACCCTCGAAGAGCTCGCGAAGAAGGCCATCGAAGAGTCCAACGGCAAGATGTTCTACGGCGTCGGCAACTCTTCCCGCGGCAAGAGCGCATTCCCGCTCTTCATCGAGTATCTGAAGACCATCGATGCGAACTACAACATCGAGTTCGAGTGGCAGCAGCCCAAGAACAACAAGATCTTCGACCAGCTGAACGCAGACAACAAGAAGGAAGTCGGAACCTTCGCCATGACCCTGATCCAGGACGGCAACCAGATCCAGACCAAGATGGTCGACCCCGGCATCCTTGACAC
>JAFRUR010000047.1 GCA_017438775.1 Lachnospiraceae bacterium | reverse complement strand
GCGCCGGAGCGTGTTCGGCCGGAATGCGCGGGTGCGAAAAGGAGACTTTCTTGAACGTAAAAGACTTTGATTTTGAACTCCCGCAGGAACTGATCGCCCAGGATCCGCTGGAGGACCGCAGCGCATCGCGCCTCCTGGTTCTGGACAAGGTGACAGGAGAGCGGCAGCACCTGCATTTTACGGACCTGCCGCGGTTCCTCCGTCCGGAGGACTGCCTGGTCATCAACGACACCAAGGTGATTCCGGCCCGTCTTCTGGGCGTGCGCGAGGGCACCGGGGCGAAGATCGAGATCCTGCTGCTCCGGCGGCTTCCCGACGGCTGCTGGGAGTGCCTGGTGCGGCCCGGAAAGAAGTGCCGCCCCGGCACCCGCGTCATCTTCGGGGAGGGACTTCTCACGGCGCAGATCGAGGAGATTCTGGAAGAGGGAAACCGCCGCGTGCGTTTCTTCTTTGACGGCATTTTCGAGGAGATTCTCGACCGGCTGGGGAAGATGCCCCTGCCGCCGTATATCACCCACGAGTTGAAGGATCAGAGCCGCTATCAGACGGTGTACGCCCGCGTGCAGGGTTCCGCGGCTGCGCCGACGGCCGGCCTGCACTTTACGCCGGAGCTCCTGGAGCAGATTCAGGCCCAGGGCACGCAGATCGCCCGTGTTCTGCTTCATGTGGGACTGGGGACCTTCCGGCCCGTCAAGGCGGACACCGTGGAGGCCCATCATATGCATTCCGAGCACTACGAGGTCACGCCGGAGGCCGCGGATCGGATCAACGGGACCCGTGCGCGGGGAGGCCGCATCGTCGCGGTGGGTACCACGAGCTGCCGCACCCTCGAATCGGCCGCGGACGAAAACGGAATCGTCCATGCGGGGAGCGGAGAGACCGAGATCTTTATCTATCCCGGTTACAAATTCAAGGCCGTGGACGCCCTGGTGACCAACTTCCACCTGCCCCAGTCGACCCTGATCATGCTGGTGAGCGCCCTGGCAGGCCGGGAACACGTTCTGGCGGCCTATGAGGAAGCCGTGCGCGAGCGATATCGTTTCTTCTCGTTCGGCGACGCGATGTTCATTCAGTGAGCGTCAGCACAGACGCCCTTCCGCCGCAGCGGCGGCTTCAGAAAAATCGGTTCACAAACGGAGAAACAGAATGGACTACATTTTGGAGACCCACGGCCTGACAAAGGTCTACGGGCAGAAAACGGCCGTCAACAACGTCGACCTGCACATCCGCGAGGGCCAGATCTACGGCCTGATCGGCCGCAACGGCGCGGGGAAGACCACGATCATGCGCATGATCAGCGGCCTGGCCACGCCTACAAGGGGAGAGTATTCCCTGTTTGGCAAGACCGGCCCGGAGATGAGGAAAGAACTCCGAAACGTCGGCGTGCTGATCGAGGATCCCGGGATCTTTCCCAGACTCTCGGCATATGAGAACCTGAAGATCAAATGCATCGCCATGGGCATCCGCCCGGAGGGCTATGTGGAAGAGATGCTGAAGACCGTCGGTCTGGAGCGGACCGACAGGAAAAAGCCCTCCTCGTCCTATTCCCTCGGCATGCGGCAGAGACTCGGCATCGGCCTGGCGCTGGTGGGAGAACCGAAGCTCATCGTTCTGGACGAGCCGATCAACGGCCTGGACCCGCAGGGCATCGCCGAGGTGCGCGAGACCCTGGCCCGTCTTCGCGATCAGAAGGGGATCACGATGATGATCTCCAGCCATATCCTGGACGAACTGTCCAAGCTGGCCGACGTATACGGAATCATCCATGAGGGCTCTCTGATCGACGAGTTCACGGTGGAGCAGCTCCATGCTCGCAGCGAGCAGTATGTGAAGATCCGCACGGATAACGACGAGGCCGCGGTCCGGGCACTGGCCGGGATGGGCCTGCGTTCCGTTTTCTATGAGCACGGCACGATCCGCGTCACCGAGCGTCTGGACGAGACCGCCGCCATGGCGAAGGCCATCGTGGACGCCGGTGTCGGGCTGCGGGAGATGTATGTGAACGTCCTTTCGCTGGAAGACTATTTCCTCAGGATGACGGGAGGGAACTACAATGGCTGACCTGCTCAGAATGGATCTCTACCGCATGCGCAAGGCGAGGGGGTTCTGGGTCTGTCTGATCCTCGCTTTTGTTCTGGCGCTTCTCTCGACGCCCATGGAAGTTCTGCTCGAAAAACTGGGAAGCATGATCACCGGGGCTGAGGCAGAACTGCCGAAAACGGCTGAGCTGTCCGGAATCCTCCGTGAGCCGCTGCCTTTTCTGAACGCGATGTTCTGCCTCCTTTCCGTCTGCGGCTTTTTCTCCGCGGACATGGAAAACGGTTACATCAAAAACATTGCGGGACAGGTGCCCAGGCGAGGTTACACGATCCTCTCCAAATTCGCGGCGGCGCTTCCGCACGGCCTTCTGTTCATGGCTGTCGGCATCGCGGGCAATCTGATCGGGACGGTGTTTTTCCGGAAGATCGTGGTGGACAGCGCCGTACCGGACAGCCTGCGGGTCTTTTCCCTGAAGCTTCTGCTGCTGCAGAGCATCTGCGCCGTACTTCTGCTGTTTGCGGGGTGCCTCCGTATCAAGTCGCTGGGCACCGTCCTTGCCGTCCTGTTCGGCATGAACCTCCTGGGGCTGGTGTATTTCGGCATCGACCTCGGTCTCTCCAGAATCTTCCCGAAGATGGAGTTTTCCATCGGCGATTACATGCCGGATCAGCTGCTGGGAAAGAGCGACCCGGATACGCTGACGGCGCTGATCGTCTCGGCCGTGACGATCGCAGTCTTCCTCGGGCTCGCGGTTCGGATCTTTGACAGACGGGATATCAAATAACGGCATCCGTCTGCGGCGGGGTCCGACCGCCGGGATGGATCCGGTTTCCTTAAGAAATCGCAGATTCCCGGCAAAAAGCGGTTGACAGAACAAAACCGAACCGCTATTATATCAGAGTATGCGTTTACATTAGTATCGTACCCGTGTCTCCGGTATGAATGCAAACCTACAGAATTCTTTTTGGAGGTGAACAGATTGGCTAACATCAAATCTGCCAAGAAGAGGATCCTTGTGAACCGTGCCAGACAGGCCCGGAATAAATCCATCAAGTCTGCTGTGAAGACCGCGATCAAGAAAGTGGACGCGGCCGTAGCTGCCGGAGATCAGGCCGCCGCGAAGGAGGCCCTGCAGAACGCGATCTCCACGATGGACAAGGCTGCCAGCAAGGGCGTCTATCACAAGAACACCGCTTCCCGCAAGATCTCGCGTATGACCAAAGCTGTGAACGCAGTCGAGTAAAGCATGCAAAAAACACAGGCCTTCTGAGCACCCTCTCGGAGGCCTGTTTTTTTGTGCCCGAAAACGCCTCTGCGTATGCGGAAATACACTGTCTTCCAGTCTCCGGACCTCGGAATTGCATCCCGCGTTCAACGGCCGCAGGGGCAGGGCGGGAGAGGCGAAGGGTCGCCGTCCTCCTTGTGTATTCTATGGTTTTATGTTATAGTATATAAGGAGGAATATGGAATGACGACCGATCAGAGCAAGATCCGCCACTTCAGCATCATCGCGCACATCGACCACGGCAAATCCACCCTGGCCGACCGCATCATCGAGCGCACCGGGCTTCTCACCAGCCGTGAGATGCAGGACCAGGTCCTGGACAATATGGATCTGGAGCGCGAGAGGGGCATCACCATCAAGTCCCAGGCGGTGCGCACGATTTATAAGGCACAGGACGGGGAGGAGTACATTCTCAACCTCATCGACACCCCCGGCCATGTCGACTTCAACTACGAGGTCTCCCGGTCTCTCGCGGCCTGCGACGGGGCCCTGCTTGTCGTTGACGCGGCACAGGGCATCGAGGCGCAGACCCTGGCCAACGTCTATCTGGCCATGGACGCGAACCTGGAGGTCTTTCCCGTTATTAACAAGATCGACCTGCCCAGCGCGGACCCGGAGCGCGTGGCGGAGGAGATCGAGGATATCCTCGGTCTGGAGGCGCACGACGCGCCCCGGATCTCCGCGAAGAACGGCATCGGGATCGAAGACGTCCTGGAGACCATCGTGAAGAAGATCCCCGCCCCGGACGGAGATCCCGAGGCCCCGCTGCGCGCCCTCATTTTTGACTCCCTGTACGATTCCTACCGCGGCGTCATCGTGTTCTGCCGCATCCGCGACGGGCGCATCAAAAAAGGCACGCGCGTCATGATGATGGCCACCGGCTTCACGGCAGAGGTCGTGGAGGTGGGGACCTTCGGCGCGGGACGCTTCAATCCCTGCGAGGAACTTTCCGCGGGCATGGTCGGCTATTTCACGGCCAGCATCAAGAACGTGCAGGAGACCCGCGTGGGCGATACCGTGACCGAGGCGGGACGCCCCTGCAGCGAGCCTCTTCCCGGCTATAAGAAAGTGACCAGTATGGTCTACTGCGGCGTCTATCCCGCGGACGGCGCCCACTACAACGACCTGCGCGACGCGCTGGAGAAGCTTCAGCTCAACGACGCCTCGCTGCGCTATGAGCCCGAGACCAGCATCGCCCTCGGCTTCGGCTTCCGCTGCGGCTTCCTGGGGCTCCTCCAACTGGAGGTCATCCAGGAGAGGCTGGAGCGGGAATACAACCTGGATCTCGTGACCACGGCCCCCGGCGTCGTCTATCGCGTGCACAAGATGGACGGCACGATGATCGAGCTCACCAACCCTTCGAATCTCCCGGATCCCAACGAGATCGAGTACATGGAGGAGCCCGTCGTCGATGCGGAGATCATGCTGACCACGGAGTACATCGGCCCGATCATGACCCTGTGTCAGGAGCGCCGCGGCGTCTACGTGAGCACGGAGTATCTCGAGGACAACCGGGCCATGCTCAAGTACGTGCTGCCCCTGAACGAGATCATTTACGACTTCTTCGACGTCCTCAAGTCGCGTTCCCGCGGCTACGCGTCGTTTGACTACGAACTCAAGGGCTACCAGCGGTCCAAACTGGTCAAGCTGGACATCCTCATCAACAAGGAGGAAGTGGACGCCCTGTCGTTCATCGTCTTCGAGGGCAGCGCCTATGAGCGCGGCCGGAAGATGTGCGAGAAACTCAAGGAGGAGATCCCGCGCCACCTGTTCGAGATCCCCATCCAGGCCGCCATCGGCGGGAAGATCATCGCCAGAGAGACCGTGAAGGCCCTGCGCAAGGACGGTCTGGCCAAGTGCTCCGGCGGCGATATCACCCGCAAGAGACAGCTTCTGGACAAGCAGAAAGAGGGCAAGAAGCGGATGCGTCAGATCGGATCGGTCGAGATCCCGCAGAAGGCCT
>JAFRUR010000046.1 GCA_017438775.1 Lachnospiraceae bacterium | reverse complement strand
CTATGTTCACATCCCGTTCTGTGCAGCCAAATGTGCCTACTGTGACTTCCTTTCCGCGCCGGCAGACGAGGAGACCCGCGCGGCCTATGTGAAGGCCCTGGCGCGGGAGATCGCTTGCGATGCGCGGGAAGACCTCGCGCAGACGCAGGACCTTTGCGTCGTGAGCGTCTACTTCGGCGGCGGTACTCCCACGTGCCTTGCCCCGGAGCAGCTCGCCTTTCTTCTGGATGAGGTGCGGCGGGCCTATCCCCTCGCGGATGACTGCGAGATCACCCTGGAGGCCAATCCGGGGACGGTCAACGAGAAGGGGCTGCGGCTCCTCAGAAGCGCCGGCTTCAACCGGATCAGCCTGGGCGTGCAGAGCTTTATCGACCGGGAACTGAAGCTCCTGGGACGAATCTACAACGTGCAGGAGGCCCGGGAGGCGATCTGCTTCTGCCGCGCGGCCGGCTTTGAAAACATGAGCCTCGACCTGATCTCGGCCCTGCCCGGCCAGACGGTGGAAGACTTTGCCTTATCGCTGCGGGAGGCCGTTCTGGTGGCTCCGGATCACATCTCCGTCTACTCCCTGATTCTGGAGGACGGAACGCCCTTTGCTGCCGCGGCGGCCGCGGAGGGAGACCGCACCGTGCTGCATCTCCCGGACGGGACGTACCCCCTGCCGGACGAGGAGACCGAGCGCGCGATGTACCGCGAGTGCGCCCGTATCCTCGGGATGCACGGCTTTGAGCGCTATGAGATCTCGAACTACGCCCGTCCCGGCCGCAGATCGCGCCACAACAGCGGATACTGGACCGGCCGTCCTTACCGCGGCGCGGGCCTCGGCGCCGCTTCTCTTCTGGAACTTGCGGACGGACCGCACCGCCTCTCCGTGACGAGAGACCTGAAAGAGTACCTGCGTCTCCTCGGAGAAGCGGACGAGGCCTGCGCGGAAGAAGCGCCGACCGCCTTTCCCTGGATCGGGGAAGACGAGGTCCTGACCGAAGGAGAGCAGCAGGAGGAGTTTTTCTTCCTGGGGCTTCGCCGGATGGAAGGCGTTCTGACCGCGGACTACGCGGCGCGCTTCGGAGATGACGCGTGGGAGGCAAAGCGCCCGGTCGTTGACCGTCTGATCGGTCAGGGGCTTCTGGAGGAGACGGACGGAAGACTGAAGCTGACGGAGCGGGGCATCGACCTCGCCAATCAGGTGTTCCTGGAACTGATGTGACAGACCGAGGAGATCTCGCATGAGAAGGAGACGAACCGTTCTATCTGTTTTGTGTATCCTGACGCTGCTCGCGTCCCTGTCTGCCGCCGGGTGCGGCAAAAACGAGCCGCCGCAGCAGACGGAGCCGCCGGAGGTCACCCTGACGGCGCCCGTGCCGGGCACGGCAGCGCCCTCCGAATCCGGGACGGAATCGGAGACCACGGAAGAAGTTCCCGAGACCGAGACGGAGGACCCCTATGAGCGCCGTCCGCGCGCGGAGGATTCCTGGTTCACGGAGAAGGAGCTCCGCCTCGCGGGCGACATGCTGGAACGGTATTTCGAGAAGCGCGGGGAACTCCTGATCAGCGTGAGCTTCGACCAGAAAAAGAGTCCTTACCTGCCTCTGTATGAGAGTTACGAATCCACGTACGGCGGCGGCAACGTCATGATTCTGGAGATCGAGGTCAAGGAGCGCCCGCAGACCGGAGCTGTCGTCCTGATCAGAAACCGCGAGAATACGGAGAGGTTTGAAGTCCTCGAATTCGTTCCGGCGTACAAGGAGTAGGGGCGGGGGTTCTGCAAAAACCTGCAGCGGCCGGCTGCCGCAGGTCCGGGAGAAGTGCTTCGGCAGTCTTGCGGGCCGGAACGGTAGTTCTGCGGCCGAGGGCTGTCCGGAACAACACCGTCATATCCGCTGAAGTAGGTCGGAGGCGCAAGAAAGAATAGCGTGAAAACGCCGCACGGGTTGCGCGTTTCGCGTTTTGTGACTATAATGATTTAGATTCGACATTTATTTGTAGGGAGCATGTTTTCCGCGCCGTGTCGGTCCCGTTTTCCGGCGCTCTTGTCCCGCTCCCGGGAGGTGTCAAAATGAAACGCTTTGCAGCGATTGTTCTTATACTGGTCCTTGTTGTCTCTTCCCTCGCCGGCTGCGGCAATACGCCTGCGACAACGGAGGTCCCGACCACAACGGAAACGCCTGTCGTGACCACGACGGAAGAGCCGACGACGGAGGCGCCGACCACGGAGGAGCCCACGACCGTGGAGCCCACCACGGAGCCTGCCCCGACCCTGCACATCGTGGACGATGTGGATACCACCGGCTATGAGCAGGTGGGACGTCTGTATTTCAAGGTGCCGGAGGGATGGACCCGGAAGGAAGAAGAGGGCGAGGAGCAGAAGCACGTTTACCAGTTCATTAACGGCGACACCTTCGCCTACGTGAACGTGGCTTTCCAGGATGAGCTCGGATACCTGCCGAACACCATCGAGGCCGCTTATGAAGAGGCGATCGCCACCAACGTCGGCCCCTGGGACGGCATGGAGGAAGAGGAGATCGGCTTTTACAACTGGCGTCACTACATCTTTGCAAAAGGCACCGCATTCGAAAACGTATGCGCGGACGTCTACCTGTGCACGGACGGCAACATGGCCGTATACTTCGAGTTTGCCGCCTCCGCGGAGCTTGAGAAGAAGATGAAGGACAGCATCCGGGGCGTCCTGGAATCTGCCGTCATCAAATAATCCGCTGCATTTTGTGAATATGGCTTTTCTGTGCTCCTGCGCCGCGTGCGGCTGCGGGAGCACTTTGGGACTAAAGATGCCCCGGTTTTCGGGGAGGAAAGGCTTCGCATGATCAGAACACTGGCATCACAGGTCAAGGAATACAAGCTTCCTTCGCTCCTGACGCCGCTGTGCATGATCCTGGAAGTCATCATGGAGATGGTCATACCGCTCCTGATGGCCTCCATCATCGACGGCGGTGTCATGAAGGGGAATATCGGGCACATCATCCGCATCGGAGGCGTCATGCTGGTTGCGGCCCTCATCGGCCTGCTCGCGGGCATCGGGGGCGGCTTTTTTGCGGCGCGCGCAAGCACCGGCTTCGCGAAGAACCTGCGCGCGGCCATGTTCGAGAACATCCAGACCTTCTCGTTCAGCAACATCGACAAGTTCTCGACTTCCGGCCTGGTCACCCGCCTGACGACGGACGTCACCAACCTGCAGAACACCTACCAGATGATGCTGCGGATGATGTTCCGCGCGCCCATCAGCCTGATCGTGGCCATGGTCATGTCCTTCCGCATTTCCGCGCGGCTCGCCAGCGTGTATCTCGGGGCGGTCGTGATCCTGGGCTGCATCCTGGCTTTCATGATGACCCGCGCCAGCAAGTACTTCCGCGCCGTTTTCCGCAAGTACGACGACCTGAACGAGAGCGTGCAGGAGAATGTGGCCGGCATGCGCGTCGTCAAGGCCTTCGTGCGCGAGGAATATGAGAAGACGCGCTTTGACCGTGCCTGCATCAACATCTACGACATGTTCGTCCGGGCCGAGAAAGTGGTCGCCCTGAACGGCCCTGTGATGCAGCTGGCCATTTACTCCTGCATCCTGCTTCTGTCCTGGTTCGGCGCCCATTTCGTGGTGGCGGGGGACATCACCACCGGCAATCTGACCACCCTGCTGGCCTACTGCATGGCCATCCTGATGAATCTGATGATGCTCTCCATGATCTTCGTCATGCTGACCATGTCCGCGGCCAGCGGCGAGCGCGTGGCGGCAGTCCTGAACGAGACCGCGTCGCTCCGTGATCCGGAGAATCCCGTCATGGAGGTCGCGGACGGCAGCATCGTCTTCGAGAATGTGAGTTTCAGCTACAGCGCGGATTCGCCCGAGCCTGTGCTGCGCGACGTGAACCTCTCCATCCGCGCCGGGGAGACGGTCGGAATCATCGGTGCGACCGGCTCCGCGAAAACGAGCCTGGTCAGCCTGATCAGCCGCCTTTACGACGTCACGGAAGGACGCGTGCTGGTGGGAGGCGTCGACGTCCGCGACTACGACATGGAGGTCCTGCGCAACGAGGTCTCCGTGGTCCTCCAGAAGAACGTCCTGTTCTCCGGCACCATCCTGGAAAACCTTCGCTGGGGCGATAAGGACGCGACGGAAGAGGACTGCGTGCGCGCCTGCCGGCTCGCCTGCGCGGACGAGTTCATCCGCCAGCTCCCGGACGGCTACAACACCGTTCTCACCCAGGGCGGCACGAACGTCTCCGGCGGACAGCGCCAGAGACTCTGCATCGCCCGCGCCCTGCTCAAGAAGCCTAAGATCCTGATCCTGGACGATTCGACCAGCGCCGTGGATACCGCCACGGACGCGAAGATCCGCCGCGCCTTCGCGGAGGAGATCCCGAACACGACCAAGATCATCATCTCGCAGAGAGTGTCCTCCCTGGGCAGCGCGGACCGCATCATCGTGATGGACAACGGCCGTGTGTCCGCTTTCGATACCGAAGAGAACCTCCTCGCAGGAAATGAGATCTACCGCGAAATCCACGAGGTGCAGACCTCGCAGGGCGGCGATTTCGACGAGAAAGGGGGTGAGCTGTAATGGCCGGTCCCGGAGGAAGAAACGCACGCGCCATGCCGCGCCCCAAGCTCGACCATCCCGAGAGGCTCCTCGCCAGAGTCTTCAAGTACGTGTTCCGCGACTACGCGGTGCATGTGGCGGTCGTGATGGTCTGCATCGTCGTCAGCGTTCTGGCGAACGTGCAGGGCACCCTGTTCACCCGCACCCTGATCGACGATTACATCCTGCCCCTGATGGGGACCAGTTCGCCGGACTACGCCCCGCTGGCCCGCGCCATCAGCCGCGTGGCGGTCTTTTACCTGATCGGCATTTTTGCCAACTTCGTGCAGCAGCGTCTGATGATCTACGTGACGCAGGGCACGTTAAAGCGCATGCGCGAAGACCTGTTCGACCACATGCAGGATCTGCCGATCTCGTACTTTGACCGCAACACCCACGGCGATATCATGTCGGTGTACACAAACGACATCGACACGCTGCGCCAGATGGTCTCGATGTCCCTGCCGCAGTTCTTCAACAGCGCCATCACCATCGTGTCCGTGTTTGCCAGCATGCTGGCCCTGTGCGCACCCCTCACCCTGGTCACCCTGTTCATGGCCGCAGTCATGCTCGTGGGCACCGGCAAGGTCGCCGGCAAGTCCAGCCGCTATTTCGTGGCGCAGCAGAAGTCCCTGGGTGCCGTGAACGGCTACATCGAGGAGATGATGGAGGGACAGCGCGTGGTCAAGGTCTTCTGCCACGAGGAGGAGACCCTGGACACCTTCCGCAAACTCAACGACGAGCTTTGCGAGAACTCCTACCACGCGAACCGCTTCGCCAACGTCATCATGCCGATCAACGCCCAGCTGGGCAACGTCGGCTATGTGCTGGTCGCCATCGTCGGCGGCGTCATCGCTCTGCGCGGTGCTTTCGGCTTCTCGCTGGGCGGCCTGGTCAGCTACCTGACCTTCAACCGCAGTTTCGTGATGCCGATCAACCAGATCAGCACGCAGTTCAACTCCATCATCATGGCCCTGGCCGGCGCGGAGCGCATCTTCAAGCTTCTCGATGAGCCCGCGGAGGAGGACAACGGCTACGTCGCCCTGGTCAACGTCCGCGAGAAGAACGGCGCCCTCGAAGAGACGGCGGAGCGCACCGGACAGTGGGCCTGGAAGCATGTGCATCAGGCGGACAAGAGCGTGGATTACGTGCCGCTGAAGGGCGACGTCGTGTTCGAACATGTGTCCTTCGGCTACGTGCCGGAGAAGACGGTCCTGCACGACATCTCAATGTACGCCTACCCCGGCCAGAAGATCGCTTTCGTCGGTTCCACGGGCGCCGGCAAGACGACGATCACGAACCTGATCAACCGCTTCTACGACATCCAGGAAGGCAAAATCCGCTACGACGGGATCAACGTGACCAAGATCATGAAGGGCGACCTGCGCCGCTCCCTCGGGATGGTGCTGCAGGAGACCAACCTCTTCACCAACACGGTCATGGAGAACATCCGCTACGGGCGTCTGGACGCCACGGACGAAGAGGTGATCGCGGCCGCAAAACTCGCCAACGCGGACGGCTTCATCCGCCGCCTGCCGGAGGGCTACAACACCGTGCTCACGCACAACGGTGCCTCTCTGAGCCAGGGCCAGAGACAGCTTCTGGCCATCGCCCGCGCCGCGGTCGCGGACCCGCCCGTCCTCATCCTGGACGAGGCGACCAGCTCGATCGACACCCGCACGGAGCGTCTGGTGCAGGACGGCATGGACAAGCTGATGCACGGGCGCACAACGTTCGTGATCGCCCACCGCCTCTCCACGGTCCGCAACGCGGACTGTATCATGGTCCTGGAGCAGGGGCGGATCATCGAGCGCGGCACCCACGACGACCTGCTCGCCCAGAAGGGCCGTTACTACCAGCTCTACACGGGCAAACCCGCCCAGGCCTGATCGCGGGTCCCGAAAAACGGAATCAAAAGTTTCGCCAACGCCGGGGCGCATGCATGTGCGTTCCGGCGCGGGCTGTATTATGAAGCTGCAGGAGTCTGGTGCGGCCTGACGGACACGCTCAGCCGCGGATGCGCCTGCCTGCGGCCGGGAGACCCTGCACGGAGGCTGCGGTTTCCGCTGCGCGCCTGAGCCGCGGTCTCTGCTGTACAAAAAAAAACGAGAGGAGGTGAGGACATGGAGACGCTGCGTTCCCTCGGCAAGAATCTGAAAAAGTACGCCTGGAAGTATATGATCGGGATGGTCGCCCTTTTCTTTGTCGACCAGATGAACGCCCTGGTGCCCCGGCTGACGGGCAACATCATGGACGGCCTTGTGGATCAGACGCTGGATCTGAACGGTGTCCTCCGCCTTGTCCTTCTGATCCTCGGCTGCGGCCTTGTGGTCGTCGTCGGACGCTTCCTGTGGCGCTTCTTTATCTTCGGGCCGGCGCGCCAGATCGAGCGCGACATGCGCAACGATCTCTATGCGCACCTGCAGACCCTGACGCCCACCTTCTACAACGTCAACAAGACCGGCGACCTCATGTCGTACTTCACGAACGACCTGTCGGCCATCCGCATGGCCCTGGGTCCCTCCGTGGTCACGGCTTTTGACGCGTCCGTCATGCTGGTGCTCGTTCTGGTGCAGATGATCCTCTATGTGGACCTGCGCCTGACCCTGGTCGCCATGATCCCGCTGCTTCTGATCGGCGTGGGAGACTACTACTACGGCAAGGTCATGAACCGGCGCTTTGAAAAGCGCCAGGAGGCCTTCTCGCGCCTCTCGGACGAGACGCAGGAGGCCGTGTCCGGCATCCGCGTGCTCAAGGCCTTCGTGCAGGAGCAGAAGGAACTGGCGCATTTCCGGAAACTCAACCAGGACAGCCTCGACAAGAACCTGCGCGTCGCCTCGCTGCGCGCCTGGTTCATGCCGTTCCTGTTTTTCCTGATCGGACTTTCCAGCGTGATCACCCTGCTGTACGGCGGGTATCTGACCCTGCTCGGCGATATCACCCTGGGCCGCTTCGTGGCCTTCAACTCCTACATCGGCATGATCGTCTGGCCGATGCTGGCCGCGGGCGAGTGCATCACGATGTTCAGCCAGGGCTATGCGTCCCTGCGCCGCGTGAACAGCCTTCTCGCGCAGACGCCCGAGGTGCTGGACGGCCCCGACACGAAGGACATCCGCGGGATCCGCGGGGAGATCGATTTCCGCGGCCTCACCTTTGCCTATCCCGACGCGCCGGAAAGGAACGTCCTGCAGGACTTCACCCTCCACATCGCGGAGGGAGAGACCGTCGGCATCATGGGCGGGACCGGCTCCGGCAAGTCCTCGCTCACGGGCCTTCTGTACCGGCTCTATGATGTGGAGCCCGGCGCCATCGTGATCGACGGAGAGGAGATCCGCGCCTTCCCGCTGCAGACCCTGCGCACGCAGATCGCCTCGGTCCCCCAGGACAATTTCCTGTTCTCGGACACCATCCGCGGCAACATCGCCTTCGGCGTGGATTCCGCCACGCAGGAGGAGATCGAGCAGGCCGCGAAGGATGCCTGCGTCCACGACAATATCATGGATTTTGCGGAGGGATACGACACCCGCGTAGGAGAGCGCGGCGTGACCCTGTCCGGAGGACAGAAGCAGCGCTGCTCCATCGCGCGTGCCCTCCTCAAGGATTCGCCTGTCCTCATTCTGGATGACGCCCTGTCCGCGGTCGACACGGACACGGAGGCGGAGATTCTGAAAAACCTGCGCCGCCGCCGCGCCGGAAAGACCACGATCATCGTCGGGCACCGCGTCTCCACGATGGAGTTCGCGGACCACATCTGCGTCCTGGAGGACGGCCGCATCACAGAGTACGGCACAAAGGACGAACTGCTCGCCCTGGGCGGCACCTTTGCCGCCACCTACGAGAACCAGCGCCTCAAAGGGGCGGGAGAGGAGGCAGTCGGATGAAACGCCTTCTCACCTACATGAAGCCCGTCTGGAAGACGGCCCTTTTCGCCATGGTGTTCGTCATCATCGGCACCTTGCTGGAACTCTACGAGCCCATTCTCGTGGGCAACACGATCGACCGGCATATCACCGGCTACGACCTCCCGTACGTGCAGACCGCGGACGGGGGCGTGAGCTTTGCCGGGGAGCGCTGGGAGAAACTGGCCGATTCTCCGGAGGAGACGGCGGACGGGACCTACGGCATCGTGGTCCTCTATCAGGACGGCTATTACTGGGCGGACGGTCTCACCGCCGCGCAGGCTGTCTCCCTCCGCGGGGCGGAGGAAGACCGGATCGCTCCTCATGAAGACGGCATCATCGTGGACATGCAGAGGGCCGGAGGCGCCGTCCCCGCGCGCCCGCTGACCCGCACGGACCTCAAGACCCTGCGCGGCACGGACTTTGCCGGCATCCTGCGCGCCGTGGCGCTCTACGGAATCATCCTGATCGCCCTGTTCATCATCCGGCGCACGCAGTACATGACGCTGCAGAAGATGGGGCAGAAGATCGTGTTCCGCATCCGTCAGGATCTGTTCGCCCACGTGGAGAGCCTGTCCATGCGGTTCTTCGACACCACGCCGGTGGGCACCATCGTCACGCGAATCACCAACGACGTGGAGACCCTGAACGAGATGTACGCCAACATCCTGGTCAATCTCGTCCAGAACGTCCTGCGCATCATCGGCATCGTCGCGATGATGCTGCTGATCGACGTGCGGATGACGGGGCTCACCTGCGCGATGCTGCCCGTGGTCATCGTTCTGACGTACTTCTTCCGCAAGAACGCCCGCCGCGCGTACGACTTCACACGCACGCAGGTGACGGCCATCAACATCTTCCTCTCCGAGCACCTCTCGGGGATGCGGATCATCCAGACCTTCCGCCGCGAGGCCGTGAAGGAACTGGAGTTCGGCGAAAAGAGCCAGGAGCTCTACCGCGCGAACTTCCGCGAGCTGATGACCTTCGCCATTTTCCGGCCGGCCATCAACATGGCCTTCTATCTCTCCCGGGCTCTCGTGCTCGCGGGAGGCGCGTACCTCGTCCTGGGCGGCCGGCTGACCCTGGGCACGCTCTACATCTTCACGCAGTACACCTCCTCGCTGTTTGAGCCGATTCAGGACCTGGCCGAGGAGTTCTCCTCCCTCCAGCACGCTTTGTCCTCCGCGGACAAGATCTTCCGCATCCTGGACGAAAAGCCTGTGGTGGTCGAGAAGGAGGACGCGCGCGATCTTACGGACGTGCGCGGCGAGATCCGCTTCGAGCACGTCTGGTTCGCCTATAACGAGGACCAGTACGTCCTGAAGGACGTGGACTTCACGATCCGTCCCGGCGAGCGCATCGCCTTCGTGGGCGCGACCGGCGCCGGCAAGACCTCGATTCTGAGCCTGATCGGCCGCTACTACGACATCCAGAAGGGCCGCATCCTGATCGACGGTCAGGATATCCGGGACCTCACGACCGATTCGCTGCGCCGGGCCATCGGGCAGGTTCAGCAGGACGTGTTCATTTTCACCGGAGATATCGCCGGGAATATCCGGCTGCGGGAGGAGAGCATCCCCGATTCCGCAGTGGAGGCGGCGGCAAAGGCGGGCGGCGCGAGCCACTTTATCGAGCGCCTGCCGCAGAAGTACCACGAGCCTGTGACCGAACGCGGCAGCACCCTGTCCGCGGGAGAAAGACAGCTTCTGTCCTTCGCCCGCACCCTGGCCTTCGATCCCCGCATCCTGATCCTGGACGAGGCGACGGCCAACATCGACACGGAGACGGAGCGGCTGATACAGAACGCCCTGGAGCGCCTCATGGAGGGCCGCACGTCCATCATGGTGGCGCACCGCCTGTCCACCATCGAGAGCTGCGACCGCATCATCGTGCTGGACCACGGAGAGATCGTGGAGATGGGGAATCACGCCCACCTCATGGAAAAACGGGGCCGGTACTACGATCTCTATATGAGCAGCGGCGAGGTCATGGCTTAACGCTTGTCAAACACGGTGTTTTGTGTCATAATGTTATGTAACGTGCACGGCCGCGCCCCAACCGAATGCCGGCGCGTCTGTGCGGAGGAAGCATGGATTACAGCGATCTGATTCAAAACAGGGATTCGTATCACAGGAACCGCAGGTCACGGAAGACGCGGCGCACGGTCGCCGGCTTTGCGGTGCTCATCGCCCTCATCGTTCTGGTGATCGGCGGTGCGCACATTTACAACCGTTACCTGTCGAACCGTCCCGTTCCGGGCACCTCTGACGTGGCGGAAAACACGACGGATTCGTCGACGGAGCCTGTGACAGAATCCCCTTCGGATACCGAGCCGGTCACAGAGGCGCCGACGGATCCGCCCACCACTGCGTATTCCTACGAGAATGATCCCGAAGAGCGCGCCGGCTGGGTGAGCGCCTTCGGCATGCTCAATGTGCGCGAAGCCCCCAATGCGGAGGCGGAGCAGATCGGCCGCTTCACGTATCACACGCAGGTCCGGGTGCTCGGTCCCGTCCGGGACGGCTTCTATGAGGTCACCGGTCCGGATTCCCGCAGCGGGGAGGACATCACCGGATACGCCAGCGCGGAGTTCATCACGCAGGAGGAACCGGAGGATCCCTACGTCATGTTCGATGTTCCCACGTTCCGCCAGGGCGACGTCCGCTGGAGCGGCGTGCGCCTCGGAAGGAGCCGCTACACCATCGGCTCCGCCGGCTGCACCACCTGCTGCATCGCCATGCTGCGCTCCTACGTGAAAAAGACGATTATCCGTCCGGACAAGGTCTGTGCGTCCCTGTCCTACAGCGAAACCGGAAACCTCGCCTGGCCTTCCGACCTTCAGACGCATGAGACCGTCGGCTACCTCAACGTGATCTTAAAGGAACTGCGCCGCGGCTATCCGATGATGATCGGCGCGAAGAGCCGCGACGGCAACCAGCATTGGGTGCTGGTGGTCGGATACGTCGGCAACGGCACCAACCTGAAGGCGGCGGATTTCATCATCAACGACCCCGGAAAAGACAAGCGCGATAATCTGAAGCAGTTCATCGACGACTATCCGCGCCTGTACAAAATGGCATCTTACGCCGGCAATTAAACGCACCGGCGCGTAAAAAGCGACGGCAGCTTCGGCGACTGTCGCTTTTGTGAAAAGGAGAGAAAACGATGAGAGATGGATTTATCCGTGTCGGCGCGTCGGTCTGTGAGGTCCGTGTGGGGGATCCCGCCTTCAACCGCGAGCAGATCGTGGAGGCGGTGTTTGACGCCGCGGAGGACGGCATCAAGATCCTCTGCTTCCCGGAACTGGCGCTTTCGGGTTTCACCTGCGGCGACCTCTTTTATCAGGAGAGCCTGACGGCGGCCTGCCGCCGCGAACTCGTCCGGCTGGCCGTCGAGACGCAGGAGACCGACGTCTTCTTCGCCGTGGGCCTGCCTTTTGCCCTGGGCGGGGCGGTCTATGACGCCGCCGCCATCCTGCACCGCGGATGCATCCTGGGAATCGTTCCCCGCGACTGCTTAAACGGCGAGGGAGGCGCGGAAGCCTCCCGGGTCTTCTCCGCGCCCGCGCCGGAGAGACGCTTCGTGACCCTGACCGTTCCGGCGGAAGAGGAGGACGAGGACGATGCCGTCCTGGAGATCCCCTTCGGCACGGACATCCTCTTTGACTGCGATACCGTACAGGGCCTCACCGTGGGCGTGGCCGTTGGCGAGGATGCCCGCGCGCCGTACGGCACCGCGCAGGGCCTGGCGGAAAGCGGCGCCCTCCTGATTCTCAACCCCTGTGCGCATGCGGCCCTGGCCGGTTCCCGTGCGCAGGCCCGGAAGGAGATCGAGGCCGAATCCTCGCGTCTCCTGTGCGCCTTTGTCACCGCGGGCGCCGGTGCCGGAGAGACCACGACGGATCTCGTCTACGACGGGCGCGCCCTGATCGCGGAGTGCGGAGAGATCCTGGCCTGCTCGGAGCGCCGGAAGGGCATGGCCGTGACGCAGATCGACGCCTGCCGTCTGATCGCGGAGCGCCGCAGGGCCGGCTTCGGCGCGGAAGAGGGAGAGGAGCTCCGCATCGTCTTTGCGCTCGAGGAATGCGAGACGCTGCTGACGCACATCTGGCCGGCATCGCCCTTCCTTCCGGAGGATGACGCCGCGCGCGAGGACCGCTGCGAAGAGGTCTTTCGCATCCAGGTCGAGGGTCTCAAGGAGCGCATGAAAAAGATCGGCTGCACCCGCGCCGTCCTCGGCATCTCGGGAGGCCTCGATTCCACGCTGGCACTTCTGGTCACGGCCCAGGCCTTTGACGAGATGCGCCTGTCCCGCGACCGCATCCTCGCGGTCACGATGCCCTGCTTCGGCACCACGGACCGCACCTATGTGAATGCCTGCGAGATGTCCCGCCGCCTGGGCGTCACCCTGCGCGAGATCCCGATCTCCGACGCCGTGCGCGTGCATTTCCGCGACATCGGCCTCGACGAGGAGGAGCGCGGGACTGCCTACGAAAACGCCCAGGCCCGCGAGCGGACCCAGATACTGATGGATCTGGCCAACCTGACCGGCGGCATGGTCATCGGTACGGGAGACCTCTCCGAACTGGCCCTCGGCTGGGCCACCTACAACGGAGACCACATGTCCATGTACGACGTCAACGGCTCCGTTCCCAAGACCCTGGTGCGCGCCCTGGTCCTTCACCAGGCCATCGTGACGGCGGATCCGGCCCTCTCGCGCGTCCTGGAGGACGTCGCGGAGACGCCTGTGAGCCCGGAGCTCCTTCCCTCCTTCGGAGAAGAGATGGAGCAGAAGACCGAAGACATCATCGGGCCGTACGAGCTGCACGATTTTACGCTGTATCACATGCTGCGATACGGCACGTCGCCCCGTCGGATCTTCCGCATGGCCCAGGAGGCCTTTGCCGGAAAATACAGCCGCGACACCATCCTTCGCTGGATGAAGGTGTTTTACAAGCGGTTCTTTGCGCAGCAGTTCAAGCGCTCCTGCATGCCGGACGGCCCGGCTGTGGGGTGCGTCACCTTAAGCCCGCGCAGCGGATGGGTGATGCCGAGCGACGCCGTGTCCGCTCTCTGGCTCCGTGAGATCGAGGCGCTTTCCCCGGAGGATTGATTCGCATGCTCCAACTCTTTCTCGGCGGCGCCGGAACGGGCAAAAGCCGCCAGATTCTTGACCTTTTGATCGAGCGCTCCGTGCATGAGCCGGAGCGCCGGTTTTATTTGCTGGTGCCGGAGCAGTACACCATGGGCATGCAGCGGGAGATGGTGCGCCGTCACCCGCGCGGCGGCTCCATGAATCTGGACGTGCTCTCGTTCCACCGGCTGGCCTGCCGCCTCCTGGAGGAATCGGGCCGCGCGGACGTCACGCTCCTGGACGATCTCGGAAAGGGCATGCTTCTGCGCCGTGTTCTGAGGCGCCGCCGCTCCGAACTTGCCGTGTTCGGCGCCAGTCTGGACAAGCCGGGCTTCTTCGAGCAGCTCAAGAGCATGCTCTCGGAGCTCTTTCAGTACGGCATCACGCGGGAGGACCTGGACGGGATGATCGAGGCGACGGCGGACGTGCTGCATCTCGCCCGGAAGCTCAAAGACGTGGCCGTGGCTTACGACGCCTTCCGCGAGGGACTGTCGGAGGACACCATCCCCTCGGAGGAACTCCTGAGCTTTGCCTGCGCGGGCGCGGACGGCTCCGCGCTCCTCAGGGGATCCGTGATCGCGCTGGACGGCTTTACGGGCTTTACGCCCCTGCAGATGGCCATGATCGAGCGGGTGATGCCGCTCTGTGACGATATCTATGCCTCCGTGACGCTGGATCCGGAGGTCCTTGAGCTCCCGCCGCAGGCGGAGAGCCTCTTTTCGCTGAGCCGCGAAACGGTGGAGAAGCTCCGCCGCGCCGCGGGGCGCGCCGGGATCCAGGAGCGTCCTCCCGTCCTTCTCTCGGAGGACCACCGCCACAAGGCAGCTCCTTCCCTGCAGCTCCTGACGCGCTCGGTCCTTCGCCTGACTGCCCGCGAATCGCAGGAAGTGCCGGGCGAGATCGAACTGGTCTCGGCCCCGGACATGCTGACCGAGGCTCAGGCCGCGGCGTCGAAGATCCGGACCCTCTGCCGCACGCAGGGGTACCGCTACCGCGATATCGCCGTGGTCTGTTCGGACCTGGCCGGTTACGCGCACGTCATTTCCCGCGCCTTCGGGGACGCGGGGATCCCCTGTTTCCTGGACAGCAAAGTGCATCTGGAGGACCACCCCTGTGTGGCCCTGATCGCCGCTGCCCTGGAGACGGTGCGCGAGGGCTGGAAGCAGGAGTGCGTCCTGCGGTTTATCCGCAGCCCGTATTCCCCGCTCACGCGCGAGGAGGCCGATGAGGTGGAGCGCTACGCGATGGCTCTCGGCGTGCGCGGCAGAAAGGGCTGGACCACGCCCTGGACCCGCGGCATGAAGAACATCAAGGCGCCCGATCTCGCGCGGCTGAATGCCCTGCGCGAGAGAGCCGTCACGCCTCTGGCGGACTTTGCCGGGCGCATGATGGGAGAGGAGAAGAAGGGGGGCGACCGTCTGCGCCATCTCCTGACCCTCCTGCAGGACGTGCACATGGAGGAAAAACTGGCCGCCGCGCAGGAGGCCGCAGAAAAGGAAAACCGCGAAGAGGAGGCCATGCTGCACGGGCAGACCTACGGCCTTCTGATGGGGCTTCTGGACCGCGTGTACGCCGTCCTCGGGGACGAGGAGGTCAGCTTCGCGGAGTTTCACGACGTGATCGAGACCGGCCTGTCGGAAGTGAAGGCCGGCGTTCTGCCCGGGAGCGATGACCGCGTGGTCGTGGGCGACATGGAGCGCTCGCGTCTGGGAGCGGTGCGCGCCCTGTTTTTCCTCGGCCTGAACGAGGGCAAGGTCCCCCGCGCCGCGGGACACCGCGGCATCCTGTCCGACCGCGACCGCGAACTGCTTTCGCGCCGGAAGATCGAACTGTCCCCGTCTGTCCGAAAGAGCGCCTACATCCAGCGCTTTTACCTGTATCTGACCCTGTCCGCGGCCTCGGAGCGCCTGTATCTCTCCTATGCGCAGGTGGGGGCCGACGGCAGCGAACAGCCCGTATCCTCCCTTCTCGGGGAGATTCGCGGCATCTTTCCCGCTCTTTCAGCGCGACCGGTAGGGTTTGCACAGCTTACCGGTTCCGAGCCGACGGCGCGGCCGTATCTCCTCGACGAAATTCGCCGCCTGCGCGAGGGCGAGGAGACGCCCCGCCATCCGGAGATCCTTGCCTGGTATGCGTGCTGCAAGGCGGAGAAATACGATTCTCTCGTAGAATCGGCCCTGAGCGGATATTACAAGGAGATGCTCACGCCCGAGGCGGTCCGCCGCCTCTACGGCGACGTCCTGCGCATGAGCGTGACGCGCCTGGAGGGTTTCTCCGCCTGCGCCTTTGCCTATTTCCTGAACCACGGCCTGAAACTCAAACCGCGCGAGGAGCGCTCCTTTGAGCGCAGCGACGTCGGCACCGTGCTTCACGAGGCGGCCGCCGCCTTCCTCGGACGCATGATCGAGGAGGGCTGGACCGTGGAGGAGGCCCGCGCCAGGCTCGAGGAGGGCGTCTGCCGTCAGATCGTGGCCGAGAGCGCCGCGGCCTACGGAGGAGGTCTCCTGGAGGAGGATGCCGTGTGCATCCATGAGGGGGAGCGCATTCTGCGGATGACCGAGCGCACCGTGTGGGCCCTCCTCAAACAGATGGAGAGCGGAGGCTACCGCCCCTATGCCGTGGAGATGCCGTTCTCCCCGGAGGACGCGAAGTCCCTTCGCCTGGAGCTCTCCCCGGAGGAGGTCATGCTGCTGGACGGCCGCATCGACCGCCTCGATATCTGCGAGAGCGGTGACAGCATCTACGTCAAGATCGTGGATTTCAAGACCCGCGGCAAGAAGTTTTCCGACGCGGAGACCTATGAGGGACTGATGCTGCAGCTGCCGTATTATCTGAATGCGGCCTGCGAGATTCTGAAGAAGCGCTATCCGGACCGCAGGATCGTTCCCGCGGCCATGGAGTACGTCTCTTTCGAAGATCCCTTCGTGGACGTCCCGGCCGATGCCCCCGCCGCCGATACGGAGCCGCTGCTTCTTGACGCCCTGCGCCCGAACGCCGTCCTGACGAGCGAACACGCGGCTCTCGAGGCCTACGACGCCTCCATCATGGACAGGATTCGCGAGAAGCCAGATCTGGCGCCGTCCAAAGCCGCCGGCAAGGGCCGCACGGTCCTGTTCCCGCACCAGATGGAGCATCTGATCGAATTCGTGAAGGAGAAGACCGCATCGCAGGGGCGCCGCATCCTGGCCGGTGACATCACCGTGGATCCGTATCAGGAACGAGACCGTTCCTCCTGCACCTATTGTCCGTTTTCCGCCGTGTGCGGCATCGACCCGCGGCGCCCGGGCTACCGCTTCCGCCGTCTGGAGATCCCGGATAAGGAAGTCCTGTACGGAAAGGAGGAGCCGTGATGGAACTGAGCTGGAGCAGAGAACAGCTGGCTGCGATCGGTCTGACCGGACGGAGCCTCCTGGTGTCGGCCGCGGCCGGCAGCGGCAAGACGACGGTCCTGATCGGGCGCATCATGCGCATGCTGTTTTCGCCGGAGGACCCGGTGGATCTGGACCAGATCCTGATCGTCACGTTCACGCGTTCCGCGGCCGCCAAGATGAAGGAGGACCTGCGGGAGGCGCTGACAGACCTGCTGAAGAAAGACCCGGGGAATGAGCGCGCGCAGCGTCAGCTCGTGCTTCTCGGCTGCGCCGATGTCACCACGATCGACAGCTTCTGTCTGCGTGTGGTGGAGGAGAACACGGAAGTCCTGGACATCGACCCGGCCTTCCGCATCGCCGACGAAGGTGAACTCAAGCTTCTCTCGGAGGACGTCCTGGACGCCCTGTTTGAGGAAAAGTACGCGGAGGGCTCCCCCGGGTTTTACGGCCTGGTGGAGCGCTATGCGCCGCGCCGGGACGAGGACCTGAGGAAGATTCTGACCCGCCTGCACGATTTCGCCTCGAGCCACGCCTGGCCGCACCGCTGGTACGGCGCCTATTGCGCCTCCTTTGACGCGGAGGGCACGCCGGCCTGGCTTTCCTGGCTTCAGGACAACCTGACGGACCGCCTTTACAGCCTGAAACACTCGCTGGAGAGAATGGCAGAGATCTGCAATGCGCAGGAAGACGGCATTGCCGTCGGCCCGGTGAAGTATCTGCCTGCGGTGCTGTCGGACCTTGACCAGGTGAGCAGTGCGCTGGCAAAGGAGGATTTCTTTGCGACTCTGCAGGTGATCGGAAACTACGAGGCGGAGCGCCTGACGAGCGCGAAGGGAAAGACTGAAGATCCCGCCCTGCGCGCGGCCGTCAAGGACCGCAGGGACAAGATCAAAAAAGCCCTGAACGGCATTTCGGAAAGATACGGTTCCCTCACGCGTGAGCGCGCGGAGCATGAGAGAATCATGCTGGCCGGTCCGATGCAGGCCCTCCTGTCTCTCGCGGAGGAGTACGGAGACCGCCTTGCGGCCGCAAAGCGCGAGAAGGCCGTCGTGGACTTCAACGACATCGAGCATCTGGCGCTTCAGGTCCTCTGCGACGACACCGCGGACGGAGCCGTGCGCACGGAGCGTGCCCGTATGATCGCCGGCCGCTACCGTGAGGTGATGGTCGACGAATATCAGGATGTGACGCAGTTGCAGGACACCCTGCTGCGCGCGGTCAGCACCGAGGAGGACGGCCGCCCCGACCTGTTCATGGTGGGCGACGTCAAGCAGAGCATCTACAAGTTCCGCCAGGCGCGGCCGGAGCTGTTCATGGAGAAGGTGGACACCTTCACGAAGGAGGACAGCCCGCACCAGAAGATCGATCTGCACAAAAACTACCGCAGCCGGCCGGAGATTCTGTCCTACGTGAACCACCTCTTCACGCAGGTGATGGTGCGCACCCTGGGCGGCATCGACTACGATGAGGACGCCGCCTTCGACCTGGGCGAGGAACCTCCTGTCATCGACCCCGCCTACCGCACGGAGCTCCTGCTCGCGGATGCGGAGGAGGAGAAGGACGCCGGCATGCGGATTCCTCACCTTCTGCAGGTCTCGGAAGAGATCAAACGGCTGGTGAAAAGCGGTCTCGTCGTGCGCGGGGATGACGGGGAGAGACCCGTCCGCTACGGCGACATCGTCCTCCTGATGCGCGCGACCAAAGGCAAGGCCGAGGAAGCCGTGGAGGTCCTGCTGCGCGACGGGGTTCCGGCGCGGGCCCAGACCAAGACCGGCTACTTTTCCGCCTGGGAAGTGCGTGTCGCGCTGGCGTGGCTGGCCGCTGTGGAGAACCCGCTGGACGATGCGGCCATGGCCGCCGTGCTGCACAGCACCCATGTGGGATTTTCCGCGGAGGATCTTGCGAATCTCGTGGCGGACTACCGCAAAGTGCCGGGTTCCCCGGCCTCGCCGGATCTGTATCACGCGCTCGTTTACCGCGCGCGGGAGACAGGCGACGGCAGATGCGGCCGTTTCCTTGAGGAGTTTGACGCCCTGCGCGCCCTGTCCGAGACCGCGCCCGTGTACGAGGTCCTTGAGCGCGTGCTTGCTGTGACCGGGCTGTACGACGCCGCGGCGGTGATGCCGGGCGGCGCCGTGAGGCGGGCCAACCTGGATATGCTGATCACCCGCGCCGTGGACTTCTCCCGCACCAGTTATCACGGGCTTTACCAGTTCCTGCGCTACATCGACAGGCTGCAGAAATACTCCGTGGACTACGCGGAGGGCCAGCCGGCGGAAGAGGCGGGCAACGAAGTGCGCGTCATGTCGATCCACGCCTCGAAGGGCCTGCAGTTCCCGGTCGTTTTCGGGGTGGATCTGGACAAGAAGTTCAATACGATGGATTCGAAGGCTGCCGTGATCCCGCACGCGGAGCTCGGCATCGGCGGCGACATCCTCGACCCGGTCAGACGCTCGAGGGAGAAGACGGCCTGCCGCGCCGTGATCGCGGACGCGCTCACGCAGGACATGGTCGGAGAGGAACTTCGTCTCCTTTACGTGGCGCTGACCCGCGCCAAGGACAAAATGTACCTCGTGGGCTCCGTGAAGGATCCGGAGACGGTCTGTCTGTCCGTTGGGAAGTCCGCTGCCGGCCCCCTGCCGCGCACCATGACGGATCTGCTGAACGCGAAGACGCTGCTCGATTTCGTCCTCATGGGGATGGAGGCCTCCGGCTCGCACCTTTCCGTGCGCGTTCTGCGCGGAGAAGATGAGGAAGAGGGCGCGGAAAACCATCCGCGCAGCGTGGCTGCGGCCGCGGCGCGCCTGAAGCAGCGCTTTGAGGCGCCGCAGGAAATCCTGGACGGGCTCACGCAGGCGTTTGACTATGCCTATCCGGCACTGCCGCCGCTCCCCGGAAAGGTGAGCGTCTCGGAGGCGAAACGACGCTGGGAGGCGGAGTTCGGTGAGGATGAGACGCCTGCCGGAAACCTGGCTCCGGAGACGGAGGAGGCGCCGCAGGCGCCGTCGCTGCCCGCGTTCCTGCGCGGAGAGACCGGACCCGGCGCAGCCCAGCGCGGCACGGACGTGCACAAGGTGCTGGAGCTCTGGGACTACGCCCGCGGCACGGACGATGCGGAGATCGCGGCCCAGATCGAAGACATCGCCGCGCGCATCCGCCGCGATCTGGACACGGAGACCGTGCAGAAGATGATCACAGGCTTTCTGCATTCCTCTCTGGGCGGGCGCGTCCGCGCCGCCGCCCTGGACGGGCGTCTCCGGCGCGAGGGCCAGTTCATGATCGGCTTCCCGCAGTCCGCCGTGCTTCCGGGCGGGTCCGAAGATGAGACCGTCCTGCTGCAGGGAACCATTGACGCGTGGCTGGAGGAAGAGGACGGTCTTGTCCTTATCGACTATAAGACCGACCGGCTTCCCGCGGGTGGCAGGGAAGAACTCAGGCGCCGCCACATGCGCCAGATGGAACTGTACCGGGCGGCTCTTGCCCGGCTCGCGGAAAAGCCCGTCAGAGAGTGCTATCTGTTTGCCCTGTCCCTGGGCGAGGCCCTGAACATGGACGAATAAATACAGAACACAAATTCTTCACAATTTTTTCGCAGGACCTCCGCAATTGTCGAATACGATGATATGCGGAGGTTTTTTGGCGCCTGAATATCTGATAAAGAGTTTGGCGGAAGAGAACTTCCTGCCGCGGGAGATGTGCCGCGGCACGGCGTTTGGTTTTCATGCGGACCGCGCGGATTTCGGGCCGGTGCGGGAAAGGAAGAGGACGGGACCTTGATCGAAGTAAAGGGACTCACCAAAAAATACGGCGGCCGGCTGGCGGTCGACCACCTGAGCTTCCGGGCCGAGCCCGGGCGCATTTACGGATTCCTGGGGCCGAACGGCGCCGGGAAATCCACAACCATGAATATGATGACCGGGTATCTCGCGCCCACGGAGGGCGAGGTCCTGGTGAACGGCATCAGCATGACGGAGGACCCGGAGGCCGCGAAGGCCTTTATCGGCTACCTTCCGGAGATTCCTCCGGTCTACCCGGACATGACGGTGGACGAATACCTCGCCTTTGCGGCGAGACTCAAGAAAGTGCCGCGCGGCAGCCGCAAAGAGAGGATCGACCGCGCCGTGGAGATGGCGCGCCTGTCGCAGGTGCGCGGGCGTCTGATCCGCAACCTCTCCAAGGGCTACAAACAGCGCGTCGGCCTTGCACAGGCGGTGGTGGCCGATCCCGAGATCGTCATTCTGGATGAGCCGACCGTCGGCCTGGATCCGAAGCAGATCATCGAGATGCGCGAGACCATCCGCGAACTCGCGCGCGAACACACGGTCATCCTGAGTTCGCACATCATGCAGGAGATCAGCGCGGTCTGCGACTACGTCTGGATCATCAACCGCGGAAAGCTTGTGGCCGCGGACGCCATCGATGCCCTTGAGTCGCGCCTGGCCGGCGACAACCTCCTTCGCTTTACCGCAGAGGGGAGCGAGGAGCGCATCCGAGCCGTGCTGCGCGCCTTCCCGGAGGTGCGCGAGGTCACGTTCTCCGGCGTGAACGACATCGTCACGGCGGATCTTTTGCTGGATCCCGGCGCCGATATCCGCCGAAGGCTGTTCTACGCGATGGCGGAGCAGAGGATGCCGATCCTTTCGCTCGAGGCCAGACGCAAGTCCCTCGAGGACGTCTTCCTGGAACTGACGACGCAGGCCGAGGAGGACGAGGCGGCGCAGGAAAAGGCGTCCGCAGAGAATACGCCGAAGGCCGCGGCGGATGGGAAAGAAGCGCCGGCCGCTTCTGCCGGCGAAGGCGCGGCGGCTCAGGCTGCCGCACCGGAGGCGGGCATGACGGCCGCGGAAGACGCGGAGGCGGGGCCCGAGGAGGGCGCGCCGGGCGCAGCCGCGGAAACAGCCGGAGAGGAGGGAACGCAGGAATGACAGCCGTATATCAGCGCGAACTGCGCTCTTACTTCACCTCGGTCACGGGCCCGGTATTTATCGCCTTCATCATGCTCTTCGTGGGCATCTACTTTATCGTTTACAACGTGGTCAGCGGCGTGCCCAACTTCGGCTATGCGCTGTACGGCGTCAGCTTCATCTTCATGCTGAGCGTGCCGATCCTGACCATGCGGAGCTTTTCGGAGGAGCAGAAGAACCGCACGGACCAGCTGCTTCTGACGTCGCCGGCTTCGCCCGCGGCCATCGTTCTCGGCAAGTACCTGGCCATGCTCACGGTGATGGCCATCGTCTGCGCGATCTGCTGCGTCTGTCCGCTGATCATCAAGGCCTACGGTTCCTCGGGTCTTGCGAGCGACTATGCGTGTATCCTCGCCTTCTTCCTGCTGGGCGCCGCCTACATCTCGATCGGCATGTTCCTGTCCGCCCTGACGGAGAACCAGATCGTGGCCGCCGTGACCAGCATCGGCGTGTTTTTCGTGATCTACTACATCCGCGACATCAGCGGCTTCATCGGCAGTTCCGCGCTGGAGTCCCTGGTGGCGTTCGGCGCCGCCTCGGTCGTGCTCGGTCTGGCTGTCTTCGCCTTCACGAAGAGCGCCTACACCGGCTTCATCGTGGGAATCCTCGGCTGCATTGCGGTCCTCGGCGTGTACCTTCGCGCCCCCGGGATGCTGGAGGATGCCTTCCCGCGCATGCTGGCGGGCCTCTCCCTGATCTATCCGTTCTCGGGCTTCGTGTTCCGTCTGTTTGACTGGAGCGCGGTGGTCCTGTACGTGTCCGTGAGCGTCTTCTTCACGCTCCTGACGGTTCTGGTGCTGCGGCGCCGGAGCTGGGCATAAGGGGAGGTGAGCGCCATGGATAAGAAGCAGAACAGCAGACGCATTCCCGAGGGCGTGTACGGCGTCCTGGTCCTCTTCCTGGTCCTGGGCATCCTGATCGCGGTAAACGCCGCGGTGGGCGCCCTGCCGGAGAGCATGATCCGCCGCGACATGAGCGGCAATTCCCTGTATTCCCTGAGCAGCCGGACGCTGGACCTTCTGTCCGGCCTGAAAAGCGACGTCAGCGTCGCGGTTCTGAGCCAGAAAGAGGATGCGGACCGCACCCTCGTGAGCGTCCTGGAGCGCTATGCGGAGGCCTCTACGCACATTGACGTCGATTACGTGGATCCGGCACGCAACCCCACGTACGCCTCGCAGGCGGGCTATGACAGCGCCGCGTCCGGAGGAATCATCGTCAAGAGCGGGTCCCGGAGCCGCTACGTCGCGCCGGATACGATCAACGTCACGGCTGTCGACCAGAACACGAATCAGTATTCGACCCGCTTCCAGGGCGAACAGCAGCTGACCTCGGCCATCGACTTCGTGACCCTGGAGACCCTTCCCACGGTGTATCTGCTGACCGGCCACGAGGAGATGTCCCTGCCGCAGGCCGTGCGCACCGTGCTGGAGAGCCAGAACCTGGAACTCAAGGACCTGAACCTGCTGACCGACAAAGCCGTTCCCGGCGATGCCGCTGCCGTCGTGATCTACGCGCCCCAGAAGGATCTGGCCGCGGAGGAAGCGCAGGAGATCATCCGCTATCTGCATGAGGGCGGAAAGGCCGTGATCGTCGCTTCCTATGTGGAGCGGGACATGCCGCAGTTCGGCAGCATCCTCGCGGAGTACGGCATCGCTCTGGAGCCCGGCCTGGTGCTGGAGGGCGATGCGTCCCACTTCTACGGGGCGCCGTATTCGCTGCTTCCCGACCTTGGGTCGCACCCGATCATTTCGCAGCTTTCTTCCTCGCGTCCCATCGTCATGCTGAACTACGCGGTCGGCATGAAGACGGCAGCGCCCCGCACCAGCGTGACCTACACCTCGCTGCTGAAGACCACGGCGTCTTCCTACGCCAAGGTCCCGGTGGGCGGCATGGTCGAGACCGTGGAGAAGCAGCCCGGCGATACGCCCGGCCCGTTTGACGTGGGTCTGGCCGTCACGGAGCGGATCAGCGAGCGCACGACAGGGCTCATGGTCTTCTCGAGCGGCTTCCTGCTGGACGAGGGCGTCACCGGCAGCTACAACGTCGCGAATGCGGAACTCTTTGAGGGCGCTGTGATCTCGCTGGCGGGCCGTTCCGGCAGCATCAGCATCCCCGGCAAGGTGACCGACGCGGAACTCAACACCATTCCTGCGTCCGACGCGCGCCTGCTGTTCATCCTCTGGATTCTGGTGATTCCCGCACTGTTTGTCGTGGGCGGTCTGGCCGTCTGGTACTGGAGGAGGAAGAGATGAAAAAGCAGATTCGCACGCTGGCCGTTCTCGGCCTGATTTTCCTCCTGTCGGTCGGCGCCTGGGCTGGCATCAGGATCCGATTCGCGGACGCGGGGGCCGCAGTTTCTCCCGCGGTACGAGCCTTTGACGCCGCGGCAGGAGACATTGACCGCGTCGAGGTCGGAGGGGCGTCCTTCGTCAGAAGCGGCAGCGGCTGGGGCCTCCCCGCGGACAGTTCCCTCGCCGTCGACAATACGAAACTGAACACGATCTGCGACGTGATCGCCGGCCTCACCCTGGGACGCCCCGTGGACGTCTCGGGCACGGAGGCGGCAAGATTCTTCTCCGAGCCGCTCCGCGTTTCGGCCGCGGCGGGAGAGAAGACGGTCTCTCTGATCGTCGGTCAGGAGAATCCCGTGACCGGGGAGACTTACTTCCGCACGCAGGAAGACGGGCCCGTGTACCTGTCCGCAACGCATCTGCGCACCGCCTTCGATCAGGACCTGCTGGATCTGATCGCGGTGCCCGGCCTGCCGGCCATCGATGCGGCCGCGCTGAAACACTTCGAGATCCTTCGGGAAGGGCAGGAGGACATCTCCGTGACCTGCGCTCCCGACGGTCGTCCGGAGTCGGATCACTCCGGAGAATTCAAGTACTTCCTGACCCTGAAGGACCGCGGCGAAGTGCCCGCGAACCAGGACAAAATGAGCGAAGTCCTGGGCGTCCTTGCGGGGATGAAGCCTCACGGCTGCGTCAGTGTCACGGCATCGCAGGAAGAACTGGCAAAGTACGGCCTTGACAGTCCGGAGATGACCGTGCGCTTTGCGGACACGGCCGGCACGCATGAGATCTGCATCGGGAACGAGGACGAGAGCGGCCTTCTCCGCTATGTGTGGGAGACCGGATCCCGGTATATCTACACGACGGAGTTCACCTCTGTGGTCAACCTGCAGTACGTCACCGCGGAGGGACTCTGTGCCCTCAACACGGGCTACGTCGGCGTCTCCTCGCTGAACGGCCTGGACGTGCGCGTGAAGGATCAGGCGTGGCATATCGACGTGATCGAGAGCACCGATATCGAGGTCATCTCCGGCGGAAGCCCGTACCGCTTTGCGATTGACGGCACCGCGGTGGACACCTACGACTTCACGATGCTCTACATCAACTTTGCGGATCCGAAGGGAGAAAAGCTCTTCCCGCTGGACGCGGCGTTTTCGGCGGACATGCTGAGTCCGGACAAGGTGGAGATGCAGATCGATCTCGATCTCAAGAACAAGACATATTTCGACACCGTGAGCCTGCAGTTCGTCCCGTACGACCAGAACTATTATGTTCTCGCCGTGAACGGCCAGCCGCGCCTGCTGGCCAACAAACTGGAAGTCGGACTGATGGAAGAGAAGCTCACGGGCGGTTTCGCGGCCCTGCTGCGGGGCGAGACGCTGCCGGTGAACTGAGAAGGCTCTGACCAGGGGCGCGCTGTAAACAAAAGGCTTATGTCGCGGCAGAACGCCGCCGGGATTCATTGGCCGAAAGAGGATATCTAAGAATCGGGATGCCGTGCGACTGCGGCATCCCGTTATATTTTTTCTCGAACGGATGTATCTCCGGCTGAATACAGAAGGGATAGGACCTGTCTGCATACAGAACGGATATATATCCGTCGTCATACTTGACCGCAAAAGAATCACATAGCCCTTGACAAAAAGAATAGAAGTGGTATATTTGGTTAGTTAAAACTAACAAATAATTCCGGATAGTGGTTAGGAAAACCTAATTCTTTTTGGCCTTCAGAACCCGACCCCGGAACATCCGCTCTTCACAGGAGATATCATGTTTGTCACACTGAACCACATTTGCAAATCGTACGGCAGCGGAGACAGCCGCGTCGACGTCCTTCGCGGAATCGACCTTTCGATCGAGAAGGGGGAATTCTGCGTGCTGCTCGGGCCCTCGGGCTCCGGCAAGAGCACGCTTCTGAACATCGTGGGAGGGATCGACACCGCTGACAGCGGTGAGATCTGCATCGGCAGCGATTCGATCCGCGGCATGTCGGAACGGAAACTGACCGATTACCGCCGCCGTCACCTCGGGTATGTCTTCCAGATGTACAACCTCATTCCGAACCTTACGGTGCGCGAAAACATTGAAGTCGGTGCGTACCTGGCGGATCGGCCGCTTCCGGTCGAGGAACTGCTGCATACGCTGGGCCTCTGGGACCACCGCGACAAGCGCCCCAATCAGCTCTCGGGCGGCCAGCAGCAGCGGACGGCCATCGGAAGGGCCATTGTCAAAAATCCGGATATCCTGCTCTGCGACGAACCGACCGGGGCTCTGGACTACGCCACGTCGAAGGAGATTCTGAAACTGATCGCGACCGTGAACGAGACTTACGGCAACACGGTCCTGATGGTCACGCACAACGACGCCATCAAGGGCATGGCGGACCGCGTTGTGAAACTCAGGGACGGTGCCGTGCGGTCAGACAGGCTGAACGAGCGAAAACTGACCGTCGAGGAACTGGAGTGGTAAGATGAGAGACCCGCTGAGAAAACGGCTCCTTCGCGAGCTCAGGGAAGACTGGAGCAAATATCTGGCGATCTTCCTGATCTTCCTTCTGTCGATCGCCTTTGTGTCCGGATTTCTGGTGGCTGATGGCAGCATGATCGCGGCCTACAACGGAAGCTTTGAGAAATACCGGATCGAAGACGGACATTTTATTACGCGAAACCGCTTGAATCTGCAGCAGAAGAGAGCGCTGGAGAAAAGCGGCGTCAGCCTGACCGATCTGTTTTTTGCGGACCTTCCCGTTGCCGAGAATGAGAGTACGGTGCGCGTCTACGCCAACCGCTCGGAGGTCGACCTGGCCTGCCTGATGGAGGGCCGTCTCGCCTCTGTCCCCGGGGAGATCGCAATCGACCGCATGTACGCGGACAACAACGGCATCGGGGTCGGAGATGTGTTGACGGTCGGGGGAACGCCGATGACCGTCGTCGGGAAGGTGGCCCTGCCGGATTATTCCGCGCTCTTTGAGAATAACGCGGACAGCATGTTCGACGCGGTCCGTTTCTGTGTAGGCGTTGTGAGCCGCGCGCAGTTCGACGCGTTTCCCGCAAACAAAATCACCTGGTCCTACGCCTGGTCCTACCCGGATGCTCCGTCGACAGAAGCGGAGGAGCGCGAGAGGGCGGACGAGTTTCTGAAGGACTTCTTTGCGGCCGGAGGACTGGAAGAGTGGGTGCCCCGCTACGCAAACCAGGCCATTACGTTCACCGGGGACGACCTCGGCGGGGACCGGGCGATGATGCTGGTCCTTCTGTACATGATCATCGCCATCGTCGCCTTCATCTTCGGAATCACGGTGGAAAACACGATCGTGAAGGAGGCTGCCGTCATCGGCACACTCCGGGCGAGCGGCTACACGCGCAGGGAACTGATCCTCCATTATCTGACCCTGCCGGCGCTGATCACGCTCGCCGCGGCAATGCTCGGAAACCTGCTCGGCTACACGGTCCTGAAAAACGTCTGTGTTTCCATGTATTACGGAAGCTACAGCCTGCCGACCTACGTCACGGTGTGGAGTGGAGAGGCCTTTGTGCTGACCACGCTGATTCCGGGCGCGCTCGTTCTTGTGATCAGCTGGCTTCTTCTGCAGAGGAAACTCCGGCTCTCCCCGCTGAAATTCCTCCGTCGGGATCTCTCGAAGCGCCGCAGCCGGCGCGCGGTGCGTCTCTCGCCCGCGCTGCCGTTCATCACGCGGTTCCGGCTGCGGATCATCTTCCAGAACCTCGGAAGCTATCTGATTCTCTTTGCCGGCATTCTGTTCGCGGACCTTCTGCTGATGTTCGGCCTGGGACTTCCGGTGACGCTGGACCATTTCCAGAAAAACCTCGAGACCGGGAAACTGTCGGAATATCAGTACATCCTGAAAGTCCCGGTCGAAGCGATGAACGAGGAAGAAAAGCTGAAGAGCATGGTGAGTTTCCTCTGGTATTCGCACGAGGTGGAGACCGAGACGCCGGGCGCGGAAAAGTTCAGCGCCTATTCGCTGAACACGCTCGGGAACGAGGGACGGCAGGAAGAGGTCATGTTTTACGGCGTCGAGGACGGGAGCGCCTATGTGGATGTGAAAATGGCGCCAGGCGACTTCATGATCAGCCGGTCGATGGCGGACAAGTACCGCCGCGGCGCCGGAGATACGTTCACCTTCACCGAGCCGTACGAAGACAGGACATATACATTCACGATCACCGGCATCAGCGACTACAGCGGCGCCGTTGCGGTATTCATGCCGCGCAGCGACCTGAACCGGGTCTTTGACCTCGGCAGCTCATACTTCTCCGGATACTTTTCCGATCAGCCGATCACCGATATCGATGAGAAATACATCGGCACTGTCATCGACCTGGAGTCGCTTTCGAAGATCAGCCGCCAGCTCGACGTCTCGATGGGAAGCATGATGGGGCTGGTGAACGGGTTTGCGATCATCATCTATTTTGTCGTGATCTATGTGCTGTCGAAGATGATCATCGAGAAAAATGCCCAGTCGATCTCGATGGTCAAGATCCTCGGGTACACAAACGCCGAGATCGCGCGTCTTTACCTGCTGTCGACGACGATCGCGGCGGTCGTTTCGATGCTGGCAGCCCTGCCGATCGTCGGCGCTGCCCTGCGCGAGATCTTCCACGCCATGCTGATGTGGAGAATGACGGGCTGGATGTATCTGTATATCGGAAAGCGGGAGATTCTGACCATCCTGCTTCTGGGACTTCTGACCTATCTGGCCGTGGCCGCCCTGGAGATGCGCCGCATCCGCCGCATCCCGATGGATCAGGCTCTTAAGAACGTGGAATAGAGGTGACCGATCATGCTTACACATAAGATTCAGACAATGCTCCTGTGCCTGCTCGTCCTGGCGCTGATGATGGCGCCGGCCGGCTGCAGTTCTCACGTCATGGGCCGCGACAGCGGACCGGCCATGCCGAACGAGAGCGCTCCGGCTGGAAACGGCACCTCCGACAGCGGAAAGAGCGCACGCGGGAACATTCCTTCGTCAATGACGGTGGATAAGAGCGAGACCGTCTATGTGACGGCGGACGCTGCGGGCGTACCGCAGAAGGTCCGCGTCTCCGCGCGGCTGCGTCACGAGGGGACGGGGCCCGTCAGGGACCGGGCGGACCTGCGCGATCTGCGCACCGTCGGCGGAGATGAGACTTTCACGCAGTCCGGCACGGAGCTGGTCTGGGAGAACCTGGGCCGCGATATCGAGTACGAAGGGGAGTCGGATGCGCCGCTTCCCGTCGACGTGAAAGTGACGTACTATCTGAACGGGAAGGAGACGGCCCCGGAAGAAATGGCCGGCAAGAGCGGGGAGGTCCGCATCGTCTTCTCGTATGAGAACCGGACGGAGGCCCCGTTTCTGGCGGTGTCCGCAGCCGTTCTCGACGCGGAAAAGTTCTCCGCGGTCGAGGTCACGAACGGACGCGTGATCGCGAACGGGGACAGTCTGATCGCGCTGGGCATGTCCCTGCCTGGTCTGAGCGGACGCCTGCGCCTTTCGGAATATGAACCGGTAAAAGATACCGAGATTCCGGAAACGGTCGAGATCACCGCCCGGGCGACGGACTTCTCTCTGAGTTTCACGGCGACGGTACTGACCCCGGGGCTTTCCGGCGCGCTGGAAACCGGAGACCTGGATGAACTCGAGGAAAAACTCGGCAAAACCGATGACCTTGAAAAGAGTTCCGATGATCTTCAGGAAGCATCCGACAAACTGTCGGACGGCGTTCAGGAACTCTCTAACGGAATCGGCGAGTATGTGGACGCCGTCGGCAAGGTGAATGACGGAGCGGGACAACTCAGGAACGGAGCGGATGCTCTGGCCGGGAATTCGAAGCAGCTGCGCGACGGCGCGAAGGGACTGGCGGACGGACTGGCTGAGCTTTCCGGGAAGCTCTCCGGAATGAGTGCGTCCGGAAATACGGCCGTCCCGGATCTGTCCGCGCTGGATCCGGCCGTTCTCGCATCCCTCCCTCCGGAAATTCAGCAGCAGCTGGCAGCGCTCGCGGATATGCAGGCACAGCTGACAGCGCAGATGGAAGGGCTCAAAGGAGCGGTCGCACAGCTCTCTGCGGGAGCGTCGGCTCTGTCCGAAGGCGTGAACGGTTACACCGCGGGCGTGGACGGGCTCGCCGGAGGGGTCCGGTCGCTCCAGAGCGGAACGAAAAAACTGGCCGGCGCGGGTAAGGACATCAAAAGCGGCCTTGCGGAACTGAAGGACGGGACGCGGGAATTTGCGGAAGCGATCGAAGAGTTCCGAACGGAAGGTCTCGAGGAAATACGAAAACTTGCCGGACAGGACCTGAAGGATCTGATCGCCCGCATCCGCGAGATCAAAAAGGCCGGCGACGCTTACCGGAGTTTTTCCGGTCTGGCGGACGGAAAAGAAGGCGAAGTGACGTTTATCGTGGAGACAAAGGGAATCGGGGAATAAGATCCGCGGGAGCCGGGCTGAGGCCCGGCTTCTGTTTTGCAGGATAGGGAACGCCCGGATGAGAATCGAAAAGGCCGCGCGATCTGCGCAGCCTTTCTTTTAAGCTCCCGGCCGGATTCGAACCGGCGACCCCTTCATTACGAGTGAAGTGCACTACCGACTGTGCTACGGAAGCATCCCCATTATATTACATGATGAGGGCCGGACTGTCAAGAATGAAAATGAGTTGAGAGAAGCAAATCCGTTTCTAAAATAAATGTAAATCCCTTGACATTGCACCCGTGCGGTGCTATATTCACCATAGAGTGTTAGCACTCGACCGGAATGAGTGCTAACAGACCGAAAGAAAGGAGGAGACGACGTGGAACTGGACGAAAGAAAGATCCGCATCCTGACGGCCATCATTCAGAACTACCAGGAAACCGGCGAACCCGTCGGCTCACGTACCATATCGCGCTCCACCGACCTTTCGCTTTCCTCCGCCACCATCCGCAACGAGATGGCGGACCTGGAGGAGATGGGCCTGATCGTTCAGCCGCACACCTCGGCCGGCCGCATTCCCACGGATAAGGGCTACCGCCTCTACGTGGACCGCATGATGGCGGACCAGAAGCGGGAAGTCACGGAAATGAAGGACTTCTTCGTGGAACGTGTGGACCGTGTCGAGCTGTATCTGCGCCAGATGGCCAAGATGCTCGCGGCCAACACCAACTACGCGACGATGATCACCGGCCCCACCTACAATCAGACCAAGCTCAAGTTCATCCAGCTCTCGCGCGTGGATGCAAACAAGCTCCTGGCCGTGGTCGTGGTCGAGGGCAACATCATCAAGAACACGATGCTGGATCTGGTGCGCGAGGTCACGGAAGAGGAGCTCCTCTCCCTGAACCTTCTCCTCAATACGAAGCTCAACGGGCTGACGATGCAGGAGATCAACCTCGGCCTCATCAAGGATCTGGAGAGCCAGGCGGGCATTCATGCGGACGTCATCCGCGAGGTGCTGGACGCCGTGGCGGACGCCATCCGCGTGGACGAGGACATGCAGGTCTACACCAGCGGCGCCACGAACATCTTCAAGTATCCGGAGCTCACGGGCGGGGATACGGCGCAGAGCCTGATCAGCACCCTGGAAGACAAACGGGAGCTGCGCGAGCTGGTCCAGGGCAAACTTTCCGAGACGGTGCCGGGAGAAGGCATCCAGGTCTACATCGGAGAAGAGATGCCCATGACGTCCATGCGGGACTGCAGCGTCGTCACCGCCACATACGACCTGGGCGACGGCATGCGGGGCACGATCGGCATCATCGGCCCCAAGCGCATGGATTACGAAAAAGTGGTTGGTACCCTCCAGAGCGTGATGAGCCAGCTGGACGGAGCATTTAAAGAAAAGTAGTCGGGAGCATCAGTATGAGCAAGGACAGAAAGACACAGGAAGAACTCCTGCAGGAAGGCCTCGAGAAGGCCCGTCAGGCGGCCGAAGAGGCTGCGGCGCAGGAGGAAAAGCCCACGGAGCCCTCAGAGCCCGCAGAGCCGAAGGAAGAGGCGAAGGAGCCTCAGGAGCCGGCAGCGGAAGAGCCTGCGGCCAAGGACCCCAGGGACGCGCAGATCGAAGATCTGAAGGACCGCGTCACGCGCCAGATGGCGGAGTTCGACAACTACCGCAAGCGCACGGACAAAGAGAAAGCGGCACAGTTCGATCTGGGCGCGCGCCACATCATCGAGCGCATCCTGCCGGTCGTGGACAACTTTGAGCGCGGCCTCGCGGCCATCCCCGAGGAAGAGCGCAAAGGCGGCGTCTACGAGGGCATGGACAAGATCTACAAGCAGCTTTCGCAGACGCTGGCAGATCTCGGCGTGAAGCCCATCGAGGCGGTCGGACAGCCGTTCGATCCCAATCTCCACAACGCCGTGATGCATGTGGAGGACGACGACATCGAAGAGAGCGTCGTCGTGGAGGAGTTTCAGAAGGGCTACATGTACAAGGATGCCGTGGTCCGCGTGAGCATGGTCAAGGTGGCCAACTGATACCAAAAACCGGCGGGTCTAAAGGCCCGATCTTATATAAAACTTAAGACGTATTTCAGATAAAGGAGGAAAACTTATCATGAGCAAGATTATCGGAATCGATCTCGGAACGACCAACAGCTGCGTGGCAGTCATGGAGGGCGGCAAGCCCGTCGTGATCGCAAATACCGAAGGCGTGCGGACCACCCCGTCTGTCGTTGCCTTTACCAAGACCGGAGAGCGTCTGGTCGGCGAGCCCGCCAAGCGCCAGGCCGTCACCAATGCGGAGAAGACCGTCTCCTCCATCAAGCGCCACATGGGCACGGATTACAAGGTGGATATCGACGGCAAGAAATACACCCCTCAGGAGATCTCCGCGATGATCCTTCAGAAGCTGAAGGCGGATGCCGAGAGCTATCTGGGCGAGAAAGTTACGGAAGCCGTTATCACCGTCCCTGCCTACTTCAACGACGCGCAGCG
>JAFRUR010000045.1 GCA_017438775.1 Lachnospiraceae bacterium | reverse complement strand
GGCCTCGTAAGGTTCTTGGTTTTCGTTCTGCACAGTCCCTTTGGGATCTTGAGCTTCTTAACTGTTGCACTTAGTTTGACAATTCACTTTGCTCTCACGACGGGCCGCGGGCGCCTTCCCCGGCCCTGGTTTTCTTGCCCCGGGCCGACGCTTCGCCCGCAGTGCTTTGGTTTCAGCCCAGGTCCCGGATGAAGCAGCGGCGCCTCTTGCGCGGCGTGGGATCGAACATCTTCCACTGCTTTAAGATCTTTTCGTTGGTCTCCAGCATGGGGCCCGTCTCCGCGGCCTGGATGCCGTTTCGCAGGCAGCTCTCGTGCATGTAGTGCAGGATGACGCCGTTGAGGCCTGTGTTCTGCAGTTCCGGGCGCACCGCGATCAGGAACAGGTCGATCAGGTCGTTCTTCCGGAGGGCGCTCAGCACGTTGATCCAGCCCGTCGGGAAGAGATGTCCGCGGCAGCGCTGCATCGCCTCGGCCATCGAGGGCGCCGCCACCGCGAAGGCAGCCAGACGGTCGTTTTCGTCCACGATGAGGCAGCAGAAATCCGGGTTGATCAGGGGCAGGAATTTGTTGACGTACTTGGTGATCTGGCGTTCGTTCAGGTCCACCGTCCCGTACAGTTCTCCGTAGGCCTCGTTGACCAGTTCGAAGGCCTGGTGCACATAGGGCTTGACCTGACGGCGGCTCTTGATGGATACGATGCGGTATTTTCCGCTGCGCATCACCATCTGGGAGATGCGCTCGAGGCGCTTATAGTCCTGGCTGTCCTTCGCGGGCACGGGAAGGAGGTATTCCACCCAGTCCGCGTCCTTGCGGTAGCCCAGGCGCTCCAGGTGGTCGACATAGTAGGGGTAATTATAGTAGGTGATGAACATGCTGCGCTTGTCGAAGCCGTCCACCAGAAGGCCCTCGCGGTCCAGGTCGCAGAAGCCCAGAGGGCCGTGCACCTGGTCGCAGCCCTTCTCACGGGCCCAGGCCTCCACCGTGCCGATCAGGGCGTCGGACACGGCCGGGTCGTCAATGAAGTCCAGCTGCGAGAAGCGCATCCGGTTGGTGTGCCATTTTTCGTTGGCCTTGTGGCTCAGGATCGCGCCGACGCGTCCCACGATGCGGTCGCCCCGCCACGCCAGCCAGGCCCTGGCCTCGCAGTACTCCATGGCCGGGTTCTTTTTCGGATCCCAGTCGGCCATGTCGTCGCCGTAAAAGGCGGGAACGAACTGCGGCACGTCCCTGTACATTTCGTTCACGAAATCCACGAAGAGACTGCGCTCCTTTTTCGTCTTCACTTCCCGGATGGTGATGTCTTCACTCATGATCTTTCTCCGGCCGCCGCGGCGGCCTTTTTGATTCTGGAATTGCGGTTTCCCGCGCACGCGTGGCGGGCGCGCAAACCATGCGCGAGTATAGCACAGGATTCCGTTTCTGCCAACAAAAACCTGCGATCTGATGCAGTATTTTCTCTGCCGCGCCCGCGGCAGTCTTGCGCCGGAAGCACCGGCTGCCTTCCGGCCCGTCTTTCCGGCACAGGACTACAGCAGATTCTTCAGCAGGGGCCGCAGTTTTTTCCGGTAGACTCCCTCCGCGCGGCCGTAGACGAGGTCGCAGAGAAGGAGGAGGAGCACCATGGCGATAAAGAAGCCGACGATCAACAGCGTCCCCGCTCCGAAGAACTCCTCTCCGCCCGCCGCCGCGGGAAAGACGAGGAACAGGATCCCGTACATGGCCAGCGTCAGACAGGCGAACAGGCCGGTCTTTGCCGCGATCCGCAGGGCGCGCGGCTTCAGCCGGTCTATGGCAGGCTTGACCACCGGATAGTGACCGAGAAACAGATAAAAGAACGCGGCCTCTTTATCCCCGCACAGGATCAGGCCCAGGATGGCCGTGGCGGCCCAGGTCATCAGGGCCGCAGGTGTCCCGTGCTCTTCGCGCACAGGGATCAGCAGCGCTCCGGCCAGAAGGGGCGCCGCGTAGGTGAGGCCGAACATCAGCCCGCCCGTGGTCAGAAGCACCACCCCCAGCGCGGTCAGGAGGCCGCAGAAAGCGACGCGTTTTGTGGATTTGCTCATACGTTCGCCTCGCCCGGATAGACCCGCTCCTCCGTGAACGCCGCCTCCACGGCGACGTCCCACGGCTCGGGGAGGATCTCCTCCACGCGCTGCGCCTCGAAGGCCGCCAGCACGACGCGGGCATGCGTGCAAAGTTTCAGGAAACGGTCGTAATAGCCGCCTCCCATGCCGATGCGGCGCGCGCCGCTGTCAAATGCGGTGCAGGGGGCGATCACCAGATCGATCTCCTCCGGAGGCACCGTCTCGGAGCACTCCGGGACCGGCTCCTGGATGTCGTAGGGACCGCTCTGCCACGCCCCGGCGACCATGGCGGTCATCGTGCCGCCGCTGATGCAGACCGGGTAGCAGAAGCGCTTGCCCTGTGCCTCCGGAAGTTTGACCAGCCCGTCGAGGGAAAGTTCCTCGGGTCTGGCGCGGTAGATCATCACCGTGTGCGCGGCGCGGAACACCTCGCTCGCGGCGATGCGGGCCGCGGCCTGTTCCGACTTTTCCAGCCGCTCCGCGTGGGTCAGGGCCCGGCGCGCGGCGACGGACGTCCTGCGCTGGCGCTTTTTCAGGGCGGGGCGGAACGCGGTACGCACCGCACCGGCCAGATACAGAGATCCGAACGCGACTACGGGGCTGCCGTCAGCGGCGCGGGAAAGCGCCTCGGAAAGGCCGGTCTCAATGCTGTCGCAGGCCGTGGCCTGCGCGCCCGTCTCCGCGAGCTGCGCGGCCAGGTCCTGTGCGGACAGGGCCCGCGGGCTCAGGGGCGTCACGCAGACAAATTCCTTCGCAAAGGGCATCAGAAGGTCGATGATGCTCCGATAGTCCTTGTCCGCCAGCACGCCGGTCAGGAAGATGACCTTCTGACCCGGCAGGAGGGCCGCAAGACTCTCCGCCAACGCCTGAGCACACTGTGGGTTGTGCCCGCCGTCCAGCAGAAACAGCGGATGGCGGCTCAGGACCTCCAGCCGCGCCGGCCATTCGGTCTTTGCCAGTCCCGCATGGACGGCCGCCGCGGGGATCTCCCACCCGCGGCGCCGCAGGGCCTCGATCCCGGTCAGCACCAGGGCCGCGTTGTGCAGCTGGTGCGGGCCCAGGAGCGAGAGGCGGTACTCCTCTCCGTCCCAGGTGAAAGTCTGGCCGTCCAGACTGTAGGAAAGCGGCGAAAGCCGCGAAAAATCGACGTTTGTCAGGGGAATGTCTTTCTCCCGGCAGACCCCTTCCACCACGCGGGTGACCTCCGGAGCGCCGTCGTAGCAGACGCAGCTGCAGCCCGTCTTGATAATGCCCGCCTTGGTCTGCGCGATCTCCTCCAGGGTGTTCCCGAGGTATTCCGTGTGCTCCAGCCCGATGTTGGTGATCACGGCCAGTTCCGGCGCGTCGATCGCGTTGGTCGAATCCAGGGCGCCGCCCATGCCGACCTCGAGCACGACGGCGTCGCAGGCCTCCTGACGGAAGTACTCCATCGCAATGGCCGTCACCAGTTCGAACTGGCTCGGGTGGTCCTCCATCTCTTCCGCGATCGCCATCACGCGCTCCGTGAGCGCGGCCAGCTTCTCTCCGGGGATGTTCTCTCCGTTGACACGGATCCTCTCTCCGAATTCCTGGATATACGGCGAAGTGTACAGACCGGTGCGGTATCCCGCCTCGCGCAGGATCGCGTCGGTCATGGCGCAGAAGCTCCCCTTGCCGTTGCTTCCCGCCACGTGGATGAATTTCAGCTGTTTCTGCGGATTCCCGAGTTTTTCCAGAAGCTCCCGGGTCCGGGAGAGCCCCAGGCGCGTGGTGCTCCAGCCGTAGCTCTCGATATAGGAAATGGCCTGTCTCTCTGTCATGATACCGCCTTCCGGACAGCGGCGCGCGTCAGGAGCGGCGCGGCCGCGAGAATGAACACGAACTGTACCGGGGCCAGGATGGCGCACTGCGCGAGACGCGTTCCCAGAAGCGGCACGAACTTTGACCCGTAGAGGATGGAGATCCACAGGGTGTTGAGCAGGAGGCTCAGAACCAGCTGGTTGATTCCCACGGCGCACAGTGCGCGCAGCGGGTCCTGCTTCCTGTGGAGGAACAGCCCGAACACCGCGCCGATCAGAAAGGCCGTGAGGGTAAAGCCCGGGAAATACGGCCCGATGGGAAAGAGCACGGCGCCCAGGAAGTCGGCCAGCGCCCCGACGATGCCGGCGTGCAGCGGCCCGTACCAGAACGCAGCCGCGACCACGGGCACGAAGGCGAAGCCGATCTTCATGTTCCAGACGTTAAACGAAAGGAACCGCGACAGCACGATCTCGAGCGCGACCAGCATGCCCATCACCGTGATGACGCGGACGTTCCGGAACGAAGTACCACCCTTGTTTTCCATACAACAACACCCCCTTCGCGGATGTTGCCACAAAAGGAGCGTTCCCCCTGTGGCAGCGGATGCGAAGCCGGCACCGCAGCGCATCGCTTTCGTTCCGCAGCAACTTCCCATCTGCGGACACTTAACGCGCCGGCCTCTACTCTGCCTCGATATTCGGACGAAAGTATAGCACAAGGCGGAGGAATTATCCACTCCTCCGCCCCGTTTTCTGCGCATTTGCGCGAAATTTGAACATTTGGTAACAATTGCGGCCGCGTCTGTCGGAAAGCGCCGCCCCCGGTCCGAAGGCCCGCGGGCCTCTCCCGCGCTTCTGCCTCAGCCCGGTTTCTCCTTCCAGCGCCGCAGCAGGGGGATCGTCACGCCTCCGGCCGCGTTGCCCGCCGTCATCACCAGGAGGTACAGGAAGGCCTTCCCGCTCCAGGCGCCGGCGATGGAGAAATAGTACATGTTGGCCACGCAGTGTTCGAAGCCGCACAGGATGAACACGGCGATCCCGAAGAACAGCGACAGGTACTTCCCGAGCTCATGCGGGTTCTTCTGAAACCCGTCCACGGCGATGAAGATCATGATGTTGCAGAAGAAGGCCAGCACGAAGATGCTGTGCAGCCCGTCCCCCAGCTTGACGGCGGTGAGGGCCTGAGCCTTTTCCGCCAGGGCCGGCCCCATGCGGGTATAGCTCTCCAGAAGAGCCGTCAGGTACGCGCCGGCAAAATTCCCCAGCCAGATCACGGGCAGGTCGACCGCGTAATCCGCGTCGCGCTCGAACACGTAGCAGATCTTGCCGGTGAACAGGTTGAGTCCGAAGGTGCACACCGTGAACAGCCCCGCCGTGAACAGCAGGGCGCCGACGATGCGGTTTTCCACCGACAGGAACACCGTCCCGCCCAGGGCGATCGCCATGCCCGCGAGCACGGCATACAGAAACGTACCCAGCCGCTTCATGCCAGTGTCCTCTCTGCGGCCTGCACCACGTGACCGGCCAGCACCGCCGTGGTGACGCTCCCGACGCCGCCCGGCACCGGGGTGATTCCCGCCACGATGGGCTCCGCCTCCTCAAAGCGCACGTCGCCGCACAGTTTCTGTTTTTCTTCGTTCCAGCTGATGCCCACGTCGATGACCGTCTGACCCTCGCGCAGGTGCTCCGCGCCGATGCTCTCCATCGCGCCGGAGGCCGAGATCAGGATGTCCGCCTGCCGCGTGATGGAGGGGATGTCCACGGTCTTCGTGTGGCAGATGGTCACGGTGGCGTTTGCCTGCAGCAGCATCAGCGCCACGGGCCGGCCGATGACCAGGCTGCGGCCGATGACGACCGCGCGCTTTCCCTTCGGATCGACCCCGTAGTAGCGCAGAATCTCCAGGGCGGAACTGGCCGTGCAGGGCGGAAAGCCCAGGGCGCTGCCCGTAAACACGCCCGACAGGGCGAGATCCGTGCAGCCGTCCACGTCCTTGGCCGGGGCCATCATCTTGCGGGCCTTCTCCTGGTCCAGATGGGCCGGGAGCGGGCACAGCATCAGGATTCCGTGCACCTGCGGATCGCGATTGAGGTCCTCCAGCGTGCGGTAAAACTCCTCCGCAGGAACGTCGGCCGGCAGCGTCACGCACCGCGCCTCCACGCCCACCTTGGCGCAGCGCTTCACGGCGCCGCGCTCGTAGGCGATCTCATCCTCGCGCTCTCCGGCGCGCAGGATGGCCAGGGTCGGGACGACGCCCTTTTCCCGGAGCGCCGCAGCCCGCTTTTCGGTCTCTACGTCCAGGGCCGCCGCGACCGGCGCGCCTTTCAAGATCTGTGCCATCAGCTGATCCTCCCGCACACGTCTTCGTAAATGCTGTCCGCGGCCGGGAGCCCCCTCGCCAGGGCTTCGTCCACGCGGCGGTCAAGTTCCTCCGCATACGCGCGGTCCTTCATCAGTTTCGTATTGACGCGGACGTTCACGGCCGCGCCGCAGAGCGCCCCGCGGCACAGGGCCGCGCCGGTCGCCGCGTCGGAGATCATCAGGGTGCTCCCCTTGTCCGCGAACTCGCGCAGAAGGCCGATGGCCTCGAGGCAGAGCTCCACCATCTCCATCGGAGCGGCCGCGGCGTTGCGCAGGCACTCCTCCATCACGGCAGGGCGCGACGGGTCGTCCTTCGGGATGCCGTAGGCGCGGGACAGGGGCTCGAAGGCCTCCGCGTCCTTTTCCACGCAGGAAAGGAGCGCCTCGCGCAGCTCCTGCGCGCGGGCCATGAGGGCATACATCTCCTCTTCCACGTCCGCGTATTTCTTCTTGCCGACCGTCAGTTCTCCGACCATATCGCCCAGGGCGATGCCGATGGCACCGGCCAGGGCGCTCGCGCCGCCGCCCCCGGGCACCGCGTCCCGCGAGGCCAGCCGCTCGGTGAACTGCACGGCGGTCATTTCACGAAAATCCATACTTTCCCTTTCAAATCACTCCGTATGAGTCAATGATACATTTCAAGGGGTTTCCTGACGGACAGGTCCGTATGTTCTTTCTCAGAACAGCCCCGAGATGACCCCGTTCTCGTCCACGTCGATCTTCTCCGCGGCGGGGACCTTCGGCAGGCCCGGCATGGTCATGATATCGCCGGTGTAGGCCACGATGAAGCCCGCGCCGGTACAGACCTTGAGGTCGGTCACATTCAGGGTGAAGTCCTGCGGCGCGCCCAGCAGGGTCGGGTCGTCCGAGAAACTGTACTGCGTCTTGGCCATGCAGATGGGCAGGCGGTCGAAGCCCAGGTCCGTCAGCATCTTCGCCTTCTTCTTCGCGTTCGGCAGGAGCAGGCAGTGCTTCGCGTGATAGACGTTGTGCGCGATGTCGTGGATCTTCTGCTCGATGGAGCAGTCCAGGGTGTAGGAGAAACCGAAGTGGTTCTCCTCTTCGCAGAGGCGCACGACCTCTTCCGCGAGGGCCATGCCGCCCTCTCCGCCCCTGGCCCAGACCTCGGACAGGGCGACGTTGACGCCCAGCTCCTTGCACTTGGCCTCGACCAGATCGAGCTCCGCCTTCGTGTCGGTCGGGAACGCGTTGATGGCCACCACGCAGGGCAGGCCGAAGACGTTCTTCACGTTGCCGACGTGCTGCAGGAGGTTCGGCAGCCCCTTTTCCAGGGCCTCCAGGTTCTCGGTGTTCAGTTCCGTCTTGGGCACGCCGCCGTGGTACTTGAGGGCGCGCACGGTGGCGACGACCACGCAGGCCGCGGGGGTCAGACCCGCCATGCGGCACTTGATGTCAAAGAATTTCTCCGAGCCCAGGTCCGCGGCGAATCCGGCCTCGGTGACCACGTAATCCCCGAGCTTTAAGGCCATGCGCGTGGCCGTCACGGAGTTGCAGCCGTGGGCGATGTTGGCGAAGGGACCGCCGTGCACGAAGACCGGGGTGCCCTCCAGGGTCTGGACCAGGTTGGGCTTCAAGGCATCCTTGAGGAGGGCCGCCATGGCGCCCTCGGCCTTCAGCTCGTGCGCCGTCACGGGGCTGCCGTCATACTTGTAGCCCACGATGATTCGGCCCAGGCGCGCCTTCAGATCCGGGATGTCGCTGGCCAGGCACAGGACCGCCATGATCTCGCTGGCCACGGTGATCTCGAAGCCGTCCTCGCGCGGCACGCCCTGCACGCGGCCGCCCAGGCCGGACACGATGTGGCGCAGCTGGCGGTCGTTCATGTCCACCGCTCTCTTCCAGGTGACCTGCTTGGGGTCGATCCCCAGAGAGTTGCCCTGCTGGATGTGGTTGTCCAGCATGGCCGCCAGCAGGTTGTTGGCCGCGCCGATGGCGTGGAAATCTCCGGTGAAGTGGAGATTGATGTCCTCCATCGGAACGACCTGCGCGTAGCCGCCGCCGGCCGCGCCGCCCTTGATGCCGAAGACCGGTCCCAGGGACGGCTCACGCAGGGCAGCGATCGAGTTTTTGCCGATCTTGCGGAGGCCGTCGGCCAGGCCGACCGACGTCGTGGTCTTGCCCTCTCCCGCGGGCGTGGGGGTGATGGCGGTGACAAGGATGAGCTTGCCGTCGGGTCTGTCCGCAAGATCCTTGAGCATGCGGTAGTCCACCTTGGCCTTGTAGTTCCCGTACTGTTCCAGATATTCCTCCGGAACGCCGGCGATCTGCGCGATCTCCGTGATCTTCTTCATCTGACAGGCCTGCGCGATCTCGATATCGGTCTTGTACTCCATGGGCTCCTCCGTTTCTTTTTTGACCCGCCCCCGCCCGGGGTGCACGGGATGCCGGTAATTTTTCCGTCATTTTCGCGCGCGGAAAAGAAGCGTCATCCGGCGCAATTTCAGTATAGCATACCCGCGGCCCGCAGGGGAAGATACAACCGGGAAAATCGCTATTCCAAAAACCTGATTTCCCTTCACTTTTTCATTCTTTCGAAACCCGGGGCTCTGTTTTTTTGCCGTCCGGGCCGGGGCAGAATCGTTCCTGTCCGCCGCAGGGGCGGGAGCCCGCCGCTTCTCAAACCCGCCGGACACAGCCCGATGCGGCCTTCTCTCCGGCATTTTCCTCAGAAAAAACGAGAAAAACACGGCCTGCAGCCTCGCTCATTCGTGACAAAGGCGCCTGCGTGTGCTATGATGACAAAAGATGCGGGACCTGATCCCGCGCCCGAAAAGGAGGTCTCCCATGGCCGAAAAGTCCTACTTCGAATTCGTGCCCAAGTCCTCGACGGACAGGCATCTCACGCTGCTCACCGACCTGTACGAGCTCACCATGATGCAGGGCTATTTCAAGTCCGGCATGAACATGCCCGTCATCTTTGACGCCTTCTACCGGAAGAACCCCTGCGGCAACGCCTTCGCCATCTGCTGCGGTCTGGAGCAGGTCATCGACTACATCAACGGCCTGTATTTCACGGAAGGCGACCTCGAGTACCTGCGCTCCATCAAGCTCTTCGACGAGGACTTCCTCGAGTACCTGCGCGGCTTCCACTTCACCGGCAACATCTACGCCATCCCCGAGGGCAGCGTCGTGTTCCCGAAAGAGCCCCTGGTCAAGGTCGAGGCGCCCATCACCCAGGCGCAGCTTCTGGAGACCGCTCTCCTCAACATCATCAACCACCAGAGCCTGATCGCCACCAAGGCCTGCCGCGTCGTGGAAGCGGCCGCGCCGGGCGGCGTCATGGAGTTCGGCCTGCGCCGCGCCCAGGGCCCGGATGCCGGCACCTACGGCGCCCGCGCCGCGGTCATCGCCGGCTGCGTCGGCACCTCCAACGTGCTGGCGGGCCAGATGTTCGACATCCCCGCGAAGGGCACTCACGCGCACAGCTGGATCATGTCCTTCCCGGACGAGCTCACGGCCTTCCGCACCTACGCGAAGCTCTATCCGAGCGCCTGCATCCTGCTGGTCGACACCTACGACACCCTGCGCAGCGGCGTCCCGAACGCCATCACCGTGTTTCAGGAGATGCGCGACGCAGGCATGCTCCGTCCCGGCTACGGCATCCGCCTCGACTCCGGCGACCTCGCGTATCTCTCCAAGGAGGCGCGCCGCATGCTCGATGAGGCCGGCTTCACCGACTGCATCATCTCCGCCTCGAGCGACCTGGACGAGCACCTGATCAACAGCCTGCGCCAGCAGGGCGCGCCCATCACCAGCTGGGGCGTCGGCACGCGCATGATCACCTCCGAGGACTGCCCGTCCTTCGGCGGCGTGTACAAACTGGCGGCCGTCTGGGACGATAAGACAAGCGCCTACATCCCCAAGATCAAGCTCTCCGAGAACACCGAGAAGGTCACGAACCCCGGCAACAAGACCGTCTACCGCATCTACGACAAAGAGAACGGCATGTTCATCGCGGACCAGATCAGCTTCGCGGACGAGAAGATCGACCCCGAACAGGATCTGCTGCTCTTCGACCCGGTCGACACCTGGAAGCAGACCCTGCTGCCCGGCGGCTCCTACTCCGTGCGCGAGATGCTGGTGCCCATCTTCTACAAGGGCGAGTGCATGTACCAGTCCCCCGCCGTCATGGACATCAAGACCTACTGCGCGACCGAGCTCAACACCCTGTGGCCCGAGATGAAGCGTCTGGTCAACCCCCAGCGCGCGCACATCGACCTCTCCCAGAAGCTGTACGACGTGAAGAACGAGCTGCTCCTCTCCCTCAACAAAGACAGGAAAAAGAGGAAAAACGTGAAGTAAGTGAGCCGGTGCCGGCCGCCGCGTTTCGCAGGGCCGTCGGCCGCAGAGCAACAAAATTGGGGACGCCCGCGCGGCGTCCCCTTTCTCTGTCCCAAAATATGATATTCCGGTCAGTCTCTGTTGATGCAGATAGTGACAGCGGATCCGTCCGCATTGATCCGGATACGGAATGCGGACCAGTCCCGTTGATCCAGATGATGACAGCGGATCCGTCCCCGTCATTCAGATGATGACAGCGGATCCGTCCTCGCCGATCCAGATAAACGGGAACCTTTTGTCGATTTTCCCGGTCAGCCCGTCGTGCTGATACCGGAGCTGCTCTTTCAGATTTCGTTTAAACACAAAGCTCTGAAGGATCAGCCGACAGGTATTGTAAAACAGAAACACGAGAAACAGCGGGAGCGGAAGCGTCCGTTTCGCGAACACGACGCGGTTCCGCACGACCAGGTATCCGAAGAGTCCGCTCTGCTTATTCATCGAAACGGACTCCTTGTGGAAGATATAGTGCTCCGGCAGGCAGACGCACTTCTTCCCCAGGTCTTTCGCCTTCAGACACCACTCCGTCTCCTCAAAGCAGAGAAAATAGACTTCGGGGAGATACCCGATCTGCTCCAGGGTCTCCCGCGTGAACATCATGCAGGCGCCGACCAGCATGTCGCAGGGAATCTCGGACTTGTCCAGATCCGCGTACACGGCCCCGGCATTGAGATTGTAGGACATTGCCTTGAGCCGTTTGATTCTGGAGCCGGTGCTCTGGACCACCGCGCCGCCCGGCCACACCAGCGCCGGCCCGACAAAAGCGACGTCCCTGTGAAGATCCAGATAGCGCATCATCGCCGCGAAGAAATCTTCCGCAACAACGGTGTCGTTATTGAGGATGCAGAAGTACTTCAGGCCCCGTTCATACGCATGGCGGATGCCCATGTTGTTGCCCGCCGCATACCCCTTGTTCCGGGGCGATCTCAGGACGGCGATATCCGCGCCGTACTTTTCCTCCAGAAGATCCGCGTCGTTCTCCTTGGAAGCATTGTCCACGACGATGATCTCGTACGGCGTTCCGGATACGTGCGCTTTGATGCTGTCGATCAGCTCGACCGTATCGGCGTATCCGTTATAGTTCAGGATGATGATTCCCAGTGTGTTTTCCATCGATGTTCTCCGCGGGGCGGGTCTTCTCTTCTTCCCGGCGCCCCTTGATACGAAACAGGTTTAGACAGACCTGTGGACAATTGTAGGGAAAATATGACCGTCCGTCAATTTCTTTCTGCCGGAAAACACACGCGGAAAACAGCGCCGCACCGCAGTAATTCGCGCCGATGACCGCAGAGAAACCGCAAAACCCGCCGGTTCGCTGTCTTGCGGAACGCTTTCAATTCCGCTATACTTTTTTCGGAAACATCGACAGCACCGCTCTGTTTCGGAAAAGAGAACCCCGAGGAACGGACCGGGAAAGGCCGGAAACCGCGAGCTCTGCAGAGTCCGAACGAAAAATGAAAATGAGGGGACGCGCCTGCGCCCCCTCGCTTTGAAGGTGAAACCTATGGGTCTGGGAAATCTGGAATATTACCTGATCATCGTGAATGCGGTCGGCTTTGTGCTCTTTGCGTTAAGCACAAGGCTCGCTCCGGGCAGGGCCAAGCGGCTGCTCGGCGGCTTCCTCATGGTGCTTGCCGTCCTGGGTGCGTCGGCGGGCATCCTCCTCGCGATGCTCCTCTTCGACCGCAAGGCCGTCAAGGAAAACATGATGTCGCGCGTCTTCGTGATCTGCGCTCTGGCGATCCAGATCGTCGCCTATCTGATGATCAACGGTCAGCCGAAACGGACGCTCACCTTTGCGTTCTTTGCGTATCTCGCGGCGCACCGGCCGCTCCTGATTTACCTGGCCGTCATCAACGTCATCACCCTGATCGCCTACGGCATCGACAAGCGAAACGCCGTCAAGGACCGCCGGCGCATCCCCATCGTCACCCTGCTCGCGCTCGCGTTCGCGGGCGGCTCCGTCGGCGCCCTGGCCGGGATGTACCTCTTCCGCCACAAGACGCAGAAGGACTACTTCTCGGTGGGCGTGCCGCTGATCCTGCTCGCGCAGGTGGTGGTGCTGTTTTACGTCATGAATTATCTGTAGAGGCCGGCCGGTTCAGGTCCGCGACCTCCTGCAGGTAGGACTGCCTGCGGTGGGCGGGGAGGCTGTTGTACTGGTACAGAAACAGCTTTTCCCCGATCTCCCGCACCGTGTTCTTTCCGCAGCCGCGGATCCGGTGCAGGTCATCTCCCGCCGCCATCGCCTCCGTCAGCTGGCCGACGGTGCTGTATCCCGCGCGCATCAGGCTGTTGTACGCGCGCACCGACAGCTCCATGGCCTCCAGCGGCGACCTCTCCATGGCCGGCGTCAGGTACACGCGGAAGCGGAACCTCCCGCCGCGCTTTTCCTCCAGAACAACTCCCTCCGGCCACTCACGTCTCTCGGCTCTCGTCCGACTCTGATCTCTGTTCACTCCGTATCCCTCCGTATACATCCTTGACGACCTCTTTGACGGCATGGCAGGACATCTCTGCGATGTCGCTTCCGCACGTCTTCTGGATCATCTCCGTCAGATACTTGAGGTTTCGGACCGAATCGGACACGGCCACCGCGTGGATGTGGTTCTCCAGCGTGGTCCGGTAGATCTGGCGCACGTACGCGGTCTCCGTGTTCAGGTAATCGAGCACGGCATCGCACCGGCCGGGCACCGTCACGATGTCGATCAGCACCGTGATCTCGCCCTCGCGGCGCACGCGCGCCGCGTATCCGCGGATGATGCCGGCCTCTTCCAGCTTCCTCACCCGCTTCTTGGCCGCCGGCCGGGACATGCCGAGGACATCCCCCAGCGCCTTAAAACTCATGCGCCCGTTCCTTCGCAGCAGCTCGATGATTCTTTCGTCCGTTCTGTCCAATTCCTCACCTCGATCAGCGTCGACTCTGATGCCAACAGTATACCTGACCGCGGAGGAGCGGGCAAGAGGGGCGGTTACGGAGGGGAACTGGGGTGGAAATAGAGAAAGATGTTTGTCGCAAATACAGACGATTATGAACCCGTATCCTTGTCGATAGTCTTCTCCGCCTTGCAAAATACTACAATGTCTCGATGGATTACATTTCCGGCGCCTCAAACCTAATCACCGAATACCCCAAACGATAACGACCTCCCGACAGCAGCCGGAAGGTCGTTTTCATTTCGAATCCATTTTATATCGCCAAGCCTACTCCTCCGCCTCCAGCCCCCGCATCGCCAGGATCACCAGCGCGATCACGACGATGTCGTCCGCGAGGCCGGGGAAGGCGTCGGCCGGCGATACGAAGTACACGAATGCCAAGGCCATCAGGAGCCATTTTGTCAGCTTTTTCATTTCCGCACCCCTTTCTTAAGGCTATTTGAAAGAACCTTCTCTATAGTATCATTGTAATTTACGCGACCCGCACGGTACAGGGCCGCATCCGCGAAAATGCCGGCTCTATTTGCAGACAAAGTGCGAAATGTCACCGTACCCCGCCCCGTTCCCGCACAAACCGCAGAATGCCGCCGCACTCCGCACGAACCGCAAAACGCATCCGCGCAGCCTGCACACAAAAACCCCGCCCTCCCTGATGTGTACCCCATTTTCTGGACACATTGATTTATGACCGAGGCTCAACTAGTGGATGCCATTCTGTATTTTACAGGTGGCATCCACTTTGTTTTTGCCTGGATGCGCTCGTTGTTGTAGTAATCAATATAATCGGCCAT
>JAFRUR010000044.1 GCA_017438775.1 Lachnospiraceae bacterium | reverse complement strand
GGGAGTGCGATATCGCAGGGGATGGTCCAGATGCCGCGGCAGCCATCGGTATAGGTTGCAGTGGGCACTTCCTGGACATACTCCTTGATGCGGCCGCGGCGGCCTTCCTTGATCTCCTTGACGACGTCCAGCTTGATGCCTTCGGGATCGTAGACAAAGCCGTTGGAGTCGCTCATCGAGATGACGCAGGCGCCCAGCTGCTGGGCTTTCTCCACCGCGTAGGTGGCGACGTTGCCGGAACCCGAGACGGCGACCTTCTTGCCGGCCAGTTCCTGACCCATGTGCTTCAGGATCTCTTCCACGATGTAGACCAGGCCGTAGCCGGTGGCCTGCGTGCGGGCCAGGGAGCCGCCGTAGGACAGGCCCTTGCCGGTCAGAACGCCCTCGTACAGGTTCGTGATCTTCTTGTACTGGCCGTACAGGAAGCCGATCTCGCGGCCGCCCACGCCGATATCGCCGGCCGGGACGTCTTCATCCGCGCCGACGTACTTGAAGAGCTCGGTCATGAAGGACTGGCAGAAGCGCATGACCTCGCGGTCGCTCTTGCCCTTGGGATCGAAATCGGAACCGCCCTTGCCGCCGCCGATGGGCAGGCCGGTCAGGGAGTTCTTGAAGATCTGCTCAAAGCCCAGGAACTTGATGATGCCCTGATACACGCTGGGATGGAAGCGGAGGCCGCCCTTGTACGGGCCGATGGCACTGTTGAACTGCACGCGGTAGCCGCGGTTGACCTGCACCTGGCCCTTGTCGTCCACCCACGGCACGCGGAAGGACACGATGCGCTCCGGCTCCACGAGGCGCTCAAGAAGCGCGTCTCTGCGGTACCTCTCCTCGTTCGCCTCCACGACGACGCGAACCGAATCCAGCACTTCCTTGACGGCCTGCAGGAACTCCGGCTCTGCGGGGTATTTCTCCTGGACCTTTGCCATGACTTCATCTACATATGACATCGTTTTTCCTCCCTGTATGGATTTCTAATGAATGCTCTGTCTTTCCGCCCCGCGGAAGGGGCGCTTTCCGATCGGAGCCGGGCCGGCCGCGCCGCGACCGCGCGCCTGCAAAAGACCCGCTGTCTCCTTTATCAAGAAAGTATAACAGGCTGTATCTTCAAAATCAACAGTTATAACCGCATGACATGGTATTATTTTTTGTTATATTATTCGCACGGCAGGGAACATATATGACCCGTCCGTTCCGGTTTACGCTTTCCCCAGCCTTGTGATGTCGTGCACCCACACGCCCTTCCTCACGAGGATCCCGCCGAACAGGCACTTGACGATCTCCAGAAGCTGCACCATCAGGTACACCGTGCCGATGGGGATGCCCGTATATCTCGTCAGCAGATGCGCGGCCGGGATGGAGACCACCCAGATGAAGCAGGAATCGAACAGGAAGGTGATCAGCGTCTTTCCGCCCGAACGCAGCGTGAAATACAGGATGTTCGCGTAGGCGTGGATGGGGCTGCAGACGGCCGCCACGCGGATAAAGCGCCCGGCCAGCAGCCGCACCTCCGGCTCCGTGTTGTAGATCTGCGGGAACAGGTAGGACATGCCGAACAGCATGGCGCCGCTCACCACGCAGGCCCCGACCGAAGTGACTGCGAGGCGGTCGGCATCGTCCCGCACGTGCGGATCTCCCGCGCCCAGCTCCTGCCCCAGGATGATGGCCGTGGCGCTCCCCATCGAGATGAAGACGACGTTGAACACATTCGAGATCGTCATGCTGATGTTGAAGGCCGCGATCACCTCCAGGCCGCGCACGGAATAGCGCTGCAGGAGGCTGGCCATGCCGGCGGACCAGAGGAACTCGTTGAGAAGCAGGGGCGAACCCTTGATGACGATGCTCTTCGCCAGGGCGGCCGGCACGCGGAAGGACCGGTACAGGCCCACGGCGTAGGGGTACTTCTTCGGGTGCGTGTGCACGTAGATCACGAGGATGAGCATCTCCACGAAGCGCGAGAGCACCGTCGCAATGGCCGCGCCGACGACGCCCAGGGCGGGTGCGCCGAACTTTCCGTAGATCAGGATGTAGTTGAAGACCAGGTTCACGAAGACCGCCGCGATTCCGGAATACATCGGGATCAGGGTCTCGCCGCACTCGCGCTGCGTCGAGGCGTAGACCTGGGAGAGCGCGAACGGAAACAGCCCGGCCAGCATCCAGAGGAGATATTCCGCCGCATACCCGAAGGTGGCCTCCGCATCGCCGATGCCGCTCTCCTGCCCCAGATAGGACCGGATGAGGGGCCCCTCGAACACCGTGAGGACAAAGAGACCCGCCGCGAAAATGCCGAGGGCGAGATAGAGTTTGAAGCGGAAGGTGTGGCGGACGCCCTCGTCGTCCCCGCGGCCGAAGAACTGCGCCGTGAAGATCCCGGCCCCCGCGAAGCCGCCGAAGCAGCAGAGGTTGTACACGAAGAGCAGCTGGTTGACGATGGAAACGCCGGACATTTGGTCCGTGCCGATCTGGCCGACCATCACATTGTCGAGCATGCCCACGAAGTTCGTGATGCCGCTCTGGATCATGATGGGAACGACCACCAGAAGAACGCGCCGGTAGAATTCCCGGCTTCCGATGAGGCGGCGCCAGCCGCGGTTTTCTGTTTCTGTCATCTGGAGCACCTGTCCGATCCGGCGCAAAACGGGCGCGCGCCGGCCTTCTCCCTTTCCTTTTTTGCCGCGCTATATTATACTGTCTGCGGACATAAAAAGCAAGACGGCGGGCCGCGCCGGCCCTTCTGCTTCTGCAGGTCTCCGACGCGGCACTTGGGCCGGCATGTCCGGCTCTTTCTTTATGAAATATCGCGAGGACTCATGAAGACAAACACGGAACCCTCTCCCGCCCGGGAACAGACCGCAGGGCGGAAAACCACACGCATATGGCAGCTGGCCGCGGCAGCGGCCGTTCTCATCCTGCTCCTCTTTGCCGCACGGCAGGTCTTCTTCCCTGCGCGCGAGGTCCTGCTGACCGGGATCTGGATCAACGAGAACGAGGCGGCGGCCGACACAACGGCGCTCACCGCGCAGATGGAGATCGCCCTCGAGGCGGACGTGCGGCGCCAGACGGTCCGGCTCGAATCCGGCTTTGCGGCCTCTCCGAAGGACGGCATCTGGGACTTTTCCTCTCCGTCGCGGCTGAAAAAACTCCTGAGCGGAGGGCAGCTGGACTTCATCGTCACCGACGAGGACACCGCCGCGGCCCTGATCGGCGCCGGCCGCGCGGCCTCTCTGGCCTCCTTCTTTACGCCCGCGGAGCAGGCCTCGCTCGCGGGGCGCATGGAGAGCGCCGACGGCCTCTTCGGCTACGCCCTGGCCCTGACCGGGGCGCGGTATCTCCCGAAAAACGGGCCCGCGCCGCAGGCGCGGCTCTTCCTCATCGCCAAGGACGCCCCGCATCCGGAGGCGGTGCGCAGGTTCCTGGAGTTCGTGCTTCCGGACCGAACTTTCCCGTAAATACGTCGCTGAAGCGCTCCCTTCTGAATCCGGCCATCCCCGGGAATATGCCCTGAAAAAAAGACGTGCATCCGGGCTGCCTTCGCGCCCTGCCGCACAAGACAAGAGCCGCCGCACCAACCGTGCAGCGGCTCTTTCGATTCTCATGTCTGACGTCCGGCCGGCGCAGAGCGTGCATTCTCTGCAGACGGCTCCCGGAATCTTACATCGTCTTGGGCTCGGGGTACTCTTCTCCAAAGGTATCCACCGTGATGGTGCGGATCTTTTCCTCTTCGTAAGGCAGACCCATGCGGTTCGTGCGGACGCTCGCGATGCGGTCCACCTCTTCCATGCCCTCGATCACCTTGCCGAAGGCCGCGTACTCGCCGTCCAGATATTTGGCCGTTCCGTGCATGATGAAGAACTGGCTGCCGGCGGAGTCCGGATGTCCCGCGCGGGCCATAGAGATGACGCCGGGCTCGTGGGAGATATCGTTCTCGGAATGTCCGTTGATGCGGAATTCGCCCTCGATGCGGTAGCCGGGGCCGCCCATGCCGGTCCCCTCGGGGCAGCCACCCTGGATCATGAAGCCGCGGATGATGCGGTGAAAGGTCAGGCCGTCATAGAAGCCCTTGTTTGCGAGGGAAATGAAGTTATTCACGGTGTTGGGCGCTTTCTCGGGGTAGAGCTCGAGAACGATCTTTGCGCCGTTTTCCATCTCAATGGTTGCCTTCGGGTTTGCCATGGTTCCTCCTTGCCGCGGCGTGGCCGCGTATGTTTTCACTTCTGTATCGTATTGTGGTTTATGCCGGATGATGATCCTGTGCGTCGGTATCCGCGCCGGACGGCCACGGCCGGAGCCCTTTCCTGCAGACGCCGGAAGCGCCGTCTTCCGCCGGTGGGTCTGCGCCGCTTTCCGTGAGGCCGGGGATCAGAACCCTCTTCCGCCGCCGCCGTGGCTGTGGCCGCCGCTGCTCATGTGGTGCGAGCTGTGGCCGCCGCCTCCGCCTCCTCCGCCGCCTACGCTGGTATTGCGCTCGATGCGGTGCATCACCACGGTGGTGTTGGTCAGGATGTCGCGCGCATCCCGCATGTCCACATTGCCGTGCTGGTAGGTCTTATAGGTGACGGTGGATTTGGTCTTGGCGCGGCGCTTCATGATGGCCGTGGAGATCCAGGCCGCGATCGCGGAGATGACGCCGCGCAGGCCCAGGCCCGCGGGATTGATCAGCTTTTCCCAGAAGGTGGGGTCCTTCGTCTCCACGTCGATGATGGGGAAGTCCTCCTTGTCGGGATTGTATTCCCCGGTCACGTTTTCCGCTTCCTGTCCGCCCTTCGCGGCCTTCACGGCAGCGTCGATGAAGTCATCGCAGGCGTCGTAGTAATCTCCGGCCACGACGTCGTCGTAGGCGGCGTCCAGGATATCTTCGACCTCGTCATCCGTGATCCAGAGGATGCCGTTGCCCGACGTGCTGACGTAGATCTCGCGGTTGTCCATGTCGATCAGGAACAGGACGCCGGAGCCGTGGTTGCCCTCGAAGCCGAAATTGCCGTCGTCGTAGAAGTCGTCCGCGTAGTCCATGGCGGACTTGCCGCGGGCGTCATTCGTGGTGACGATGACGAAGTCGAGCGAGGTGTCGTAGGCGGCCGCGACGGCCCGCTGCTGGAGGGCGCTTGCCTGCTCCTGCGTGAGGAGGCCGGCCTGGTCGTACACCTTCTGCTGCGTGCCGTTGAAGCCGCAGAGGGCGAGTCCCATGGCCAGGATGAGGACGGCGGTCAGGATGCGCGCCGCAAGGGTGTGCCGTTTCTGCTTTGCGTTCATGCCGGCACCTCCTTACAGCAGGGCCATCAGGAGCGATGCGCCGACGAAGACGGCCGCCCCGATGCCCCAGAAAATACTGCGCGCCCGGCCCTTGTCCACCGGAAGCGTTCCGACGCGCTTGCCGGTCTGGCCGTTGATCGCCAGGAGATGGTCCTCTCCCTGGAAGCGGTAGTTGAGCATCCAAACGGGAAGGAGGACGTATTCCTCGTTCAGTTTGCGGAAGCTGATCTGCTGGTTGACGATATTCGTGCTCTCGTAGCCTGAGATGGAGCCGCGCGCGGTGGTCTCCGCGAACTGGCGCGCGCGGTTTCTGGCGCGCCCCTCCATCTCGTCCGCGGTGTAGGTATAGCGCTCGGAGAGGAATCCGGACAGATACGGCATCTCGAAGCGGACCAGTTCGGAATAATCGTAGGGCTCCAGGAGTTCCATCGTGGAGTCCTCCATCTTCTCGGAGGCGTCCGTGGGGATGCGGCTGTAGGCCACGTCCATGTCGCGCAGGACGTTGTAGTGGTCCGTGTAGATGTACTCCGTATCGCCTGCGCGGCGGTGGCGCGTGCGCGTGCAGTGCGCGTCCAGCCGGATGTGGGTGTCGTAGTCATGGAGCCAGAACGGCACGTAGACGCCGGTGAGTTTCTCCATCGTGCTGGCCGCGAGGAAGTTGCGGGGCGTCAGGAACACGCCCTTGGACCACTCGCGGAAGGACTCGATGGCCTGCTGCCGCGTCAGCTTGAACGGGATGACCAGCGTGGGCCGGTTCTCTCCGCTCAGGCGATCCTCCATGAGGCCCGGCGTGCCGCAGAAGACGCAGACCGTCGCGGTCGTGTTCTCGTCCGTGAGCATCTCCGCGCCGCAGTTTTTGCAGCGGTACACCTTGAAGCTGTCCTTTGTACTGGAAAGCGAGGAGCCCGGGGCGCTCGTGAACGCCACGTCCTCCTTCGGATTCTGTTCCAGTTCCTCCACCGTGGTGACACAGCCGCAGTGATCGCACGAGAGCTTTCCGCTCTCCGGATCGAACATCATCGGCGCGCCGCACTGGGGGCATTTATACGATACGACCAACTTCGATCACCTCCGGATCCTTAGTGGTGAAGAACCTCTCCCGAGAGCTTCTGGTAGTACTTGAGCAGGGCCGAATGATCGCAGCTGCCGTCCCCGTCGTGGTGCAGGACCTTCATCATCTCGAGCACCATCTGGGAGAGCGGGATGGGCGCGTCCACGGTCTTCGCGGCGTCCACGATGTTGTTCAGGTCCTTGATATGCAGGTCGATGCGGAAGCCCGGCGCGAAATTCTGGTCCATCATCATCGGGGCCTTCGCGTTCATGACGGTGCTGCCGGCCAGGCCGCCTTTGATGGCCTCGAAGATCTTCTGCGGTTCCACGCCGCACATCTGGCCCAGCTGCATGCCCTCGGCCAGCGCGGCGATGTTCACGGCCACGATGGACTGGTTGACCAGCTTGGTGACGTTGCCCGCGCCGACGTCGCCGCAGAGCACCACGGAGGAGCCCATGGCCTCGAGGACGGGTTTGAAGCGGTCAAAGACCTCCTGCTTTCCGCCGACCATGAAGGCCAGGGTGCCGTCCACGGCCTTGGGCTGGCCGCCGGAGACCGGCGCGTCCAGCATCTCGATGCCGAGCTTTTCGAGCGCCGCGGCGATCTCGCGGGAGGCGTCGGGGTTGATGGAGGAGCAGTCGATGAAGACCGCGGTGCGCGGCATCTTTTCGGCCAGTTTATCGTCCTCCAGCATGACGGATTTGACGTGCGGGCTGTTGGGCAGCATGGTGATGACCAGATCCACGTCCTTCACGGTCTCGGAGGAGCTGGCGCACAGGTGCGCGCCCGCGTCCCGCATCTCTTCCATCGTTTCGGGTCTGCGGTCGAAAACGTACAGCTCATGTCCGGCTTTCAGCAGGTTTTTGGCCATGGGCTTTCCCATGATCCCCAGGCCGATAAAGGCGATCTTCATATGTACGCTCCTTTTCTCCCCTTGGCGGGGTCCGTGCGGTCTTTTCGGGGCGGACGGACCGCAGAAATTCTCTGTTTAACATTATGCCACAAAAACGACGGTTGCGGTATGATTATTTTATGAAATCGCCCTTTGTTTTGCGCCCGGTCCTCCCGGGGCCGGCCCTTCGGATCATTGCCTAAGTCATACATGCGCATGGAATCATCGGATTCTTTTGTGAATCGTCCTCTCAGGACGGTTTGTTCATATGGCGTTCATAATTCATTTAAATATCTTTTACAGACCGCACACACGGTCTTCACGATTGACAGTTACCATAAAAGCGTCAGAGATGACAACTTTTTCATCAGAGTATTTATTACTCACCTCCTTTTTTCATAGTCATTCATTCGGCATAGGCCGCTGTCAAGTGCGAGGCAGCGGCCTATTGCTTTGCAAAAAAATGCGGGACGCCCCGTCTGGGACGCCCCGCAGATCATCATTTTGCAGGTTTTTTGTCTGACACTCACTCTCCTGCGTGATGCAGGGGCTTGCTCTCTATGCCCGGCTCTCACTCTCCCGTGTAATAAAGAGGATAGTCCGTCTCGGCTTTGCGCAGCCAGGCCGGATGCACGTCGTTCTCGGAAAAGGCCCCGGTCATACTCGCCTTGTGGCCGTCCGGCAAATAGAACTGCTCCATCCAGCCGCTCAAGTATTCCGCGCCGTCCGTACCTTCGGCCCACTGGCCCTCTCCAACAAAGATCCGGTGCAGGACACCTTTCCCGTCGGTGTACTCATACAGGTAATACCCGCCGTCCGCAACCTCCGCGGAAACGTCCTTCTTGATGTTTCCAAAGACAAAAAACGTCTTCTCGTCCTCATACACGGAATATCCCGTGCCATCTCCGGCCGTCACGGTAATACCGGAGCTATCCCCGTCGCGGGACACCTCGACGTCTGCGGCTCCGTTCCCCGCGGCAAAGTGCAGGGAATAGATCCTTCCGATCCAGGTCTCTCCGGTCGCGGCATAAGCCACCGCGTTCGTCAGCATCACCGTTCCGACAAACACGGCCAGCGCCAGAACGATCTTCGATCGCAAATTCCTTCGTTTCATTTCGATCCTCCTTTCCAGATCCCGCATCTGCGGGACTTCGGAGGCGCGAAGCGGCTGCATCGCCTGCCGCAGGTCTTCTTTTTCAATCATCCTTCCACTCCTCCGAAAGCAATTCTTTCAGCATGCCGCGGGCGCGGGACAGGCGCTTTCTGACACCGGCCGACGTCATGCCGAGCGCCTTCGCGATTTCTTCGCAGGGACAGTCTTCGTAATAGTACAGGTAAAGAACGGCCCGGTATTTTCCGGGGAGAGACCAGACGGCGCGTCTGAGGTCCCGCATCTTTTCCGCGCGGACCTGCTCTTCGTCCGCGCCCGGAGCGTTCTCCTGCAGCTCCGGGGCATCCTCCAGCGAGACGCGGTTCCTTCTCCAGAAGGCCCCGGCGAGATCTCTCGCCCGGTTGACCGCGACGCGGATCAGCCAGGCGCGGATATGTTCCCTGTTCTCAAATTCTTTTCTGCAGGTGTGATACCGCACGAATGCGTCCTGCGCGGCGTCCTCCGCGTCCATCCGGCTGCCCGTGACGCTGTAGGCCGCGCCGTAAACGTGCCCCCACAGTTCCTGAAGCAGTTCCTCCGTATCGATTCTCATGTTCCTGTTCCCGGCTTGCGTTTCAATGTTTCCGAAAGGCCTTTCACACAGTATACGACGGCAGACAAGGATTTGTGACACGATATTTCAAAAACATCTCATGCCGCGCTCCTCTTCAGGACCATGCGGGGCACGCAGGGGACCCTGCAAAGGCATAAAAGGGCCTCTCCGGTGCGCTTTGGAGAGGCCCGGATTTGTCATTTCCAACTTATAGGAACAAAGCCCCATCCGCAGTATGAAACATCCTCCGTGCGCTCCGGGGAGGCTCAGGCATGTCATTTCAAACTTACGGAAGCAGGGCTGTTCGCAGTATGAAAAGGCCTCCCCGGTGTGTTCCGGGGAGGCCCGTTGATGATCGTGGGCTTATTCGCCCTTGTCGTACCCCTTCTGCAGGAGCGCGTCCTCGAGCGCCGCGGCGTCGGAGTACACGTCCATCACTTCGGGGCTGAACAGATCCTGGTACGTCTTGCGGAGCGCCTCGGCGATGGTCGCGAGGGACTCGCCCACGCGCACACGCGCCTCGGTGTACTTCTCACCGGCCAGCTCGCGCTGCTCCAGACCGCAGTACTTCTCGATCATCGCGAAGGTGCGGGGAAGATACACGTCCAGGAAGGAACGCACGCCGCTGCGGCGCATCAGTTCGGGCTCCTTTTCGAAGCTCCCCAGGATCTTGTCCAGGGCTTCCAGGATCTCCGTGAGTTCGCCGCGGACCTTCTCGTCCGCAATGCCCTCGCGGAGCTCGGCCATCCGCGCCTCACCCCTGCGGGCCCTCTGCACGGACCCGAGGAGGAGTTCCTCGTCGGACAGTTTCACGGGGGCGCCGCAGTACTCGCAGAAGCGCGAGCCGCGCAGGATCCTGCGTCCGCACTGCGTGCAGAACATCATGTCCTTTGCGTCCATCCGGATCGTTTTTTTCTTCGCGGCCTTCATCGCGGCCAGCTCGGCCTCCACAGAGGCCTCGCGCGCCGCCTCGCGGGCGATGCGTCCGGCATCGGGGCCGTTCGCGGCCACCTGCTGCACCCTCGCAGCCTGCGCGGCCTCTCTGCGCCGTTTCAGCTCCTCCTGTGAAAACAGGGGCTGCTGCGGCTGACCCGCGCTGTGCGGGGATACGGGGGTCACCCGGATGCTCCGGGTGCCGGAGGAGATATCTTCGGAAGCGGGACCCGCGGCGTTCTCTTCCTCAGCGGCCTTGGCCAGCTTCACGAGGAAGTAGACCGCAAGCGCGATGATCCCAAACACCAGACACCATCTCCAGAAGATGATCATCAGCAGAATGATGACAAACAGGCCGCTGCCTTCATTGCTGTTTCTGCGATTTCTTGCCATAGGGTCCTCCTTTCTGTAAATTCCCTCAGTTCTGCACCTGCACCAGATAGACCGCATCCATGGAGATGATGCTGTCGCCCTCGTGCAGTTCGATGGTCTTCATGTTCTCCGTGACCGCGATGTCGTTCACGATTCCGGGGATCTTCATGCCATCATTGCCCTCGTACCACTCCCCCTGGAGAAGCAGGGTCGTTTCTCCTTCGGAGATGTCCCAGTCGGTCCAGATCCAGTAAGTTCCGGGGCGGATGCGTCCGGTCTCGGACACGATCGCGCTCCCGTCCAGATACACGGGCTCGTTCAGCAGCGCCGCCTCATAGGCCTGCGCGGCGGGATCGACGCCGCTGTACTTATCGCTCATCGCGATGTCCAGATCGTCCTGCAGGATCCGGATCCGGGTCTCGAGGTTTTCGATGCGCTCGGCCTGCACCGCAAACACCATCAAGCTGATGATGAAGTATGCGGTAAAGCAGATCGCGACCACGGCCAACGGGCCCTTCTTTCCCCGGACTCTCCCGCCGAGACCTGTCGCCTCGAAGGTGTTCCTCGTCTCTTTGATCTCTCTGGCGCTCACTCTCGTGCCGCACTCTCTGCAGAAGACCGCATCGGCCGGCAGGTAGGCGCCGCACTTCGTGCACTTCATAACGTCCTCCTCGGGCCTCAAGCCCCAAGCAATTTCATGTTCTGACAATTATTTAACACGAATCGTCCCCGCGATAAAGCATCGCAGGGGCGAAATACACGCGCATATTTGCAGAACTGCGGAGAAAACCTGCGGGCCCGCGTCAGGCCCGCGCTGTGAGACCGCAAAAAACTTAATATGATGCGCACAAGGGCCTTATCCGGACCACACCGTGCGGCCTCAGGCTGATAGTATTGTATTACTGTACTGCAGCGCCGACCGGCCTGATCCGCACGGTACGCCGCGTTGTTTCACATCTCCCCCGCAGCGCTCTCCCGCTCCAGGAGCTCCAGGACCTGGGCGCGGCTCTTTAGGCCCGCCGCGGCGCCCACGGCCGCAGCGCAGAGCGCCCCGCAGGCATTCGCGAAACGCAGGGCCTCCCTGTGCGAAGCGCCCCGCAGGATCTCCGCGGCAAAGCCGGCCAGGAAATTATCGCCCGCGCCCGTCGCGTCGACCGCAGCGACATCGCACGCGGGAATCCGGTGCGATTCGCACGCGTTTTTGAAATAACAGCCCTGCGCGCCCAGCTTGATCACCACATTCTTCGCGCCGCAGCGCAGGAACGCGTCGGCCATGGCTTCCGGCTCCGAAAGGCCGGTGCAGAACCGGGCCTCGTCCTCGTTGGGGGTGATGTAATCGATATAAGGAAGACTTTCGCGGTAATCCTCCAGCGTCAGTTTCCGGAAGTTCGGGAGCTTCGTGTCCGCAAACACCAGCCGGCCGCGTTCCTTCGCGTCCTTCACGACCTCAAGGACGGCCCCGGGGTCGTCAAAGGGAGCCCGGAACAGCGAGCCAAGCATGACCGCGCGCGCGTCCGATGCGCGCTCCGGAAACCGCTCCGGGTGAAAGGAGGCGCGGTGCGCCCCGTTGGTGATGCTCTTTCGCGTGCCGTCCGCATTCACGAATATCGTGGTCACCGGGGTCGGCCGGTCCGCGCTCCGCAGCACGCGGGACGTGTCCACGCCGGCCCGCTCCAGGGCGGACATCACCAGGTCTCCGGCCGCATCCTCTCCCAAAAAGCAGAAGATCCCGGCCCGCAGGCCCAGCTTGACCGCGGCCATGGACTCGTTGACGGCCTCCCCGCCCACAGCCAGTGACCCGGACTGCGCGCGGTAGCCCGACGCCGAGACCGGCTCCGGGTCAAAGCCGCGGATGATGGAATCCACCAGCGACGTGCCGATACAGATCAGATCCAGGGAAGTGTCCACGCCTTGTCCCTCCTTCTCTACAGGCCTGCCGGGCGTCCAGGCTGTCACGATGCATGCTCTCTCAGGTCCTGCCGGAAAGCCCGATGGTCCGTATATGGACCGACGGAAAGCCGATGGTCCGCACAGGTCCCGCTGGAAAGCCCGGTGGACCGCACATGGACCGACGGCTCTGTCCCGAAGCTGCTGCGGTCCGAAACCATGCGGCAGGGCCCATCCCGCAGCATGAAGCCGCGGCAGCCCCCGGGAGCAAGAATACTTTATCAGATTCCGTGAATTCAGACAACAAAAAAGACTCCGGCGACGAACGCCGGAGCCCTTGCCTCGTGCGGTTGGCGGGACTTGAACCCGCACCCACTTAAGTGGACATGAACCTGAATCATGCGCGTATGCCAATTCCGCCACAACCGCATCAGGTAAAATTTGGGCTTAGGGCCGTGACCCTAAGCCTGAGAGCGCGAGACGGGACTCGAACCCGCGACCCCGACCTTGGCAAGGTCGTGCTCCACCAACTGAGCCACTCGCGCATGCGCCATTTTGCAGGCAAAGAGTATATTACTATAGCATACCCGGTTTGTCAAACACTTTTTTGAATACCCGGGCAAAAACTTCGAACGGGTTTTCCGGGGACCTGCGGAGCTCCGAATTTCCGCATTCTTTCCTTGACATTTCCTGCAGATATCGCATAATGAAAATACACTTTTCTGCGTTAAAGCGCGCACGACGCGCGCGGCGCGGCTGCAGGTGTTACTTTCAAGAAGGAGGCATCATCCCATGGGACTGTTCGACAAACTGATCAAAGAGGGGTCCGATCTCTTCAAGGACCTCACCAGCGATGAGAACAAGGAGAAGGCCTCCTCGTTCTTCAATTCGCTCAAGGAGACGCTGGAGGAGCACAAGGACGACCTCAAGGACGCCGTGCAGAGCATGAAGGAAGAAGCGGAAAAAGAGGGCGTTGCCGGCCATACCGGCCATGTCATCCCTTCCGGAAACGCCGCGTCCCAGGCGCCCGCCTCCCTCTGGGAGGAGGTCGAAGACGGCCTGACCTGCCGCGAGCGCATCCTCAAGACCCTGGCGGAGGAATTCCCGGCCTATGCCGTGAAGGAGAACGTCTCTCCCGCCACCGTCGGCGGCACCGGACGCTTCATGAACTGGTCCATCGTCGTCTATGAGGGCGACGCCCCGAAGCTGGTCATGATGCTGATCGGCAAGACCACCAAGGCCCACCGCGAATACCGCTGGAGCCGCGAGGCTGCAGAGAGCCGCGGCATCGCCTTCATCAACTTCGTGGAGCACTTCCCGAACCGGCCCGAGTACATCTCCGAGCGGCTTCACAAGTACCTGTAAGCGGCACCCTTCCGGTGCAAAGACCGGGAGAAACCTTTCCGGCAGAGGAAAACCAATGCCGGCCGCAGCGGCCGGCGTGCGGATTCCCGGCCGGATCACCAACCCTGTATAAAAGAAAGAGAAAAGCAGCAATGCGCCTGCGGCGGGGGCAGCGGGGCCGTTCCTTCGGCTTTGCAGGCAGCCCGGTCCCGTACCCTCCGGTAACGTGAGCAATTGCTCACTTCAAAGCGTTTTCTCTTTCTTTTTTTATTTCCATGAAGAGTTTACTGGACGCGCTGACGGACCCGGGGGCCTGGGAGGCTTTCCGGCAGAAAAAAATCGACCGCGGCCAGCTGAGCAGGTCGGAACTGCGCTCGCTGGATTCTTTTCTTGCGGAAAAACGGTACCTCGCCTTCGCGGGGGACCGCGCTTTCGGGTACCCGGAAAAGAAAGAGATCGCCAAGATGGGCTCGCAGAAAAAGCGCACGGTCTACTCCTACGCCGAAGACGAGATGTGGGCCCTCAAGTTCCTGGCACGCGGCCTCTACCGCTACGATTCCCGCCTCTCCGACTGCTGCTATTCGTTCCGCCCCGGCCGCACCGCGAAGACGGCCTTCGACCGCATCCTCGCCCTTCCGGACCTGTCGTCCCGCTGCTCTCTTAAGCTCGACATCCACGACTATTTCAATTCCATCGACACCGGCCGCCTCCTGCCCCTTCTGGAGGAAGTCCTCGCGGACGATCCGCGCCTCTTCGCCCTCTTCCGCGATCTCCTCACGCAGGACAAATGCATCTGGCGCGGCGAGCTGATCTCCGAAAAGCGCGGCGCCATGGCCGGTGTCCCGCTCTCGGGCTTCTGCGCGGACCTGTACCTGCGCAGCCTCGACGATGCCATGACCGAACGGGGCATCCCCTTCTTCCGCTATTCCGACGACATGATTCTCTTCGCAAAAAGCCCGGAAGAGCGCGCGGACGCCTTCGCCTTCCTGCAGGGCAGCCTCGCGGACCTCGGCCTCACCCTCAACATGGCCAAATACGAGGAGGCCGGCCCCGGACAGCCCTGGACCTTCCTGGGCTTCGTCTATGAGGACGGGAAGATCGACCTCGCCCCGGCCACCGTCCGCAAGATGCAGGGGAAGATCCGCCGCAAGGCGGCCGCCCTCTGGCGATGGAGAAAGCGCACCGGCGCCTCCTTCGAGCGGGCCGCCTCCGCCATGATCCGCAGCTTCGACCGCAGGTTCTACGACCTCACCGGCACCAACGAGTTCTCCTGGATCCGGTTCTATTTTCCCGTGATCACGCGCACAGAGGGCCTCCGCGCCATCGACCGCACTCTGGTGCAGTACCTGCGCTACCTCTCCTCCGGCCGTCACTACAAGGGCAACTACCGCGTCGCCTACGAAGACCTCGTGCGCCTCGGCTACACGCCTCTGGTCGCGGAATACTTCCGCTGGAAAGAGGAAAACGCGCGCCTCTCCCACGGGGAGGGGTAAGGCTGCAGATTCTGTCTCCGGCACGGAACCGGGCCGACGCGCTGTCCAGACCGACACGCTTTCCGGGCCGACACGCTCTCCGGGCCGACACGCTCTCCCGCAGGACCATGACCCTTCCGAAAGATGAGGTCATGGTCTTTCTTTTTCCCCGTCTTTTCTCATTTCAGGCTCATTTGGCTTTTTCTGCTACGATGTCCTCAAAAGACCACCATCGGAGGCGCTGCCTCCGGGAAAGGAGGACATCCCATGACTCAGCCCGCAAATCCCCGATCCATCCCCTGCATCGCCCTCATTCCGGCCTACCGGCCGGACGAAAAACTCCTGGCCGCGGCCAGGGGGTGTCTTTCCGAGGGCCTCATCCCCGTCGTCGTCGACGACGGCAGCGGCCCTGCCTTCGACCCGATCTTCACGGCCGTTTCCGCCGTCGCTCACGTCATTCGATATGAAGAAAACCGCGGGAAGGGCTTCGCCCTGAAGACGGGCCTTGCGCAGATCGCGCGGATCTACGCGTCTCCCTACGCCGTCGTCACGATGGACGCGGACGGACAGCACCTGCCGCAGGACGCCGCCGATCTGGCCCGCGCCGCCTGCCGCGAGAGGCGCGTCCTCTTTCTGGGGAGCCGCACGATGACGTCGGACGCGCCGCTTCGCAGCCGCATCGGCAACGGTTTCATGCGCTTTCTCTACCGCGTCATCTCCCGCACCCGCGTGCAGGACACCCAGACCGGCCTGCGCGCCTTTTCGGACGCGCTGGTCCCCTGGATGCTTGCGGTTCCGGGAGAGCGCTATGAGTACGAGATGCATGTCCTCCTGCGCGCGCCCCGGGAAGAAATCGAGATCCGCGAAAAGCCCATCCCCACCATCTATCTGGAGGAGAACCGCTCCTCCCATTATGACACCGTGCGCGATTCGCTCCGCATCGGACGCGAGATCCTGCGGTTTTCCGCAAGTTCCTTCGCGGGTTTTCTCACCGATTTTGCGCTTTACAGCCTCCTCACCCTGATTTTGGGCACGGCCGCGGGTGCACTGCTCTTTGCCAATATCGCCGCGCGTCTGGTCAGCGGAACGCTCAATTTCGCGCTGAACCGGCGCCTGGTCTTCCGCAGCGAAACCGGTCTCGCAAAAAGCGCCGTGCAATACGCCGGTCTGGCCGGACTCGTCCTCGCCGCAAACAGCGCGCTCCTTCTCCTGCTGACCGGACCGCTCGCCCTCGCGGCCCTGCCCGCCAAACTTCTCGCGGAGCTGATCTGCTTTTCGCTCAGCTATCTGGGGCAGAGAAACGTCGTCTTCCGCCGAAAGGAAACCGCCGCGCAGGAAACGCCCGGTCAGGGAACAGCCGCTCCCGGAGCGGTCTTCGCGGCGGCAGGCAGTGACATCCGCTCCGCTCCCGCCGCGGAAGGCGCGGCCGAAGAGCCCGCGCCCCGATATTCACATTCCGACAACACAGAAAGAGGTGATTCTCCCATGAAACAGAAAAAGGCCCGGCGCGGGATGTGGACTCCCGCATACCTGGCGCTTCTCTTCGGCTTTACGGTCTATGTGCTTCTGGATACCTTTGTCATCATCCGTGTCTATACCCCGGTGACCGCGCAGACACAGACCGCGGTGTCCGCGGAGGCATCCGCGGGATCGGACAGTGCTTCCGCAGGGAGCAGCGCCCTGACCGAAAGCAGCGGCCGAAACGGCACGGCCTCGCAGCGCACTCTCACGGCGGACTCGTCCGGCAGGACCCGGCGCGGGAGAAGCAGTTCCTCCTCCGGCTCCGCCTCCGCAGAAAAGCAGGGCACGCAGGACAGCGCCGCGTCCCCGTCCGAAGGCGCATCGGCCGCGCAGGCCGTCGCGACGGACACGTCCTACACCGATGACAATATCCGCATCGAGCTGACCACCCTCCGGGCGTATGACACCACGATCTACGCCGCCCTGGTCCGTGCGGACAGCACGTATCTGAAGACGGCCCTGGCACAGAACGCCTACGGCAAAAACGTCACGGCGAAGACCTCCGTCACCGCCGCGCAGAACGGGGCCATCCTCGCCGTCAACGGAGATTACTACGGCGCCCAGGAAAAGGGCTACGTCATCCGCGGCGGCGTCCTCTACCGCAGCACGCCGGTCTCCGGCCGCGAGGATCTGGTCATCTACGCGGACGGGAGCTGGGAGATCATCACCGAAACCCAGGTGAGCGCGCAGACGCTCCTCGAGAGAGGCGCCGTCAATCTCCTCTCCTTCGGTCCCGCTCTGATCGAAGATGGGCAGATCGCGGTCACCGCCTCGGACGAAGTGGGCAAGGCCATGGCCTCCAACCCCCGCACGGCGATCGCGCGCCTCGCGGACGGAAGCTACCTTTTCGTCGTCTCCGACGGCCGCACGAGCGAGAGCGAAGGACTCTCCCTCTACGAGCTGGCGCAGGTCCTCCGCGACCTGGGCGCAGTCACAGCCTACAATCTGGACGGAGGCGGCTCCTCCACTATGGTCCTGAACGGGACCGTTGTCAACAACCCGACCACCGGCGGTTCCTCCATCAAAGAAAGGAGTGTGAGCGACATTGTTTACATCGGATACTGACCTGAGGCGCTTCGGCCGCGGATATCTGCTCGCGGCGGCTGCCGTCCTCCTCTTCGGCACCGTCTATGAAGCTTTCAGTTTCGGGGTGATCTCCCCCTTCATGCTGGGTGCCTGCCTCCTGCCCTTCCTTCTGGGGTGCGTCCCCGTCTGCCTCTGGCTGCAGGGGCTGCTGCCCGCCCCCTCTCTCTGGGTGAGGCGGCTCCAGCTCGGCGCCGTGTGCACCCTGACCGCGGGCTGCATCCTCCGCGGCGCGCTGGACATCTACGGCACCACCAACCGTCTGCTTCTCGTCTATCCCGCCGCAGGGATCCTTCTGTTTCTGGGGGCGGCGGTGCTCCAGGCGAGGGCCGCCGTCCGGCAAAGAAGCGCCCGCAGGTGAAGCCCCCAGAGGAGGCCTGCGGAGAGCAGAACACGGAAGGCCGGGAGGCCTCGGCCAACGGGACCGGCCGCATGCAGCCGAAGACCTCCCGGCACAAAAAAACCACGCGCTGCCGCGTGGTTTTCGTTTCGACAAAAAGCCCCCGCGGCATCTGCCGCAGGGGCCTGATTTTTTACTGCTGCGAAAGAAGGAACGACTCCGCGTATTCGCTGTTTTTGAGCTCCAGATCCGCCATGGAGGTGTTCTGCGTGAACGAGCCGTCGAGCCACAGCTCCTCCGCCGCCAGCATGATGTGGGCCTCCGTGATGCCGGCCTGGAAGTGCTCGTACCGGCGCGCGGCAGCGTTCTTTCTGCGCGGCACAAAGAGGTGGATTCGGTCGCGGTAGACCACGAAGCGCGTGCTCTGCATGTTCATGGACGAGGGCGCCAGCCGCACGGCACGCAGGATGGTGCGCATGTTTTCTGAAATGTCCTCCTTGAGGAAGAACACCTCCTTGTCGGGCTTGCGCTTTGCCTGTGCCGGATCGCGGTAAAGATCCTGCGCGGCGTAGCCGAAGGCCACCGCAATAATCTGATGCATGCCTTCGGGCGCACCGGTGCATCTGACCGCGCCCTGATAGCAGGTGCCCAGGCCGTGCGCCGTCATATACAGGACGATGTGCTCCGCGGCAATGCCGACCTGACGGGCCTCCGTCTCCTCGCCTGCCGCCCAAAAGATCATGTAATACGGGGCACGCACCTTGAACGGCCCCACGACCCTGAGCAGGGAGTCCTCCCTCGGGACCAGTTCCATCTTCCACTCCAGGTCGGGGAACATGCCGGCCACGTCTCTCCCGTAGGCCTCGATGCGCTCCAGGACCGGGCGCTCCACCGTCCGCTTCTCGAACGACCGCACCGATCTTCTTTTTTCTATCGCCTCGTACAGGGTCATTTCCTCTGTCCGCTCCTTCGACGCTTTTATGAACGTCACTTTTTTGTAACAATATTGTAACAGGTGCGCGGCGGATTGCAAGAGGGAAAGTGCAACATTTTTTCTTACGATTTCCGAAAGGACCGCGACACTGCCGTCAACACGCAGGGGCGGTCTTCTCTTCGGAAACCACGTTCACATATGACATTGGAAGACAATCGAGTAGGAGGCGGTCGGTAGACCGCCGACCTCTCACACCACCGTGCGTACCGTTCGGTACACGGCGGTTCAATCAACTTAACAAGTGACACACCTTACGGTGTAGTAGTCCAACATAGAGATTAGTCCGAAATC